>JBDRPZ010000099.1:0-16544 GCA_043826585.1 Pseudomonadota bacterium
TACTACGAACAGCTCGTCGCCAGAATGGACCCGAGGCACGCGCCGGGCATGCTCAAGAAATGGCTGGGCATGATGCGCACCGCCTACCCGGAAGCAGAGACACTACACCGCAACATGCGCACCGAACACGATCCGGTTGTGGTGGGAAAGATACTGGCAAGTAGCCAGAGTTGATCGAAATGCTTCAGTCGAAACTGACAGCGAAGGTTTTACACCTTTAAGCGAAAGCAGTTTCCCTACTACTGACTGGCCGCCAACCAACGCGTGAACCAGTCGGTCAACGCACGGCTATCGCCGAGACCAGCGAGGCTCTGATCGATGGCATCGTGATTGCCCCACACCACATCGGCCAGAGCGCCATCTGCCTCACGGATCTCGATGTCCTGACAATAAAGACCTTTATCGCGCTGCACGTAATAGCCGTAGGTGCGGCACGCCACCGGGCGCTGGGAATAGACAGGACAGGTGCCGGCAACAAGATCCAGCATCGGGCAAGTGATGGGGCGCGACTGCTGGTTTCTCAGGGCGGCCACCTTGATGTGGATCGCCTGCAAGTGTTCCGGCGGCAGATCGACCAGCCCCTCCCGCAGTAGATCCCATTCTGCCGATGTCAGTTGCGGCACCTCTGCAAGCTGCTGACAACAACCATCGCAACCCTTGCCGCACAACCAGTCGGCGTGATCCTCCCGGATGGTTTGTACTCGCTCGTCGATATCTTTATGGAGTTGGATCAGTGTGGTCTTCATGGATCGTCTGAATTTTACCGGCTCGACTTGTTGGGGTACGAGAAGACCAGGCATTTATTTGGAACAAATTTCTCGAAGCAATGACGCGCAGCGCCAGTGTCACCCAAGGAAGGTCTGATTAAGTCCGTTCGTGGTGAGTATTTTCCGTTCGC
This sequence comes from Pseudomonadota bacterium, assembly GCA_043826585.1. GTDB lineage: Bacteria > Pseudomonadota > Gammaproteobacteria > Burkholderiales > Gallionellaceae > Sideroxyarcus. The sequence goes on from JBDRPZ010000099.1 coordinate 899, forward strand.
TCCCTCGATACACCGCGCAAGCGCGGCACTCGGGACGAACGGAAAATGTATCGAACCATGGCTTTCGGACTTAATCAGACCTTCCCTAAAGTATTTCGAGCACATTCTCAGGCGGCCTGCCGATCGCCGCCCTGTCGCCATTGATCACAATCGGACGTTCCAGCAGCTTCGGGTTGGCTGAAATGATGTTCAACCATTCAGCATCTGATCGATCATCTCCCGGGGAAATGCCAAGTTCCTTTGCGGCATCCTCATTGAAGCGGATGACATCCTTGGCCCCTTTGCCCAGCTTGACCAGCACCGCCGCCAGCATCGCGGCTGTAGGTGCGGCTTCCAGATAATGGATCAGCTCCGGCTCGATTCCCTTTTCCTGCAGCAAGGCCAAGGTCGCTCTGCACTTGCTACATTTGGGGTTGTAATACATTGATACGCTCATGTGCTTCCTTATTCTTTTCGCAATACAAATCGGGGATCGGACCCTGAGGTCTCATCGGCGCGAATCATAACCTGTCACTCAAATAACACGCATTCATATCAAGCTAAAATGCCCCGCATGCAACGCCCTATCCTCTACTCATTTCGTCGCTGCCCTTATGCCATGCGCGCCCGCAGTGCCCTCATCATCAGCGGCATAGAGCTTGATCACCGTGAAGTGGAACTGCGCGACAAGCCCGCCGAGATGCTCACCGCGTCACCCAAAGGCAGCGTACCTGTACTGGTGTTGCATGACGGAAGCGTCATCGACGAAAGTTGGTACATCATGTTGTGGGCCCTGAGAACACAGGGAACACATCACTGGTTAGGCGAGAATGAATGTCATGTGACTGCGACCCTGCCTCTGCTGCAAGAGAACGACGGCACATTCAAACAAGCACTCGATCGCTACAAATACCCGGAACGGTTCCCCGAACATCCACAGCGCTTCTATCGCGAACAAGGTGAAACATTCTTGCAGCGCCTCGAAACCAGACTTGCCGAAACACCCTATCTATTGGGCGACACCTTCAGCATCGCAGATGCAGCCCTGCTACCTTTTATTCGCCAGTTCGCCGCCGTCGATAGCGCATGGTTCTCGACCGCCCCTTACCCGAAATCAAGAGCGTGGTTAACCCGATACACCGAGTCCGAAATGTTCGCGAAAGTGATGCAGAAATTTCCGGTGTGGAAAGCGTCACCAAAGTAATAACTGGCGTGTGGATTTGATGGCTAACTTTGACTAAGCGTATTGCGAACGAATCGCGCCATACGCATCCCATAAGCCGGCCAAGAAAAACGCCGCATAAGTGCGGCGTTTTATTTTCATAGTAGTGCATATACGAATTCTATGGCTGAGCCCATTAGCTCTTGTCCGACTCTAAACTTTCAGTGTTCAAAATTTCAAATACATAAATCTAATACGTTATACGCCAACCGGTATTAGTGCCGTCTTCCACATTCCTTTTTGGTTATCTTGCGGAACGTGAGGGTAGATTTGCTCGACCGTTTTCTCATAGAGCACGGCGGGCTGTTTCTGCATATCCCACACGTGAAACACATATGCCTTGCCGAACTTTGTTGCCTGCTCCCATTCATTTCGAGTTAGAAAAAACCGGAGCGGTGACGCAATGGTCGATTTGACCTCAATAAGCTTATTTAACGGCCCAAACTGACCGGGGTTATATGAGAGTACGTCGTACCCCACTGTGTTGTCCTCAATTGCCATCCAACGCGGCTCAAGAGTAATACCTAATTTGGCAAGCCGTGTTCGCTCATATGATATTGAGAGCTGTTCACCTTCACGCGCTCTACGCAACTTCTCTGCATCGTTATAGCGCCGTACATGCGCTTGAATATCGTCCCACCATTGTACGTCGTCAGCCGAAGGTTGCTCGTCGAGTAAACGAGCTTGCCGAAATAGGCTTCTTATGTCTCGGTATTCCTCAGACTTCAATCGCTTTATGAAACGCCCCCGACCAAGTGTCATCAGTTTGGCCCATTCTGGCAGTTCTTTTAGGAGTGCTGCCCCCAAACAGACTCGATAAAACAATACACCTGAGTAGGCCGTATCCTTAGGCACGAGATCATGAAGCACAATAGATGCATCAAGGTCATAGCTAGAAACATTTGAGTCGGTGTTCTTTACGATCTCAACCAATCTACCTATCTGTTCCTCTGGTCTACGCCGTGCGTGATCACGCAATATGCGAAGGCCTTCGAATGCTGGCATTGAAAACAAGCGACTAAACGGGAAGGCAGTCACTCCTTTGAGTCCCCTATTGAGGAACAACCCTCTAGCTCCGAAACAAGATCAACAAGGTCTTGGAGATCAACATCAAGGTCTATAGGATCATCTGCTTCCTCCTCGTCAAGCGCAAGGAGGTGTAAATCAGGGTCTTCAAGAAGCTGCTGCATGTTGCGTATCTTTGTTGCCAACCTGCGTGAAACTGACAAGTCGATACTGCCAAGCTCACGAGGCGCCTTACTCTGATAAATGTGAATATGGGTTTTAGTAGAACGCGGCAGACCGAGCCGGTGAATGCGGTCAATTGATTGCAGATAATGAGTTGAAACGTAGCTTCGATCAAGGTAGATCGCATCATGACAAACGGTATGGAGGCTAATGCCCTCACCTGCCGCTGCCGGATTAGCAATCAAAACCTTGCAGTCGTCATCCAAGTGATACCGAGAAAGCCTGCCCTCGCGGGTATTGGGATCCGAAGCTTCTCCAGAAGGTATCGCACCGTAGAGCGTTACTGGATTGAGATCTGCCAGCATGGCTTCAAGGTCGAGAATATTCCCAGTAAATATGGTCCATATCACTGATTTTTTTCCCTCACGGGCAAGCTCACGTGCATGATCAGCAACGGCTCGCATTTTTGCAGACGGCCCCTCTTCGATCACCTTGTCAACGATCCCTGATGCAATAGCAGAGTTTTCAGTCATCATCGACTGAAGCGCAACAGTTGGATTGGCCGACAGTTGCAGCAAGCGCATGACTGATTTACGTGCCTTCACATAATCGGGACCGCCACTAGCACGCACAGCCTTGGTAAGCTGGCGCAAGGCCTCACTACGCACTACTGAGTAAAGAGCAAGCTGACCTTCGCCCATCTTGATCTGATAGAAGTGGCGCGTAGCTTCAGGGAGACCAAGTTCTTGTTTGGTAGTGCGTACATAAAGCTGACCAAGGACATCCTTTGGTGCCATCCCCCTTTGCAGGCGGAGATCAAGCCCCTGACCTGGCCACAAAAAGCCTAACTGCGAAGCCAAATCATTGGCATCCTGAGGCATCGGCGTACCAGATAGAATGTCGCGTCGTGCAGGAAGAGAGGAAACACCAAGAAGAAATGCCCCTCTTTGGGAGGCCATGCCTGCCTTCATACGATGTGACTCGTCAAGAACGACATGAACAGCCTGTCGCGCAAGATACGCTGCGATTGTAGGCTGCTGGCGAACGAGCAAGTCGTAGGAAATTACAAAACGTTTAGCACCACTCCTTAAAGTAAGGTCAGTTTCATCTTCACTTCCGTCAAGAATGACGAACGGTTCTGCGCCGCCGTTTGGTGCGCGCGCTCCCATACATTCATTGACGATTTCCCTCCAGGCCGAGAATGCTGATTTTGGACAAACCACGAGCAGGTGCTCGTCTTGCGTAGCCGATAAGAGATGAAGAGCAAAGGTGACAGTTGTCTTTCCTGCACCGGGAACTGAGAAATTCGCCCCATGTGGAAGCGAGAGTAAATGTGCGAGGTCTCGATATTGAAATGGCTTTAAGACTCGCTTCGTAAAACCTAAGGAAACCAAGCGAGATTCTATTTCTTCAACAGTGAGGTCAACTTTTAAGCTGCTCCTCTTCTCACGTGTTGTGCGTAGTTCATTGACAAAGGCTGCAATTTTATCAGCCGCTTCACCGACAGGCCGAAATCGGAAGTTCAAAGACTGTTGACTTGAACGCCCCCCAAACTCGCGAACCACTCCGAGCATGTCAGGCCAGGCCATCTCGATCTTAAACATGGAAGTCGATACATCAGGTCTCCCTGTGAAATGTGCTCTTAACCTTTCCCAAATAGGAGATTCACTTTCCTGATTAGCGCGTGATATACAACCAATGATGCGCACAGGATCATATTCAATCGTTAATTCCGTTGGGGGAGATTCCATAGTAGGCAAGTTGATTATTCCAACTCTTTTAGAGTGGCTCTCAGCTTAGAGCAAAGGTTCTCGATAGTATCAAGCTGCTTTTTGATTTTCAGATAGCTGCTAGGAGCGGCTCTCGAAAGATCTACAGAGGCGATTTTACCGTTTGCTTGTGATAGAGCCTTTAGGGCTGCCTCCCCCGACTTCTGCCCCTTTTCCATTTCGATGGCGCTTTGTGCTGCTTCAATTAATACTTCGATAGCCTCATCTCGAGTACTTTCGTCTTTCAGTGCATCGATAACAGAATCATAAGAAACTGATTGATCCTCATCATCGAAGTCAATACTGAAGTCATCGGTACCGCTATTAGCCTTCTTTGCGGCTACATCAACGCTAGTAGATAGGCCAAGGTCAGATGCCACGCGATCGAGAACATCACTTGATAGTTTCCCGAAGGCGGGATTGAAATCATAGATCCTACTAGGTAGCTTCTCCCTATTTTCGAAAAGGGACCATGCGATCACACGGCTTGCTTGGGCAAGGTTCGCATCCTTATTCTCAAGTCTTTTTGGCAAATCTTTGAACAATTGTTCTGCATCCTCGCGGATACGACTATATTCCCCTTCGGCGCGAGCCCACTCCTTAAGGTACAAGTCCGCCTCGGTTAAAGCCTGGATAGCATTTTTAATATCCTTCTCATTGCGACGGAGTTGTTCAGCAACTTGCTTAGTAGAGCGACCCATACCAATCAATCGATTAATAAGTTCACCATCGCCTATCCAATCGTAGTCCAGCTTTGTCTCTGGCCTTCCCTGTAAGCTGGCTTCGATATCAACAATTTCATCTGCAGTAGCATCGGGAGGCAACACCATCAATTCAACGTAAGTCTCACCAAGTTCTCGCATGGCCGCAAGTCGGCGGTTCCCATTCACCACCACTCCGTGCGCTGTCATCAAGAGCGATTCGCGCTGGCCGTCACTCTCAAGCACCTTAAATACTGGCATGACAGAATCCGAAACACCCTTCTTGGCCAACCTCACCAACAGCATATGTTGAATTTGCTGGACGCTTTCGAGCTCTTGGCCAGTTGAAAAATAGTTGGCCTGCTTTTTCTCCCTGGCAATGTACTCATGCTGATCTGTAAAGGTGCGAAAGTTTTCCATTCGATAGACAGGCAAGTCAATTCCAACGCGAATAACTGGCAGGTCATATTTGGTGCTACGAAAGTAGTAGAACGCTTCTGATCGTATTGGAGTCTTGCACGCCTTTTCAATAATTGTCTCGCGCTCTGCAGGCGCGATGAGTTTCACATCGTATGTCATTGTTAACTCCCTTGGGATGAGTCACTCGAAAGCAATTAGCAAGATCGGCACTGTTATCACACGATCAAAGACTAACAACTCTTTAGAAATGCGCTCAGCATTTGCAACATTGCTACCTATTTTCGCCGCAGCTTGTTTGGTAGGCATAGCGAGCGCAGCAGCTTCGATTTTCTTGCTTTGATGAAGATACTGGAGTTTCAAAAGATCATACGGCGCACGACTTATATTGCCAGTCTGCAGCTGGAAAGCTAGATCGTTTTTTAGCGCAAAGATCGTTAGATTCAACTCCTGATCAATCTTTACATCCTCCGCCCAGCCCTCGGCCTGAAATTCACGAGAAATATGCTGCCTGATGTCTCCGGTACATCCCGGCCCAAGCTTTATGGCAGGAGCTTCAAATATATCGGTGATCCAATCATAGAGCTCGCTCTTCTGCCACTCAGTATCACCATTGTGGTGTCCATAGGTAAATGCGAGTTTCATTCAATCGAGCTTCCTGTTGGGTCATATATCGGTTTATTCATCGGTCTCGTCCTTAATGTCCCAGCAAAGAGTTGATCAATTCGATCAAGAGCAACATCTAAATACTCCTGCATCATGTCACAACCATAAGCGTGCCTATCGTGCTTAAGCGCGGCAATCGCAGTCGAACCAACACCAAGATAGGGATCGAGCACATTATCCCCAGGGTTGGTTAGCGCCAGCACTAGCCGCTCAATCAACGCCACTGGGAATTGGCATGGATGGATAGTCTTTTCAACGTGATTGGCTTTTACGTTTGGGATTTCCCACAGATCAGACGGATTCTTTCCAAGCGGGTTACTGGAAATTTTCCCTCGGTTTGGCCCCTTGAAATGCTTCTTGTTCGGATATTTTGATGGGACACGCACAGGGTCAAGGTTGAACGTGTAATCATCGCCCTTAGTAAACCAAAGAATTGCTTCATGGCGACCTGAAAACCGTTTCTGACAATGAAGCCCATGGCCAAAACTCCAAATGATGCGATTTCGAAGTTTCAAACCGTGATTTTTGAATAGATCGTAAAGAATAATGTCGAGAGGAAAAATCTCCCCATCTGCCACGTAATTGCCGACCTGCCAGCAAATTGATCCTTGAGGACTGAGAAGTCTTACCGCCTCGGCAATCGTCGCAGATTGCTCCTCGATGTATACCTCGCGAGAGGTGCGTTTCTCATATTCTTTCCCGATGTTATAAGGTGGGGATGTGACAATTAATTGCATGCTCTCTTTGGGCAATGCGCGCATATACTCGATATTATCTTTGCACTCTATTGACCAGTTAAGCGGTTGCTTAAATGGCAAAATCTGTGCGGTAGCCTGCTTCATACAGATTTACACCTTTTGTAATTTGAAGCCGAATAGTACCGACCATCCGCGACATCGCCAATAGTAAAGAATATATAGGCCGCTAAATTCAATTCGGTGAAGCGGCACCACTTCAATGATGCAACGCCTTATCCAGCGAATGCTCAAACTTCTCGGCGTCGTGTTGTGTGACGTAATACTTTACCGTTGGGCCGGTCATTAGCTTGGCGCATGAATTCACCAGCTCCATGGCGATGGGATATTTGCCGAGGGCGATGGCTTCTTTCAGGAGAGTTAGTCTGTTGCCTGCGTCTTCCAAGGTGAGGCAGAAGTGATGCGTGTCATCGGTGATGCTGATGCTTTTGATGCCTGCATGTGTGACTGCCTGGCAGTGGAATTTCTTCTTTGACATGTGGCTCTCCCGTGGGTGTTTTGCGGTGTGCGGCGGTTGCCGCGTCACCATTGTGCCGGGCTGGATAGTAACCGTTATGCCTTGTGGGTGATATGTGGCGTTGGCCTAATATTTATGTGGCAATGGCCTTTGGTCTGGCGCATGTAAAACAAAACGGGGAAGCGTTGCCGCTTCCCCGTTCACTTTGATGCTGTTGCTGATTACTTCCGCCCTATCGCGCGATAGCCAATGTCCCTGCGCATCTGGCAGCCGTCGAACTTGATGGTGTCGGCGATCTCGTAGGCGCGTTGCTGGGCGCGCTTGACCATGTCGCCGAGGGCGACGACGCAGAGCACGCGGCCGCCGCTGGACACGACTTTGCCATCCTGCATGGCGGTGCCTGCGTGGAAGACGAGGGCGTCTTCGAGTTACTTGGGCAGGCCGGTGATCTCGACACCTTTGCGCGGGGTGTCGGGGTAGTTGGCGGCGGCCATGACCACGCCGAGCGCGGTGCGGTGGTCCCATTCAGCTTCGACCTTATCCAGCGTGCCGTTGATGCCGTGTTCGATCAGCACGGCAAAGTCGCTCTTGAGGCGCAGCATGATGGGCTGGGTCTCGGGGTCGCCGAAGCGGCAGTTGAATTCCAGCACCTTGAGGCCGCCGTCCGGCGAGATCATCAGACCTGCGTAGAGGAAGCCGGTGAAGACGTTGCCTTCATTCGCCATGCCGCGCACGACGGGCATGATGACTTCGCGCAGCGCGCGGGCGTGGATGGTGGGGGTGACGAAGGGTGCGGGTGAGTACGCGCCCATGCCACCGGTGTTGGGGCCCAGGTCGCCATCGAGCAGGCGTTTGTGGTCCTGGCTGCTGGCCATGGCGAGTACGTTCTTGCCGTCGACCATGACGATGAAGCTGGCTTCTTCGCCGGTGAGGAATTCTTCGATCACCACGCGTGCACCAGCATCACCGAGCTTGTTGTCGGACAGCATCATGTCGATGGCGTCGAATGCTTCTTCCTTGCTCATCGCGACGACCACGCCCTTGCCTGCAGCGAGTCCGTCGGCTTTGATGACGATGGGCGCACCGTGCTGCTCAACGTAGGCCTTGGCGGATGCGATGTCGCTGAAGGTGTCGAAGAAGGCGGTGGGGATGTTGTGGCGCGTCATGAAGCGCTTGGCGAAATCCTTGGAGCTCTCCAGCTGCGCGGCGGCTTTGGTGGGGCCGAAGATCTTCAGGCCTGCGGCGCGGAAGACATCGACCACGCCTGCGGCCAGCGGTGCTTCGGGGCCGACCACGGTCATGTAGATGTCGTTGGCCTTGGCGAACTCAAGCAGCTCGGGGATGGCGGTGATGTTGATGTTCTCCACACCTTCTTCGAGCGCAGTGCCCGCGTTGCCGGGGGCGACGTAGACCTTCTGCACTTTCTTGCCTTGCGCCAGACGCCAGGCGAGTGCGTGCTCGCGACCGCCGGAACCGATGACTAATATCTTCATGTTTTAACCCCTTGTCTCACCACAGAGACACAGAGACACGGAGAAAACCTTGAACCACACAAACAGGAAAACCGTAAAAACGACATGCCTATGATTGTTTGGTTTTTTGACTTTCTCTGTGTCTCTGTGTCTCTGTGGTTAAAGCTTTTAATGGCGGAAGTGACGGTGGCCGGTGAAGACCATGGCCAGACCCAACTCATCGGCAGCGGCGATGACTTCTTCGTCGCGCATGGAACCGCCCGGCTGGATGACGGCCTTGGCACCGGCCTGGGCCAGCACGTCGATACCGTCACGGAACGGGAAGAATGCGTCGGAAGACACCACTGAATTCTCCAGGCTCAGGCCCGCGTGCTGCGCCTTGATGCTGGCGATCTTGGTGCTATCCACGCGGCTCATCTGGCCTGCGCCGACGCCCAGTGTCTGGCCGCCCTTGCAGAATACGATGGCGTTGGACTTCACGTATTTGGCGACGCGCCAGGCGAACATCAGGTCGGCCATCTGCTCTTTGCTCGGCTGTGCCTTGGTGACGACCTTGAGATGTTCTGCGCCCACATTGAACGCGTCCGGGCTTTGCACCAGCAGACCGCCGGAGACGCGCTTCACGTCCCACTGGTTGTGCGCGTTGGACAGCGGCACGGTGAGCACGCGCACGTTCTGCTTGGCGGCGGTGACTTTGAGTGCGGCTTCGGTGGCGCTCGGCGCGATGATGACTTCGACGAACTGGTTGGCGACGATCTGCGATGCAGTGGCTTCATCCAGCTCGCGGTTGAAGGCGATGATGCCGCCGAATGCGGAGGTGGTGTCGGTGGCGTAGGCCAGCTTGTAGGCGCTCAATGCGCTGTCGGCGATGGCGACGCCGCAGGGGTTGGCGTGCTTGACGATGACGCAGGCGGGCTGGTCGAAGGTCTTCACGCATTCCCATGCTGCATCGGAGTCGCCGATGTTGTTGTAGGACAGTTCCTTGCCCTGCACTTGCGTGTAGTCGGCGATGCCGCCGGGCACGGTGATCAGGTCGCGGTAGAAGGCGGCGCTCTGGTGCGGGTTCTCGCCGTAGCGCATGTCTTGCACCTTGGCGAAGTTGAAGTTGATCTGTGCTGGGAAGGCTTGCTTGCTACCGTCGCTGTTGATGGCGGTGAGGTAGTTGCTGATCATGCTGTCGTAGGCGGCGGTGTGCGAAAAGGCTTTCTTGGCCAGGTCGAAACGCGTGGCGTCGGACACGACACACTTGTTGGTCTGCATCTCGGCCAGCACGTCGGCGTAGTCGGCCGGGTCGGTGACGATGGCGACATGCGCGTGGTTCTTGGCGGCGGAGCGCACCATGGTCGGCCCGCCGATGTCGATGTTCTCGATGGCGTCTTCCAGCGTGCAGCCGGGCTTGGCGATGGTGGCCGCGAACGGATACAGGTTCACCACGACCAGGTCGATGGTGGGGATCTCATGCTTGGCCAGAGTGGCGACGTGCTCGGGCAGGTCGCGGCGCGCCAGGATGCCGGCGTGCACTTTCGGCTGCAGGGTCTTCACACGGCCATCGAGCATCTCGGGGAAGCCGGTGTAGTCGGCGACTTCGGTGCACGGCACGCCGTTGTCGGCGAGCAGCTTGGCAGTGCCGCCGGTGGAGAGCAGCTTCACGCCGAGGTCGTGCAGACCTTTGGCGAATTCGAGGACGCCGGATTTATCCGATACGCTGATGAGTGCTTGTGTGATGGCCATTTTTTTCTTTCGTGGATGATTATTTGATCTGGTGTTCCTGCATCTTCTTGCGCAGGGTGTTTCTGTTGATGCCGAGCAAGTCGGCCGTACGCGTCTGGTTGCCACCGGCATGGAACAGCACGGTTTCGATCAGTGGCTTTTCCACACAATCGATCACCATGTCATACACGCCGCAGGATGGTTCTTCGCCGTCCAGGTCTTTGAAGTAATCGTTGAGTGCCTTGCGCACGTATTTGGCGATGTCGTTCTCGTTGATACCGCAATCTTCACTGCTCATTACTGCCCCCATTATCCCTTGCTGCAATGCTGCCAGTCCCTGTATAGATGCCAACGCATGGCAGCGCTGATACGCTGCCATGCGTTGACCTGCTTCTCCTCCAGAGTCCCGACATATCCGTGCCGGTGACTCACTGCTGGCCACTTACGCGGCTGCAGCCTCCCGTTCGTACTCTAGTCGAGTACTGTTGATTTTTTGTGCTTCGAAGAAATCGGTGACGGCTTGCATCTGCTCGTCCACGCTTTCCAGTTGGTTCATGCGATGGCGGAACACGGCGGAGCCCACCAGTCCCTTGGTGTACCAGGAGATGTGTTTGCGCGCGACGCGCAGCCCGGTGTGTTCGCCGTAGAAGTCGTACAGGTCGGCCAGATGGGCGGTCAGCACATCCATGATCTCGCCGACTTGCGGCGACAGCAGATGCGTACCTGTGGTGAGGTAGTGTTCGATCTCGCGGAACAGCCAGGGGCGACCTTGTGCGGCGCGGCCGATCATCACGGCGTCGGCACCGGTGTGGTCGAGCACGTACTTGGCTTTTTCCGGCGTGGTGATGTCGCCGTTGGCGATGATGGGGATGTTCACCGCGTCTTTGACGGCACGGATGGTTTCGTATTCGGAGTCGCAGGTGTAGGCGCAGGCGCGAGAGCGGCCGTGAATGGCCAGCGCCTGGATGCCGCTGGCTTCGGCGATGCGCGCGATGTTGGCGGCGTTGCGATTCTGCTTGTCCCAGCCGGTGCGGATCTTCAGTGTGACCGGCACGTCGACCGACTTGACCACCGCTTCAAGGATCTCGGCGACCAGCAGTTCGTTCTGCATCAGTGCAGAACCGGCCATCACGTTGCAGATCTTTTTGGCGGGGCAGCCCATGTTGATGTCGATGATCTGCGCGCCGTTGTCCACGTTGTGTTGTGCGGCTTGCGCCAGCATCTTGGGATCGGCACCGACGATCTGCACGGAGATGGGATCGACTTCGCCTTCGTGGTTGGCACGGCGCTTGGTCTTCTCTGATCCGTACAGCAATGAATTGGAAGCCACCATTTCGGATACAGCCATGCCGGCACCCATGCGCTTGCACAGGATGCGGAACGGACGATCGGTCACACCTGCCATAGGGGCGACGATCAGGTTGTTCTTCAATTTGTACTTACCGATTTTCATGGCGATTCCTGAAGGGGGCGGCGATTATAAATTAATCAACTCACGCATGCTATGATGCCCGCAGTTTTTTACGGGCAGTACCCTATCTGGGCTGTCTACTTAACCCTAAAGTGTGAGGTGTCCATATGGAGTTCGACATCATCATCGTCGGCGGCGGTCTGGTCGGCGCAAGTCTGGCTGCATCATTACGCGATAGCGGGCTACGTCTGGCATTGGTTGAAAGTGGTTCCTCACCTCAGGCCTCCACGGCCGAAGACGATTGGGACGCACGCATCTACGCATTCACCCCCGGCAACGCGGAATTCCTGCACGAATGTGGTGCATGGCAACGACTGGATATGTCGCGCGTGCAGCAGGTGGAAGAGATGCGCGTGTTCGGTGACACGGGCGCCAAGATCAATTTCAGCGCTTACCAGCTGGGCGTGCCGGAGATGGCCTTCATCCTCGAGAGCCGCTTGCTGCATGAAGCACTATGGCAAGGCCTGCGCGAACAAGAGAACCTCACGCTGCTGCAGCCCGCGCAATGTGCGGCACTTGCCATCGATGGCGATGCGGCCAATCTGACACTGAAGGACGGACGCGAGGTAAAGGCCAAGCTGATCGTCGGTGCCGACGGTCGCGATTCCTGGGTGCGTCATCAAACTGTCATGCCGGAAGTGCCGACCCCCTACAACCAGCATGGTCTGGTCGCCAACTTCACCATCAGCAAAGCACACCGCGGTATCGCTTATCAGTGGTTCACCGAAGACGGCATCCTCGCGCTGCTGCCTTTGCCGGGGCGTCGCATCTCCATCGTGTGGTCGGTGACGCCGGAAAAATCCGCCGAGCTGCTGGCACTGTCGCATGAAGAATTGTGCGCACGTGTATCGGAAGCCTCGCAGCACACGCTGGGCGAACTGAAAGTGATCACTTCCCCCGCTGCCTTCGCGTTACGCGTGCTGAACCTGGCACACATCACCAAGCCGCGCCTGGCACTGGTGGGCGATGCAGCGCACAACGTGCATCCACTGTCCGGCCAGGGCGTGAACCTCGGCCTGCGCGATGTGCGCGAGTTGTCGCAGACGTTGTTGCAGCGCGGCGCGCTGGATTGCGGCGACCTGCGCCTGCTGCGCCGTTACGAGAAAGCCAGACAGGATGACATCCTGTCCATGCAGCTCACCACCGACACACTGAAGCATCTGTTCGTAAATGCCAACCCAGTGCTGCGCACGCTACGCAATGTCGGACTGGCCGCCACCAACGCTATCGTGCCGCTGAAGAAGATGCTGGCACGCCACGCACTCCACTGATTTCCCAACTTAGGATGAATTAAATGTTCAGAACCCTGCTGTTGTTGTTGCTCTCCACCTCGCTCGCTTTTGCTGCCGACGACAAGTCGGCTGCCATCAAGGATTCGTTACAGAAATACCAGCCATTGATCGGGCCGGTGGATCAGGTGAACCCTTCACCCATCTCCGGCTTGTACGAGGTGGTGACCGGTGACCATATCTTCTATACCGACGAGAAGGTCGAGGTATTGATCGACGGCCAGATGTTCGATCTGGCTAACCGCCGCAACCTGACCGAGGCGCGCGCGCGCAAACTGTTCGCGGTGGAGTTCGACAAACTGCCGCTGAACATCGCTGTGAAGAAAGTGAAAGGCAACGGTAGCCGCAAGCTGGCTTACTTCACTGACCCGAACTGCGGCTATTGCAAGAAGTTGGAGCAGGAACTGAAGAGCATCGATAACGTGACGCTGTATCTGTTCATGTATCCGATCTTCGCCGGCTCCGCCGAGAAGGTACAGGCTGTGCGTTGCAGCAAGGACCCGGTCAAGGCTTGGGATGCGCTGATGCTGGACGGTGTTCAGCCCAAAGCGGCCACATGCAAGGTGCCGACCGACGAAGTCATCGCGCTGGGCCGCAAGCTGAAGGTGAACGGCACCCCCGCACTGATCTTTGCCAACGGCGTGATCAACCCCGGTTATCTGCCGGCGGACAGATTGGAAAAAGCGCTGAGCGAGAACAAATAAAAAACGGGGCTTGATGCCCCGTTTTTTATTTCTCCGACTTGCCCGCCAGGGCAGTCCGCAATGGCGGGAAGGATGGCGGCTCCTTCTGGAAGTAGCCGCGATAACGCCGCACGAATGCTTCCGGCGGCATCTGCTTGGTGTCTTCGACCAGACTGCTGGTGAAGCCATTCACGAAATACAACTCCATCTTGTGCGACACCTTGCTGTGCGTCTTCACGCGCTTCTCGCATTCGAAGAAATCCTTGATACGACTATGCGTCTGCGCCGATAGCGCGATGCGGTTAGGTTCGCCGCTCGATTCCACGCGCGATGCATAGTTCACCGATTCACCCCAGATGTCGTAGGCGAACTTCTGCGTGCCGACCATACCCGCGATCACATGGCCGGTATGGATGCCGATGCGGATCGACCAGTTGTTGCGATTGCTGCGCTCGTTCACCGCCTCGATGATCTCCATCGCCGCCATCACCGCATCCACCGGATGGGACGGGTTGCGCTCGGGTAGTCCGCCCGCGCACATGTAGCTGTCGCCGATGGTCTTCAGTTTCTCCATGCCATAACGTGCACAGATCTCGTCGAAGGCGCTGAAGTAGTCATGCAGCATGTGCACCAGATCTTCCGCCGCCAGCTTCTCGGTCGAAGAAGAGAAACCGACGAAGTCGGTGAACAGGATGGTGACGTCTTCCAGATACTTCGGCTGCACTGCTCCCTTGCTACGGAATTCTTCGGCGACCGTCGCAGGCAGGATGTTGCGCAGCAAGGCTTGCGACTCGTTGCGCTGCGTCTCGAGCTCTTCGTTGCGCTGCGCCAGATCCTGCTCCAGTACACCGCATTGTTTGCGCGAGTCATGCAGGTTACTGCTGATGGTATCGAATGCAGCGGCGATCTCGCCCAACTCATCCCTAGTTTGCAGGCCGATGCGCGCTTCGCCACCTTCCAGCACGGTGGCAACGCCCGGCGCAAAAGCCCGCACGCCGTCCACGACGCGACGATAGATGCGTATCGCGAAGGACAGTACGATCAACAGGGACAGGACAAAGAATATGACTGCAGCGCGCTCGGACCACCATTCCACCGCCTTCAACTGCTGTTGCGCTTGCTCGATCATGTCGCTCTCGTAGGCTTCTAGCGCAGGCAGATCCTGAAAGATCAATTGCTGACTGTACGGCTCGGCGTGCAGCACGAATTCGGTCATGGCTTTCGCGGAATCGATGCCGAAATGGTTGTAGAACAGATGCCAGGAAGCGGACAGGTCCATGTAGCGCGCCTGCATGGCCGTCACTTTCTTCAGCAGCGCCTCATCTGCCATCGATTTGAGGCGGGTGATCTCGCCTGCCACACGCGCAGATTGTGCCTCTACCCTGTTCTTTTCCTCGGTGCTGAGTGCAGGCACGCTATCCTGCGGCAACTGCCCCAGGCGGGTGACCTGCTTCTGGATATCGACGATGCCTTGCTTGATCGAGGTGGTGATCGCCAGCAGTTTGGTCTCTTGTTGCAGCTGATCGATGGCTTGGCTCTTCTGGTGTCCGCTCCAGAAATTCAATGCAAAATTCAGCGCAAACAGCGACAGAATAATGAACAGTGAAAATTGAATCAGGCTTTTCAATCTCATAAGCTAAGGCTTCCGTATCTCTTTAGGTTCGCGATGCGCGCGTACATCAGTTATACAAGATTGCGCCGTACAGTTGTAGGGTGAAGCTGGCCGATAAGCCGGGTTCTGTCGTGGACAGTCATTCCTCTAGGCGTTTCGTTACCTTACGCTCAAGCAACCTACCCGCTGGCGACGCGAGCAACGTCATAGCCAGCCTATTTGGTCTTGCTCCGGATGGGGTTTACCCTGCCGTCC
>JBDRPZ010000100.1:0-23804 GCA_043826585.1 Pseudomonadota bacterium
GTTGCTGATGCTTCAGCCAGTTGCCGATGTAACTCTCGGTGCGGTGTACGGTCTCGGCACGCGGCGCGACTGGATACATCTCGGCCGTGTCGATGAAATTCACGCCTTGTGAAACAGCGTAATCCAGCTGCTCATGCGCCTCGGCCTCGGTGTTCTGTTCACCGAAAGTCATGGTGCCCAAGCACAGTGCTGACACTTTCAGGTCACTGCTGCCGATGACGCGATATTCCATGGTCTTAACCTCGGGTATTGGATTGGCCGTGGAAACAGCTCAGCTCTACGCGCGGTGCAGGCTGCCAGCCTTCCTTGCGATGTTCGGCCACCACGTTGGTGAAGATGCCGCCGCGTACATAGAACTTGGCGGTCAGGCGCATGAAGCGCGGCTGAGTGGCGGCGACCAGATCGTCCAGGATGCGGTTGGTCACGTCCTCGTGGAAATGGCCTTCCTCGCGGAACGACCACATATAGAGTTTGAGGCTCTTCAGTTCCACACATTGTTCATCGGCGATGTAATCCAGGATCAGGGTGGCAAAGTCCGGCTGGCCTGTTTTTGGACAAAGGCACGTGAATTCAGGGATCTCCATGTGGATGTGATAATCGCGCCCGGGCTGAGGATTGGGGAAAGTCTCCAGTGTTTTGCCTGGTTTTGTAGTCATTGTTGGTTGCCCTTGGGAGTTCAGTTAGAATGCGGCGCATTATAACGTCTACCTGTCAGCAAATTGCGCCTCAGTCAGATCAAACTCGCCGGTTTCAAGTCATTCGTTGATCCCACCAACATCTCCTTGCCAGGACAGCTGGTAGGTATCGTCGGGCCCAACGGTTGCGGAAAGTCCAACGTGATCGATGCCTTACGCTGGGTGCTGGGCGAATCGCGCGCCTCGGCATTGCGCGGTGAATCCATGCAGGACGTGATCTTCAACGGCTCCGGCAACCGCAAGGCGGTGTCGCGTGCCAGCGTGGAACTGGTGTTCGACAACTCGCTGGGCAAGGTGGGCGGGCAGTGGGCCAGTTACGCCGAGATATCCATCAAACGCTCGTTGCAGCGCGACGGCGATTCGAATTACTACATCAACAACCAGAACGTCCGTCGCAAGGACATCACCGACATCTTCCTCGGTACCGGTGTCGGCGCACGTGCCTACGCCATCATCGAACAGGGCATGATCTCGCGCATCATCGAGGCCAAACCCGAAGAACTGCGTGTCTTCCTGGAAGAGGCTGCCGGTGTTTCCAAATACCGCGACCGTCGCCGTGAGACCGAGCTGCGTCTGGCCGATACCCGCGTCAACCTGTCGCGCGTGTCCGACATCCTGCTGGAACTGGACAAACAGTTGGCACACTTGGGTGAGCAGGCTGAAGTGGCCAAGGTCTATCGCGAACTGGAAGCGCGTCGCGAAACCACACAGCGCCTGCTGTGGTTGCTGAACAAGCAAGAGGCGATCGCACGACGCGAACGCTATATCCAGCAGGTCGAGAAGACCAAGAACGAACTGGAAGCCGAGATCGCAAAGTTGCGCGAAGTCGAGAGCCAACTGGAAGGACGGCGCAGCGAACACTTCGCCTTGTCCGACGCTGTACATGCCAAGCAGGGTGATCTGTATGCGACCAATGCGGAAGTGGCACGTCTGGAACAGCAGATCGCTTTCCTGAATGAACAGCGCAATCGACTGGCACAACAGATACAGAACGGTGAACGTCAGATCGCTCAGCAGCAGGCACAGCTGAAAGGGCTGCGTTCTTTGCAGACCCATTGGCAGGAGCAGCAGCAGGACGGCGCGGTGCGTGTCAATGTCTGTGAGGAGCGTGCCGAGAACGAAACACAATATCTGCCACAAGCCGAGGAAGCATCCCGCTTGGCACAGGAAAAAAACAACGCCATGCAGCGTGAACAGCTGCTGATCCAGCAACAGCTGCAACTGGCGGAAACGCAGCGCGGACATATCAGTAGTAATCTGCAACAGCTTGAAGGGCGCCGTTCTCGTTTGCTGCAGGAACGTGACAGCCTGCCTCGTCCGGATATCGAGGCTTTGACGCAAGCGCAACAACGCGCTGCCGAGATGCAGATGGAACAGGAAATGCAGCAGCAGAAGCTGGCGACATTGCAGCAACAATTGCCGCAAGCCGATACCGCTCGTCGCGAAGCGCGCATGGCGGCACAGGAACTCGAGCGACAGCTGGGGCATACCGAAGCGCGTTTGAACGCACTGAAGCAGCTGCAAGCCAAGCTCGATAACGACAAGGATCTGCAGGCTTGGCTGGTCGAGCAGGGTCTGGATGATGCCCCCCGTCTGTGGCAATCCATGCGTATCGAACAAGGTTGGGAAGACGCGCTGGAAGCTGTGCTGCGTGAACGCATCAATGCCTTGCCTTTGGAACGTCTGGATGATGCAGCTGGCTGGACGCAACCGCCAGGAAAAGTGGCTTTGTTCGACACCGATACGGCCCACATGAGCGCTTCGGTATCTCGCCCCGATCTGAAGCCGCTCGCGGATTTTGTGAAGGTGCTGGATGACAAGGCAACGCCGGTGTTGCAAGACTGGCTGCACGATGTTTATGCGGTGGATGATCTGCAGACTGCTATGTCACAGCGCGGCGATCTTGCTGCGGGTGTGTGGCTGGTCACCCCGCAGGGGCATCTGCTCAGCGCGCACAGTGTGTTGTTCCATGCGCCGGACAGTCAGGTGCATGGCATCCTTGCGCGTCAGCGCGAGATCGAATCGCTGCAGGAAGAATCGGAATTGCGCGCCCATGCGCTGGGTGAAGGCAAAGAAACGGCCGCACAGGCGGATGCCGCCTATCAGGAGATGGAAGCTCAGATCGCCGGTTTGCGCGGCACGGCTTCTGCATTGCAACAGCAGTCGCATGACATACAGGTGCAGATACTCAAGCTCACGCAGGCTAATGAACGTACTCATGAACGCGGTACGCAGATCGCTCAAGAGCTGGAAGAGCTGGCAGCCCGTTCGGCTGAAGCACAGCAGCAACTTGAAGAGATCGCGCAGACAATGGGTGAGCAGCAAGAGCGCTTGGAGTTGAAGCGGATCGAATGCGAGCAGGCCAGAGAGCAGGCGAGTGCGCAGGAGTCGGCATTGCGCGAGGTGCGTGAGCGCGCCCAGCAAGCACAGCGCGAATTGCAGGAAGCGCACTTCTTTGCCAAGACTTGCGTCGAGAAGCTCGCTGATCTGGGTTCGAACATCGAACAAAACACAGCGACCTTGCAGGAGCTGGAATCGGCATTGACTGCCAGCCAGCAGGAGTTCGCGAACCTGACTGAGGGTGATGCGCAGGTGCAACTGCAGGGGGTTCTGGAGCAGCGTCAGGTGCAGGAACAGTTGTTGGCCGATGCGCGAAATACGCTTGAGCATGCGACGGTGACCCTGAATCAGTTGGAGCAATCACGCTTGTCATGCGAGCAGAAATTGAATCCGCTACGCGAGAAGGTCAGTGAGCTGACCTTGAAGGAGCAGGAAGCACGCCTGCAGTTCGAGCAATGGTCGGAGCAGTTGCAGGGTATCGACGAGGAGCCTTTGCTGCCGTTACTGGAGGGCGCCAAGATCGGTGGTCTACAGACAGAGCTGTCAAAACTCGGTGTCGAGATCAATGCTTTGGGGGCGGTCAATCTGGCTGCACTGGAAGAGCTGCAGTCCTCGCAAGAGCGCAAGACCTATCTGGATGCGCAGGCCAAGGATCTGAACGAAGCGATCGGCACGCTGGAAGACGCGATCCGTCGTATCGACAAGGAATCACGAGACCTGTTGATGGCGACCTATGAAGAAGTGAATCGCCATCTGACCGAACTGTTCCCCGTGCTGTTTGGCGGCGGTGAAGCACGTCTGGTTTTGACTGGTGAAGAGATACTGGATAGCGGCGTGCAAGTGATGGCACATCCGCCCGGCAAGAAGAACGCTTCCATCCATCTATTGTCTGGTGGCGAAAAGGCTTTGACCGCTATCGCACTGGTGTTCTCGCTGTTCCAGCTCAATCCGGCACCGTTCTGTGTACTGGACGAGGTGGACGCACCGCTGGACGACACCAATACCGAGCGTCTGTGCAAACTGATCCAGAAGATGTCAGACAAGACCCAATTCGTTTACATCAGCCACAACAAGATCACCATGGAAATGGCCCAGCAACTGGTCGGTGTGACCATGCAGGAGCGTGGTGTCTCCAAAGTGGTGTCAGTGGATATCGAAGAAGCGATGCGGATGCGCGACGCAAGCGCCGCGCCGGTGGCGGCTTAGTCGCAGTTGCTTTTGACTGCTTCGCGAGCGCTGTTCAGACGCTGTGCACGTTCAGCATCGTCAATGAAACGCCTTTCGCCTTTGTCGTCGAAAGTAACCAAGCGCGTACCACTTTCCAGAGAGCGCAGATTCTCCCGGGCTGCTGCGCAGCTGCGTTTTCTTGCTTGTTTCTGTGCTGCTTCCTGAGCTGATTTTTCGGACGCTTCTTTTTTCTCCTGGCGTGCTTTCTTCAGCTCGGCTTCGCGCTGCGAGTAACTTTTGGAAGAGTAATCCGCTGGAGCAGCTGCCTGCCCTTTGCCTGCGACATTGCGTACGGATTCGACTTTGGCATCTATGGGCGGGGAATCCGAGTAGTGGACTTTGCCGTTTTCATCCACCCATTTGTTGAGTCCGGCCTGGGCAGACAGTGGGATGAAACTCAGTAAAAGCAGTGCGGTAGCAAATTTCATGGTGGCCCCCGAAGATAATTGTTGTAAAACTACCTATTAATTTCGGGTGCGTCAATTTATCATGGCTCCCTTGGTTTAAGTACGGGTATCTGGAGAGATATCTGGGGTCGGTTTTGTTGGAGGGTAGATGCCGCATAGCAAGGCACCATCGAATCAGAGGCAGGATTTCATGCGGGTGGAGAGCAACCAGGATCTGGTGTTGCGCCTCTTCCGTACCTACTATCGGTCACATCAGACTTCCGGCAAGTTGTTCGACGACTTTCCTGACTTTTTTCTGGTCAAGCCCATCGTATTGAAAGATCCCGACCTGATCGAACGTGCCTCTGACCGTCTTATCCTTGAAGACTGTGTGCGTCGGGCCCAGGAACGCCAAGGCTTTGTTGGCGTCAGCAAATGGCGCAATCCCAAGCTGAATTATTACTGGCTGGAGCTTTCTGTCTTTCCCTTCATGCTGGGTGATGAAGTGACCCAGAACAACGAGGGTGAGTTCTATTACGTACTCAATCAGTTCATTGAATACACCCGCGAGCATCCCAAACAGTTTGGCGATATGGCCGGTGGCGTGGAGGATGATAAAGATCTGGCCTTGATGCTGGACGGTATCGGCAAACACGCGGTGAAGATGAAGTCCCTGTTGCCGCATTATCCGCTCGAAAAACTGGTTACATTCAACCCGAACTGGCCGCTGACCGAAGTCAACAAACTGCTGCAGACCCTCAAAGGTAGCGATCTGGATTGGTGTGAGCTCTTTTTTGAGCACATCATCTATGTGATGGGGAACAAGCGGTAACCCGAAGCGCGAAGCAGCAAGCTAGCTCAGTTGCAGCGTTAAGTTTTGATATAATGCGCTCTTTGCGGAGGAAGGTTCCATGAGTTTCACTCAAAAATCTCTCACATTCGATGATGTTCTATTGCTTCCTGCGCAATCTGATGTCCTGCCGCGCGATGTCAGTCTGCGTGCTCATCTCACTCGTAACATCCAGTTGAATATCCCGCTGCTGTCGGCAGCGATGGATACCGTCACCGAAGCGCGTCTTGCCATAGCGCTGGCCCAGGAAGGCGGTATCGGCATCATCCACAAGAACATGACACCGAAAGAGCAGGCCGCGCATGTAGCCAAGGTCAAGCGATTCGAAAGCGGTGTAGTCAAGGATCCAATCAGCATCAGCCCGGACATGACCGTGCGTGATGTGCTGAATCTGACTGATATGCACAAGATATCGGGTCTGCCAGTCCTGCAAGGCAAGAATGTCGTGGGTATCGTCACCAACCGTGACCTGCGTTTCGAGAACAATCTCGATCAACCCGTCAGCAACATCATGACGCCGCGCGAGCGTCTGATCACGGTCAATGAGAGCGCCAGCCATGACGAAGCCCGCAACCTGATGCACAAGCACCGCATCGAGCGTGTGCTGGTGGTGAATGATGCATTCGAACTGTGCGGCCTGATGACGGTGAAAGACATCCTGAAATCCACCGAACATCCGAACGCCTGCAAGGATAGCCAAGGCCGTCTGCGCGCAGGTGCCGCGGTCGGTGTGGGTGAAGGCACAGAAGAACGTGTGAGATTGCTGGTCGAAGCAGGTGTGGATGTCATCGTGGTAGATACTGCCCATGGTCATTCGCAAGGCGTGCTGAGCCGCGTGCAGTGGGTCAAGAAGAACTTCCCTCAGGTCGACGTCATCGGTGGCAACATCGCCACGGCTGCAGCTGCCAAAGCGCTGGTCGATCATGGCGCGGACGGCGTCAAAGTCGGTATCGGCCCGGGTTCCATCTGTACTACGCGCATGGTGGCCGGTGTGGGCGTACCGCAGATCACTGCGATCCATAATGTGGCAGAAGCGCTGGCTGGTACCGGTGTGCCGCTGATCGCCGACGGCGGTGTGCGTTTCTCCGGCGACATCTCCAAGGCCATTGCCGCAGGCGCGAACTGCGTCATGCTGGGTGGTCTGTTCGCCGGAACCGAAGAGGCACCGGGCGAGATCGAATTGTTCCAGGGCCGTTCCTACAAGTCATATCGCGGTATGGGAAGTCTAGGCGCGATGCAACAAGGCTCCAAGGATCGTTACTTCCAGGATACTGAAGGCAACAACGACAAGCTGGTGCCGGAAGGTGTGGAGGGCCGCGTGCCTTACAAAGGCAGCGTGCTGGCTGTGATCCACCAGCTGCTCGGAGGGTTGCGTGCCAGCATGGGTTACCTTGGTTGTAAGGATATTCCCACCGTGCACGCCAATGCTGAATTCGTGCAGATCACTGCTGCGGGTATGCGTGAATCACATGTGCATGACGTGCAGATCACCAAAGAAGCGCCTAACTACCATATTGACTAACTGCGGGAAGGGAGCAGGGGGAAGAGGGAAGGGTAAAACCGGAGCCTCTTCCCTTGGGCTCCGCAAGCGCGGCTCCTTTCCCCTTCACCCTTCTCAGGTTCCAGACCATGCATAAAAAAATCCTCATACTCGACTTCGGTTCGCAGTACACCCAGCTGATCGCTCGCCGCGTGCGCGAGACACATGTTTATTGCGAATTGCATCCTTGGGACATGACGGAAGCCGATATCCGCGCTTTTGATCCTGCCGGAATCATCCTTTCCGGTGGGCCGAACTCGGTCTACGAAGATGAAACGCCCAAGGCACCTCAAGTGGTGTTCGATCTGGGTGTGCCGGTGTTCGGTATCTGTTACGGCATGCAGACCATGTCGGCACAACTGGGCGGGCAGGTGGAGAGCGGTACAGTGCGTGAGTTCGGCTATGCCGAGATCCGTGCGCACGGGCACTCTAAACTGTTCGATGGCATACAAGACAAAACCAATGCACAAGGCCACGGTCTGCTCGATGTGTGGATGAGCCATGGCGACAAGGTCACCGCCTTGCCGCCCGGATTTAGCGTAATCGCTTCCAATGAAGCCACACCCTTCGCCGCGATGGCTGACGAGTCGCGCGGCTACTATGCCGTGCAGTTCCATCCCGAAGTGACGCATACCCATCAGGGCAAGGCGATCATCGGTCGTTTCGTGCACGATATCTGCGGTTGTGGCCAAGATTGGAACATGCCGGACTACATCGCCGAAGCCGTGGCCAGGATCAAGGAGCAGGTCGGTGAGGAAGAGGTCATTCTGGGTCTGTCCGGCGGCGTCGATTCTTCCGTTGCGGCCGCTTTGATCCATCGCGCTATCGGCGATCAGCTGACTTGTGTTTTCGTCGACAACGGCCTGTTGCGCCTGAAAGAAGGCGAGCAAGTGATGGAGACCTTCGGCAAGAACATGCACATGAAGATCGTGCATGTGGATGCCAGTGCGGAATTCATGAAGCATCTGCAAGGCGTCACCGATCCCGAACAGAAGCGCAAAATCATAGGACGCGAGTTCGTCGAAGTGTTCCAGCGCGAATCGGCCAAACTCAAAAGCGCCAAATGGTTGGCACAGGGCACAATCTATCCGGATGTGATCGAGTCCGCCAGCTCCAAGACCAAGAAAGCGCACACCATCAAGAGCCACCACAACGTGGGCGGCTTGCCAGAATCGATGCATCTGAAACTGCTGGAGCCATTGCGCGAACTGTTCAAGGACGAAGTTCGCGAACTCGGCGTGGCACTGGGCCTGCCCGCAGATATGGTCTACCGTCATCCATTCCCCGGACCAGGTCTGGGCGTACGTATCCTGGGTGAAGTGAAGCCTGAATTCGCCGAATTGCTGCGCCGTGCCGACGCCATTTTCATCGAAGAACTGCGCGCCACGCGTGATGAGGAAGGCAAGAGCTGGTACGAAAAGACTTCCCAAGCATTCACCGTCTTCCTGCCGGTCAAATCGGTCGGCGTGATGGGTGATGGCCGTACCTACGAATGGGTGGTATCGCTGCGTGCAGTGGTGACCAGCGACTTCATGACCGCACACTGGGCGCACCTGCCTTATGAATTGCTGGGCAAAGTCTCCAACCGCATCATCAACGAAGTGCGCGGCATCAATCGCGTGGTGTACGACATCTCAGGAAAGCCGCCTGCCACCATCGAGTGGGAGTAGTGATTCCGAGGGTGGAGCGGAGCTCCGCTTGCGGGGTGTGACCCCGAGGGAGGATGCGCCCGCGAAACCCCAGACGGCGAGTTCTAGGAGGA
This sequence comes from Pseudomonadota bacterium, assembly GCA_043826585.1. Lineage (GTDB taxonomy): Bacteria > Pseudomonadota > Gammaproteobacteria > Burkholderiales > Gallionellaceae > Sideroxyarcus. Next base: position 8,801 of record JBDRPZ010000100.1, read on the forward strand.
TTGGATGAGCGGGCAGGCCCGAGCGCCTGCGCTCGCTCCGACCGTCTCCGACCCAGTGACCGTTGAAATAAGCCACTTTCTCCGCTTTATTCCGCAGATACAAAAAAGCCCCAACTGTTAATTTAGCCTCGTGCCAAAACGGCAAACAAGTTTTAAGCGAGGTTAAACATGTCAGCACTCAACAAGATCCGTTTAGTTTCTTCCCGCGATGATGAAGCGGCAGAATCTGAAGCCATCATCGAATCACGCGGCCGCATCGAGGCCGAGATCGATGCGCAGCTCGCCGCTCAGGCCCGTTCCCGTGCCGAAGCACATGCGCGAGCCATCGCTCATGGCAAGGCACAGCGCGAAAGCGAGATCGCCGAACAGATCGAGATGCGCAACCGTGCGGAAACGCAGCTTGTCGAAGAAGTGCGCATGCGTCTCGAGCAAGAACGCGCGCTGACACTGGCCTCTCAGGAGAAAGTGGCTGCCGAAGCCCGTCTGGCTGAATCGATACGTATCCGCCAGCAAGCCGAGAAGGAAGCCCAGAATGAATTGGAGAAGCGACTGCTCGCCGAACAACGATTGCATGATGAGCAACGCCGTCGAGCCGAGGCTGAGCATGAAGCGGCCCTGAAGGCACAGGAGCGGGAAGTCAGCGAAGCCGAACTCAGCAAGGTGGCTGCAGATAAGCTCAAGCAGGAGCGCGAAGTCGTGGCGCTGGTGAATGCCAAGCTGGCTGCCGAACGCTCTGCACAAGAGGCACTGATCGCACGCGAGCGCAGTGAATCATTGGCTTTGGCAGAGATCCAGGCCCGCATCGCGGCAGAGCTGGATGCGGAACGTGCCGCTACCGCACGCGCCAATGAGGAACGCGCGCTAACTGAAAGTATCGAGCTGCGCAGCCGTATCGAGCAACAGGCACAGGAAGAAGCCGCCGCACGCAATGCCGCGGAATGCCGAGCAGCAGAGGTTGCACGGCAGACATTGGAAAAAGAGCAACAGGCCCGCGCAGCAGCCGAACAGAAGCTGGCGCAGGAGCAGGAGGCGCTGCGCTTGTTGACCGAGCATGCCGAGATTGAGCGCCAAGCTGCTGTCGAGCGAGAAGCTGCCAATCAATTGCTGCGCAAGGCAGAAGCCGATGCACGCGATCTACTGGTAGCGGAGAAGCAAGCCAAGCAAGCCGCCGAATCACGCGCACAGACCGCGCAGCAATTGGTGCAGGAAGCGCAGCAACGTGCTGAAGTCGAGATGTATGCATCCCGCGGCTTGGAGCTGCAATTGGCGGCGGAGCAGGAAGCCATCGCCAATGCACTCAAGCATCGCGAGATGGCCGAGCGTGCGCATGAACTTGCCGTGCAGAAAGCTGAATCAGAACAGCAACTCTATCTGGCGGCACAACAACAGGCTGCCAACGAGAAGCAGGAATTGCAGTTGTTCGAGCAACGTCTGGATGCCATCAACCAGCAACTGGCTGCCGCCGAAACGCGCCTGCAGCTCGCAATCGCCGAATGTGAAGCTGAAGAAGAGCGTTTGGCGGCAGAGATGGCTGAGCAGGACGCCATCCAGCAGCGTATCGAAGCAGCACAAAAAGCTGAAGCCGCCGCGCGTCAGCGTTTGGAAGCTGAGACTGAAGCTGAACGCTTGGCGCTTCTGCGTGCCGATCAGGAGGCCGAGGCTGAACAGGTCGCTTTGCGTCGCGTGATAGCTGAACAACAAGCCATTGATGCCATGAATGCACGTATGGAAACAGAAATGAGTGCCATTGAAGTTGACAACGAGCGTCTGGCACAAGAAGTACGTGCGAAAGAAGTCGCAGTTGCCAAGCTGGCACAGGATAAATCCCTGCTGGAAGCGGCGCGAGAGCAAGAGGCTCTGGCTTTGCGAGCCATGAATATGAACAAGATGAAGATCGATGCCCTCAATCAGGCTGCTCAAGCTGAACAGGCTGCGATAGCAGCTGATGCAAGAGCTGTCGTGATGGCGCGTCAACGTATCAAGGCCGCGGAAGAAGCCGAACAGCTAGCGGAAGAGAAAGCTCAGGAAGACGCTGCATTGCGTGCACTCGAACAGCAGAACGAAACGAACCGGGCCCAGATTGAAAACATGCGTCTCGCGCGCGAAGAAGCAGAGCGTTTGGCCGATAGCGAAGCTGCCGCCCGTATCGAGCACGAGCAAAAGCTAACGGAATTGAGCACGCAGCGTGCGGAAGCCGAGCGTCATGCACGCGCAGTAGCGGAAGAGAATGTAAATTTGCAGGCGGAATTGAAAACCCTGGCTGAAGCATTTGCCGAGCACGATGCCCGCAAGAATGCCGGTTTGCGCGATGAGATACAGCAACTGACCGCCGCACTGGAGACCGAAAGCCTGCTGGCCCGGGTGCGTCGCACCAACTGGATCGCTCGTGTATCACAAGGTGCGCTGGTAGCTACCTTGGTGCTGAGCGCAGGATTGTGGATGAGTACCCCGCAAACAGCAGCGTATGCTTCGGGCCATATTTCAGCCAAGCCAGCCATGGCTGCACCCAAGGTCGAAGTAGCCAGTTTCCAGCTGGCGACCGAATTGAGTATGCCGTCTTTGCAGGTGGCAGTAGCAGAATAATAAGAAGTTGTTCGGGGGGAATAAGAACGGCGGCCCAGGCCGCCTTTCTTTTTGATAGGGATGCAAACGACTCTGCTTAGGGCGCATTCAATCCTTCTCGCTATCCGGCTTCCAGCGTTTCAGTAGCAGCGCATTGCTGACCACCGACACCGAGCTCATCGCCATCGCCGCACCGGCCACCACCGGATTGAGCATACCCAGCATCGCCAGCGGGATGCCCAGCACGTTGTAGGCGAAGGCGAAGAACAGGTTCTGACGGATCTTGCGTAAGGTGGCTCGCGACAGGGAGATGGCATCGGCGACCGACATCAGGTCGTTGCGCATCAGGGTGATGTCGGCGGCTTCCAGCGCGATATCGCTGCCGCTCTTCATGGCGAAGCTCACATCGGCAGCAGCTAAAGCCGGCGCGTCGTTGATGCCGTCGCCGACCATGCCGACCACCTTGCCGCCCTTGTTGAACGACGTTACGTGGCGTGATTTGTCCTGCGGCAACACTTCGGCCAGATATTCATCCACGCCCGCCTGTATTGCGATTGCTCGCGCGGTCGCATCGTTGTCGCCGCTCAGCATCACCACGCGTATACCCATGCCGCGCAGTTTGGCGACGGCTTCGCGGCTACTTTCACGCAAGCGGTCTGCCAATGCGATGTAGCCCAGCACTGCATTATTCCGTGCCAGTACGATTACCGAGCGGCCATCGGCTTGCATGGCAGCCAGCGCTGCATCATCCAGCGCGATGTTCTGCGATCTTGCAAAAGCGGGGGAGCCCAGCAGACAGTTTGCGCCATCAACCGTTGCCGTCAGTCCCTGGCCGGTATGCTCGTGCAGGTCGCCGACTTCGATGACGGCTTGTTCTCCTGCATGCTGGAGCAGAGCGCGTGCCAGCGGATGGGTGGAATGCTGGGCCAGCGCGGTGGAGGTGTGCAGCAGGTCTTCGTTCGAATTGCCGGCAGAAGGAACGACATCGGTCACAGCCGGTTTGCCTTCGGTCAGCGTGCCGGTCTTGTCCAACACCAGGATGTCGAGCTGGTGTGCGCGCTCCAGTGCGGCGGCATCTTTGGCGAGTATGCCAGCATGTGCAGCGCGACCCGTGGCGACCACCACCGCAGTTGGCGTGGCCAAGCCTAACGCGCAAGGGCAGGCGATGACCAGTACTGACACGGCATTGATCAATGCCTGACTGAAATCACCACCGTACAACCACCAGCCGACAAAGGTCAGGGCTGCGATACCCAAAACCGTAGGGACGAACACGGCGGATATCTTGTCGGCCAGCCGCTGGATAGCGGCTTTGGACCCCTGCGCCTGTTCCACCAGCCGAATGATGGCGGCGAGCTGGGTCTGCGAACCGACCGCCAGCGCGCGGCAACGCAACACGCCTTGCTGGTTGAGCGTGGCGGCATAGACTTTGGTGCCGGCCTGTTTGAGTTGCGGCAGACTTTCTCCGGTGAGCATGGCTTCGTCGATACTTGATTCGCCTTCCAGCACGATGCCGTCAACCGGCACACTCTCGCCGGGGCGCACGATATAGATATCTTCGGGACGCAATGAACCTGCTGAGACATCCAGCAATTGCCCATTGCGCTCGGTATGCGCGATCTTGGGCTGCAGGTTGATCAGGGCCTCCAGCGCGGCGGAGGCTTTACCTTTAGCGCCAGCTTCAAGCAGCTTACCCATCAGCACCAAGGTGATCAGAGTGGCACTGGCTTCGAAATACACGGGTTGATCCAGCCCGAACAGCCACACGGCCAAACTCATGAAATAGGCTGCGCTGGTACCGAGTGCGACCAACACGTCCATATTGCTGCCGCCGCTGCGCAAGGCCGCCCAAGCACCGGTGTAAAAACGCGCCCCGGCCCAGAACTGAACAGGCGTCGCGAGCAGCCATTGCGCCCACAACGGCATCATCAGATGCACACCGGCGAATATCAGCACCATCTCGCCGATCAGCGGCAAAGTCAGTAATAAAGAAACGAGGAACAGATTGCGCTCACGCTTCAGCACAGCCACGCGATCCGCTTTCTCGGCAGCGAAGTCGCGCGCGGGATGGGCGTCGAAGCCGGTATGGCGTACCGTTTCGAGTATGGCTTCCAGATCGGTCTTGGCAGGATCGTAGGTGAGACTGGCTTTTTCTGTGGCGATGTTCACCACGGCGGTGACATCGGGCAGTTCGTTCAGGGATTTTTCCAGGCGGGCAGAGCAGGATGCGCAACGCATCCCGGCGATCTGCAATTCGGCGTGTTCTGTCTTTTCAGTCATGGCACGCCGAATCTACCACGATTTACAGCGGACGTTTGATGCTCACGCCGCCACGCAACTGGCCGGGTTTGTAGCCGGTGGCCTGGTCATGCGGATAATCTGCGGCGAGACGGGCTTGTACTGCGGGAGAGATGTCGTCCTTGCTGCCATGACAGGCGACACAGCCGGGCTGCAGCACGATACCTTTCATATAACGCAAGTATTTGCCGTTAGGCTCTTTCACGATCTCGACGACTTCCAGTGTCTTCGGATCGGCACCTTTCGCCAGTTGCTTTTCCATCTTCTTCAGTGCCTTCTGTTCCCAAGCATCGGGGGTGCCCAGCATGGGGTTGCGCACCTTGTTCGAAACGCGGGTCAGCTTGATGCCTTGCTGGCGCGAGATGTCGCCAGCCATCGCTGGGGCGATGTCCTTGCACACTTGAATGGCTGACTCTGGGCCGCCTTCCATCACGGCCTTCTTGTTTGCAGCAACCAGTTGCTGCATGAAAGGGCCGATCACGGCGCGGCTCTCCTCGCGGTATTTATCCAGCTTGTCTGCCATCGCGGGGGCGGACAGGACAAGCAGGGCGGTCAAAAGCAAGGATTTCTTCATGGGTATTCCTTTCGTAAAAAATGCCCGGCCTAAGCCGGGCAAGTCTGGGGGAAATCGATTACTTCTTTTCAGTTGAGCAGGTGCTCATACCGAAGATCGCATAGGCCGGGCAGTAACCGAAGATGCCAGTCAACAGCGGCACCACGCCGATCCAGCCCCATACGCCGATCGTTTCGGTCAGAGTCAGACCGATCAAAGCCAGTCCGGCCACTATACGCAGCCCGCGATCAATACCACCTGAATTGCATTTCATTTTCGACTCCTTTCAATAAGGGTTACGGTTGTTAAATACTACTCTGACTTCAGTTGCCATGCTGCATGACAAGCTACACAGCTGGAAAGGGTGTTGCTCAACTTGTTCAGGATGTCGGCGGAAGATCTTCCAGCCTCGGCATCCTGGGCGATCTCATCCATGGCAGCATGCACGCTCATGCCCAGCTCTTTGAACGACATGGGCAGCTTGGCCATCAGTGCCGGGTTTACATCTGCTGCTGAAGCCATGCCGGAAGCTCGCGCCGCTTGGGCGACTTGCACCATGTCATTCTTGTTGAGCCCTGCAAGGATGCCCTGAGTTGAGATCAGCAGGCCGCGCATCTCCAGCAACACCAGTTCGCGTTCCGCAGGCTGCAACACGATGGCATCACGTTGACCTTCCATTGCGACGGTGTTGCCTTTCACGAAGAACCAGCCGAACACGAGCGCACTGACGACCCAGAGAACAACGGCGAATATTGCGAACTTGTTGGTTTTCATCTTCAGACCCTGTGTGGAATGCGGCGCATCATAGGCAGCGACTGCAGAAGTGTCTGTGAGAAACATCACACTTGAGTGCATGCCTGTTTCCTGTTTCAATCCATGCCCATTACGGACATGGGGGGAATCATGGGGCAGGCAAGCATAGGCATCATCGGCGGCAGCGGCGTTTACGACATCGAAGGGCTGGAGAACAAACGCTGGGAAAAGGTTGAATCGCCGTTCGGCGAACCTTCGGACGAATTACTGTTCGGTGAACTGCACGGTGTGCAACTGGCCTTTTTGCCGCGCCACGGTCGCGGCCACAAGATACCGCCCTCCAGTATCAACTTCCGCGCCAACATCGATGCCCTGAAACGCGTCGGCTGCACCGACGTCATCTCGGTGAGCGCGGTCGGCTCGCTGCGCGAACATCTGTCGCCCGGCACCTTCGTCATCGTCGATCAATTCATCGACCGCACCTTCTCACGCGAAAAATCCTTCTTCGGCAACGGACTGGTGGCGCACGTCTCCATGGCGCATCCGGTGTGTGGGCGGTTGGGGGAGCACATCGAGAATGCCGCCATCGAAGCAGGCATTCCAGTCATGCGCGGCGGCACTTATCTGGTTATGGAAGGCCCGCAGTTCTCCACGCTGGCCGAATCCGAGATGTACCGTACCTGGGGCTGCGATGTGATCGGCATGACCAATATGCCCGAAGCCAAACTCGCCCGCGAAGCCGAACTTTGCTATGCCACCGTGGGCATGGTCACCGACTACGACTGCTGGCATCCGAACCACGAAGACGTGACCGTCGATCAGATCATCCAGGTGCTGCTGAGCAATGCCGACAAAGCACGTACGCTGGTCAAACATGCCGTGCCGCATGTCGCATCCGACAAGCAAGCCTGTGAATGCGGTTGCCGCCATGTACTGCAACACGCACTCATCACTGCGCCGGAAGCACGCGATGCAGAGATGGTGCAGAAGCTGCAAGCCATCGCAGGTCGTGTACTGAAGTGAGCGAACAGCAATTACGAGCAGCGTTGCTGCAAACCTCGCGCCGCATGGTCGAACTTGGCCTCAATCGCGGTACCGCCGGCAATGCTTCCGTGCGTTGCGGCGACGACATCCTCATCACCCCGTCCGCTATCCCGGTCGCCGAAATGACGGAAGCCGACCTTGTACTGATAGATAAGGCAGGCAAGGTGCTGCAAGGCCGCAAGCCCTCCAGCGAATGGCGCTTCCATTGCGACATCCTCAACGCAAGACCCGAGATCGGTGCCGTGCTGCACATGCATTCCACCTACGCCACCACCATGGCGTGTCTGGGCAGGGATGTACCCGCTGTGCACTATCACATCGCCATCGCTGGCGGCGACAGCATACGCTGCACGCCCTATACCATCTTCGGTGAGCAGAATCTGTCAGACCTTGCGCTGGAAGCCCTGCGCGACCGTAAAGCCTGTCTGCTCGGCAACCACGGCATGATCGCGCTGGGCAAAGACCTTAACGAAGCGCTGTCCGTCGCGCACGAAGTCGAATTTCTGTGCGAGATCTACTGGCGCACGCTGTCGGCAGGTACCCCGAACATACTCTCCGCACAGCAGATGCATGATGTGCAAGCCAAATTCATCGAATACAAGAAACGGAGTTGAAATGCCAGTTAAGTCCAGAGTCCGCACCGTCCCGCACTACCCAAAGCAGGGCATCATGTTCCGCGACATCACCACGGTGCTCAAAGATCCCGTGGGCCTGCGAGCCACCATCGACGAGCTGGTGCGCAGATATAAGGACGTGAAGATCGACAAGATCGCCGGCATCGAATCGCGTGGCTTCATCCTAGGTGCACCGCTGGCCTACGCGCTAGGTGTGGGCTTCGTACCCATCCGCAAGAAAGGCAAACTCCCCGCCGAGACCATCGGTCACGACTATGAACTTGAATACGGTACCGACCGCATCGAGATCCACACCGATGCCATCGCAAAAGGCGAGAAGGTGTTGCTGGTGGACGACCTTATCGCCACTGGTGGCACCGCAGAAGCCGCCGTCATCCTCATCGAAAAGATGGGCGGGCATGTCATCGAATGCAGCTTCATGATCGACCTGCCGGACATCGGGGGCCGTGCACGGCTGGAGAAGCGCGGGCAGAAGGTGTTTGCTTTGTGCGAGTTCGAGGGAGATTGATAGAAACCTGAAATAATCTACTGCGCGATTCGATAGCGGCGTTGCGCGGTACTCGAAATCCTCATGTACCTTAAGTACATCCCGGTTTCTCCGTTCCGCGCGCCTTGCTCTCGAACCGCTCGCTACGATTCTTTCAGGTTTCGAAAGCAAGCTACATATGAAATAAGGAAGTTGTATGAAAATCGAAACCCTGCGCTGGTTCAACAACCGGCTAGAAATGATAGACCAGCGCATCCTGCCTGCTGCGTTCGAATATCTGAGTTACTACACGGCCTCTTCGGTGGCAGAGGGCATTCGCAACATGGTGGTGCGCGGTGCGCCGGCTATTGGAGTGGCGGCAGCTTATGGTGTGGCACTGGAGGCGTTGAAGTTACAGGACAACTCAACAGCGGAATTCACATCGGGTATGGAAACGGGATTCTCCGTGCTGGCGGCCAGTCGGCCGACAGCGGTGAATCTGTTCTGGGCTTTGCAGCGTATGCGCAAGGTTTGGGAGAGTGTGGCGGAACAAGACCCCAAACAGATTGCAGCGCGATTACTGGCTGAGGCGCATGAAATACTGGCCGAGGATATCCGTATCAACAAGGCGATGGGCGCGAACGGTGCGGCTTTGCTGCAAGACGGCGCGCGGGTGTTGACGCATTGCAATGCGGGCGCTCTGGCGACAGCGGGTTGGGGCTCGGCGTTGGGTGTGTTCCGTTCGGCGGTCGAGGCAGGCAAGAAGATCTCGGTGATCGCCGATGAGACGCGGCCTTTCCTGCAAGGGGCACGGCTGACGGCCTGGGAGATGGTGCAGGAGAATATTCCGGTGACGCTGATCACGGACAATATGGCTGGCCATCTGATGGCGCACGGCGAGATCGATGCTGTGGTGGTGGGCACGGATCGTGTGGCGGCCAATGGCGATGTGGCGAACAAGATCGGTACTTATATGGTGGCGGTGCTGGCGAAGCGCCACAACATCCCGTTCTATGTGGCGTGTCCGTTGTCGACCATCGACCTCGATATCGCTTCGGGCAAGGACATTCCTATCGAGGAGCGTTCGGTGGACGAGGTGAAGGGCTTCCGTGACTATCACTGGGCGGCAGAGGGGGTGAAGATCCGCAATCCGGCCTTCGACGTGACCCCGGCGGAGCTGGTGACGGGGCTTATCACCGAGAAAGGCGTGGTGCTACAGCCGGATGCGCAAGGCATTCGTAAGCTGTTCGATAGATAGGAAGTAGCCGGGCGCATACTGTCCGGCCCCCGACGATCACTCGCTTTGCCCTGTCCTTGGGGCGAGCGTCAGGTGAGTAATGTTGCTTATTCCATAAATACCTGTTTCCCATAAGCAAACCTTTTGGTACAATCCGCGCCGTTTTCTGATGGGCCTCGAGCCCGTTTTTTATTTGTGGGATCGAATATGGACGTTGCGAATCTGGTTGAAACGACGCTGACCGGCATGGGCTACGAGTTGGTCGATCTGGAATTGTCCGGCCGCGGCATGATGCGCGTGTTCATGGACAAGCCGGAAGGCATCGCGGTCGAGGACTGTGAACGTGTGAGCAACCAGTTGGTGCGCCTGTTCACGGTGGAAGGTGTGGAGTATGAGCGCCTGGAGGTTTCTTCACCGGGGCTGGACAGGGTAGTCAAGAAAGAAGCGGATTTTGTGCGCTTCAAGGGAGAGAAGGCGAAGTTCAAGTTGCGCCTCCCGGTTAACGGTAGCAAGCAGTTGGTGGGCATCATCGGCGAGTTGAAGGATGGTGTGCTGCAACTGGAAATGGCTGGCGGTTCGGTAGCGATCGAACTGTCCAATGTGGATAAGGCCCGTTTGGTGCCCGTATTTTGATTTGATGCAGTCGGAGAAAAACGATGAGTCGTGAAGTTCTATTGTTGGTGGATGCCTTGGCACGTGAGAAGAACGTGGACAAGGATATCGTGTTCGGTGCGCTGGAGTCCGCTTTGGCGTCCGCGACCAAGAAGCGTTTCGTGGAAGAAGAGGCCGATGTGCGTGTGAGCATCGACCGCGAATCCGGCGAATACGAATCTTTCCGTCGCTGGGAAGTGATGGACGACGAGACTTTCGAGACACCCGAACTGCATATCAAGCTCGAAGAAGCGCAGAAGCGCGATCCCGAGATCGAGATGGGCGGATTCATCGAAGAGCCGCTGGAGAACATCGACTTCGGTCGTATCGGTGCCCAGGCTGCCAAGCAGGTCATCTTCCAGAAGATCCGTGACGCCGAGCGCGAGCAGATCCTGGCCGATTTCATGGAGCGCAACGAGCATCTGGTGTCCGGCACGATCAAGCGTATCGAGCGCGGCAACGCCATCGTCGAATTCGGCAAGATCGAGGCTTTGCTGCCACGCGATCAGATGATCCCGAAAGAGAATCTGCGCGTCGGCGACCGTGTCCGCGCCTATCTGTTGCGCGTTGACCGCACTGTGCGCGGCCCGCAGATCATCCTGTCGCGTATCACGACCGAGTTCCTGAAGAAGCTGTTCGAACTGGAAGTGCCGGAGATCGAAGAGGGCATCCTGGAGATCGTCAGCGCATCCCGCGATCCCGGCTCCCGCGCCAAGATCGCTGTGCGCACCAACGACCAGCGTCTGGACCCCATCGGTACTTGTGTCGGTATGCGCGGTTCGCGTGTGCAGGCGGTGACCACCGAACTGGCAGGCGAGCGCGTGGACATCATCCTGTGGTCCGACGATCCTGCGACTTTCGTTATCAATGCACTGGCACCGGCTGAAGTCACTTCCATCATGGTGGACGAAGACAAGCACAGCATGGATGTGGTGGTTGAAGAAGAGAATCTGGCGCAAGCCATCGGCCGCGGCGGTCAGAACGTGCGTCTGGCGACCGAGTTGGCAGGTTGGGAGATCAACCTGATGACTGTCGAGCAGTCTGCCGAGAAGAACGAACAGGAATTCGCAGTGGTCCGCGACTTGTTCGTGGAAAAACTGGATGTGGATGAAGAAGTCGCCGACATCCTGGTTCAGGAAGGTTTCAATACGCTGGAAGAAGTCGCGTATGTGCCTCTGGAAGAGATGTTGGAGATCGAAGCCTTTGACGAAGCGACCGTGGAAGAGCTGCGCAGCCGTGCACGCAATTCATTGTTGACAGCCGCTATCGCCAATGAAGAACAGGTCGAACACAATATCGAAGACCTGCTGAAGATCGAAGGTATGGACGCTGAAACAGCTCGTACGCTGGCCGGTAAAGGAGTGGGCACGCAGGATGATCTGGCCGACCTCGATACCGACGAGTTGGTGGAAATGACGGGCATGGACGGTGAGCGTGCCAACCAGTTGATCATGACGGCGCGTGCGCCATGGTTTGAATAAGTAATTAGCCTATGGGCTGAAGGAAAGTAATGGGAAAAATCAATGTCGCTCAATTCGCCGGGGAACTGGGTCTCCCGGTCGAACTGCTCCTGGAACAGTTGCAGTCGGCCGGTGTAGCCAAGCAAAAGGACTCCGATCCGATATCCGAGCAAGATAAAGCGAAGTTGCTTGAGCACCTGCGCAGCGCGCACGGCGGCGGCAAGAGCAAGATCACGGTGACACGCCGCGAGACGACTGCGATCAAAAAAGCCGACAGCAGCGGAAAATCGCGCACCATTCAGGTCGAAGTGCGCAAGAAGCGCACCATCGCGCCTCTGGTCGAGAAACCTGAAGTGGCCGCGCCCGTAACATCGCCTGAAGCGGTAGTTGAAGCACCGGCCAAGCCCAAGCAAGTGCTGGATGATGCTGAGAAGCAGGCGCGCGAAGAAGAAGCACGTCAGGCCGCAGAGTTGGCCGCGCGTCAGGCGGCTGATATTGAAGCCAAACAGGCTCGCAGCAAGCGCAAGGCAGTCGCTGCCGAGCCGAAGCCTGAGCCCGTTGCCGAAGAAAAACCGGCTGTCGCAGCTGAGCCTGCTGCCGCTGTCGCAGCGCCGCCTGCAGCACCGGAAGGTACCTTGCACAAGCCCACATTGCGTCCGGGTGACAAGGTTCCCAGACATTCAAGAAAAGCTGAAAAAGCGGCACATAAAAAAGACAGTCAATGGGATGAAGCTGGTCACAAGAAACGTCCGGCAACACGCACAGATACACGTGCAGGCGTGACGGCGCGCCCAGGTTCATTACGTGCCGGCCGTCACGATAAACATAGCAAGACCGAGGCCGCACATGCGTTCTCCCTGCCGACCGAACCGATCGTGCAGGAAGTCACTATCCCGGAAACCATCTCTGTCGCCGAATTGGCACAGAAGATGTCCATCAAGGCTGCCGAGATCATCAAGGCACTGATGAAGATGGGCTCCATGGTGACCATCAATCAGGTGCTTGATCAGGAGACCGCGATGATCGTGGTCGAAGAGATGGGCCACAAGGCCGTTCCGGCCAAGCCCGATGATCCGGATGCATTCCTGATGGAAGACGTCGTGCACGAAGACGCGATCCTTGAGTCGCGTGCGCCGGTCGTGACCGTTATGGGCCACGTCGACCACGGTAAGACATCTTTGCTGGATTACATCCGCCGTACGCGCGTCGCCAGTGGCGAAGCGGGCGGTATCACACAGCACATCGGTGCCTATCACGTTGATACGCCGCGCGGCATGATCAATTTACTGGATACACCGGGCCACGAAGCCTTTACTTCTATGCTTGCCCGCGGTGCTCAAGCGACCGAAATCGTGATCCTGGTCTGCGCTGCCGATGACGGCGTGATGCCGCAGACCAAGGAAGCGATCCACCATGCCAAGGCGGCAGAAGTGCCGTTGGTGGTTGCCATCACCAAGATCGACAAACCGGATGCAAATTCCGAGAAAGTGCGTCAGGAGTTGGTTGCCGAAGGTGTTGTGCCGGAAGATTGGGGTGGCGATAGCATGTTTGTCGAGGTTTCGGCCAAGACAGGGCAGGGTATCGACGAGTTGCTGGAAGGCATTCTGCTGCAAGCCGAAGTGCTGGAATTGAAAGCAGCCAAGAACACCAGCGCCAAGGGCGTGGTGGTGGAAGCGCGTCTGGACAAGGGTAAGGGTGCTGTGGCGACCATGCTGGTTCAGTCCGGTACGTTGAAGCGCGGTGACGCTGTGCTGGTCGGCTCGGTCTCCGGTCGTGTTCGTGCCATGCTGGACGAGAACGGCAAGGCCGTGAATGAAGCAGGGCCTTCCATTCCCGTTGAGATCCAGGGCTTGTCCGAAGTGCCGGTCGCCGGTGCGGACTTCCTGGTGCTGGCCGATGAGAAGAAAGCCCGTGAGATCGCACTGTTCCGTCAAGGCAAGTACCGCGATGTGAAACTGGCCAAGCAGCAAGCAGCCAAGCTGGAGAACATGTTCGAACAAATGGGCGAGGGCGAAGTGCGTACCCTGCCGCTGATCGTGAAGGCGGACGTGCAGGGCTCCATCGAGGCGATCGCCGGCTCCCTGCAGAAGCTTTCCACAGACGAAGTGAAGGTCAGCATCATTCACAGCGGTGTGGGTGGCATCTCTGAATCCGACATCAACCTGGCACTGGCTTCCAAGGCGGTGGTCATCGGCTTCAATTCACGCGCCGATGCATCGGCGCGCAAGCTGGCCGAATCGGCTGGCGTGGACATCCGCTACTACAACATCATCTATGCGATGGTGGACGAGATCAAATCCGCACTGTCCGGCATGCTTGCCCCCGAGAAGAAGGAAAGCATCATCGGTATGGTCGAGATCCGTCAGGTCTATCACATCTCCAAGGTGGGTACGGTGGCAGGCTGTTACGTCACCGAAGGTATGGTCAAACGCGGTTCCAGCGTACGTGTGTTGCGCAACAATGTGGTGATCCATACCGGCGAACTGGATTCGTTGAAACGCTTCAAGGACGATGCCAAGGAAGTGAAGTCGAACTTCGAGTGTGGTCTGTCGCTGAAAGGTTACAACGACCTGGAAGTGGGCGACTTCCTTGAGGTATTCGAAATCGTGGAAGTGGCGCGCGCGCTGCAATAGAGCGTCTCATTAAATGGCAAAAGACTACGCACGTACAGATCGCATCGCTGAGCAGATCCAGCGCGAATTGGCCCAGCTGATTCGCCTGGAGGTGAAAGATCCACGCGTGAAGAAAGTCACACTGACGGGCGTGGACGTGACAAATGATCATGCCCATGCCAAGGTGTTCTATACCTCGCTGGATGGCGACAGCCCGGAGTTGCTGCAGGGGCTGGAGCGTGCTGCCGGGTTTCTGCGCAGCCAATTGGCGCATGCCATGAAGCTGCGCATCACGCCGCAATTGCATTTTGTCTATGACGCTTCCGTCGAGCGCGGAGCGCACCTTTCCCAGTTGATCGATCAAGCGGTTGCGAGTGATAAAAAAGACTGAGCAGTTCAAGCGTGTCAAAAGACCGCTGGATGGTGTGCTGTTGTTCGACAAGCCATTGGAGCTCAGCTCCAATACTGCGCTGCAAAAAGTACGTCACTTGTTCCATGCCGAAAAAGCAGGGCACACCGGCACGCTAGACCCTCTCGCTACCGGCCTGTTGCCGGTTTGTTTCGGCGAAGCCACCAAATTCACTATTGCGTTACTGGATGCCGATAAAGGCTATCGGGCGACGATTCGTCTGGGGCAACGCACAACTACTGGCGATGCGGAGGGCGAGGTCATTGAAACCCGCCCGGTCGAAGTAAGCAGAGAGCAAGCAGGGGCGGCTATGTCCAGATTCAT
>JBDRPZ010000101.1:0-40795 GCA_043826585.1 Pseudomonadota bacterium
TTCCACAACTCCAGCAGGATCTGGCCTTGTTTTACACGCTGGCCTTTCTTGACCAGCAACTTGGCGATCTGCCCGCCCGCCGAGGGCGACATCTTGGCGCGCCGGCAAGCATTCACTGTGCCCGCACGCGTGTTGCTGACCGAGGCCTCCACGATGCCGCGTTCTACTTTCTGCAAGACGACGGGAATCGGTTTTGATTTCGGGAACAGTATCGCCACCACTGCGATAACAACAACAGCAATGACAGATATAACGATCTTGTTGCGGCGGGAAGACTGCGAACCGGAAGTCGGCAAGGTCATTTATTACTCCTGACTGTTCGCTACGGAAAGGCGAAAGCAATGGTGCCGATGAGGGGAATCGAACCTCTGACCTACGCGTTACGAGTGCGTTGCTCTACCAACTGAGCTACATCGGCATTTCGGCGTTGAGTATAAGCGGATAGGACATCCACGGGCAACGACTAGCGGGCACGGAACTCACCATGATGATGAAAATGACATGCCCGTTCCCCCTATCCAACTTTCCCCCGCAAGCGGGATAACCAGCCACTTGTCAGCTTGCTGGCTTAGTGGATTGGCTAGTAGTTTCATCAGAAAGGGTGAACGAATCGCTACGCGAGTTTCTCACTAACGCCAGCGATACGGCGCAACATCGAGTGTTTGCGGCTTATCGAAGATCTTATTGAGCAACACTTCAGCACTAGCCGGCGCCATCGTGACACCGTAGCGGAAGTGACCGCCGTTGATATACAGATTCTCCAAGGCGGGATGGCGATCTATGGTCGGAATGTTGCCATTAGAGCCGGGACGCAAGCCTGCCCAATGTCGCACCACAGGCATACCCTGCAAAGCGGGCAGCAGCGCGATCGCGCGCTGCAACATGGACTCGCGCGCTTCCTCAGTCGTGGATTTATCGAAGCCGACATCCTCCAGCGTGCTGCCGATCAGAAGATGGCCGTCTTTGCGTGGAATGAAGTAAAGATCGCCCTGCAACAGAATATGGGGCAGCGGCGGCGTATCGAATTTGAACAACAGCATCTGTCCGCGTATGGGTTTGATGTCCAGCTGCTGCGCATGCTCACCCAGCAAGGCCTTGCTCCAAGCCCCCGCCGTCAACACATAGTCGTCAGCTTCAAATTCGCCCTGGCTGGTACGCACATGCTGCACCCTGCCTTCTCTAGTTTCGATGCCCAGTACCTCGCACTGCTCCACGATGCGACCGCCAAGCTGGACTACCCGCTCCCGCATGGCACGTAACAAACGCGGGTTACGCACCTGGGCAATCTCCGGCAAGAAGATAGAATCGTCGGCCAACTCGTAGCGCATGTCGTGCGCCTCGCACCAGTCGGTCGCCACTTGCGGATCGAAAGGCCGCAACACACGCATACCGCAACGCATGTACTCGGTATCCACACCGGTCCGGGCTGTCAGTTCTGAAGTAAAGCGCTCGAAACGAGCCATGCCCAGCAACGCCAAACGCGTTACTTCCTCCGGATAATCCCAGGGACACAACGGCGACATGATGCCGCCCCCTGCCCAGGAAGCTTCCTGCCCGAGTTCGCCGCGCTCCAGCACAGTCACTTGGACACCCGCCTGCAACAAAGCATGAGCGGTCGCCAATCCGACCGCGCCTGCGCCTATCACTATGAAATGTTTTGACAAAACCACTCTCTAGATCGTGCCGTTAGTCTGGGAAAAATGCCACTCATCGGCAAAAGCTGGCTTCGCGCGAGCAGCTGCCTTACTTTTGCCACACCGAACATATCTGGAGTGCAAAATGAAACAGCAGAACGGCTTTACCTTGATTGAAGTCATGATAACCGTCGTTATCCTCGGCATCCTTGCTTCTATTGCCCTGCCTGCATATACCGACTACATGCTCCGCGGCAGGATACCAGAAGCGACCACCGCTTTAGCCAGCGGTCGCGTCAGATTGGAGCAGCATTTTCAGGATTTTCGTACTTATGCCGGCTTCGACTGCGCCACAATCGGAACTAGCCAGTTTTTCGACTTTAGCTGTTCGTCAGGCCCGGATGCCATTTCATACACCCTGTACGCTGAAGGCAAAGGCCCTATGGAGGGGTTTGATTACTATGTCGATCAAGCCAACAATAGAACTACAGACATTGCAGCGCCAGCTTCTGCATCGTGGCGCGTCACTGGGGCCGCTTGCTGGATCACCAAGTCGGGGGGCGCGTGCTAATCCGCCAAAAATCTCAGCTCGGCATGACTCTGGTAGAGATCATGGTCGCCATTGCGGTCGTGGCCTTGCTGTTTGCCGCGGCCGCTCCAAATTTTTCCAGTTGGATGCAAAACACACGCATCCGTAATGTGGCCGAATCCATACAAAGCGGGCTTCATATTGCCAAAAGTGAAGCCGTGCATCGTAATGCGACCACAAAATTCATCTCATGCGACGCATCGTCTTGGGCGGTACTCGCAAGCTCCGCTACCGCCGTAGCCTCTGGCACCACATTGTGCGCTGGTGCAATTAATTTGACTGATGGCTGGGAGATCGTCCAATCCCAAGGAATCGATAGTGCGAGCAGCGATATCAACCTGAACTTTCCGCAAGGCGTCGTGGCATTCAACGGACTGGGCAGAATGATCAGCACTCCAGACGATCCAGCCGGTACTGCAACGCCCGCAGCAACAGCAGTTGACCTCAATCTCTCCTCCGCCAATGCCACCTGCACATGCCCAAGCGGAGACTGCGGTTTCCCGGTTGCCGTATCGCATTCTACTTCTGGCACCGCGCGTTGCCTGCGGATCAAAATTTCAAATGGCGGATCCTTCCGCATGTGCGACCCCGCCTTGCCTGTCAACACACCACAGGGATGTTGAACATGAAACCAAAGCGAGATTCCCTCACTTTCCGCCAACAAGGCGTGATGCTACTGGAGGCGCTAGTCGCAATTTTGATCTTCTCCATCGGCATCCTTGCAATCGTCGGCTTACAAGCCAATTCCATCAAGCTGTCCAACGATGCCAAATATCGCTCCGACGCCAGTTTTTTGGCAAACCAATTGATTGGCGAGATGTGGATGGCGCAATCCTCCGTTTCGTTTGTCACGGACTTCAGTAGTCCCGACGGGACGCGCTACCTAGCATGGCGCGATCAGGTTGCAAGTGCCATCCCCGTTACGGGTGTATCAGCCCCCACTGTAGCAATCACACAATCCACCGTCGCAGCGGCCTCAAGCCTCAGCAGCACAGTGGATATCAATATTTATTGGCGCGTCATTGGAGAAAATGGGAGCGGAGACACCGCCCATACTTTCTCCACGCGCACGTTAATCAATAACTAAATGGAGGTTCATGTGCATACAGCTTCACGCACAAACCAAATTGGCTTCACTCTGGTAGAAATCATGGTTGCCATGGTGATTGGCATGCTGGGAATCCTGATCATCATGCAAATGGCTTTCACCTTCGAAGGGCAGAAACGGACCACAACAGGCGGCGGCGACGCTCAGAATGCTGCGGCGATTGCGATGTTCGGCCTGCAGCAGAATCTATTGCAAGCAGGTTATTGCTTCTCTTCCTCCGCCCCAACCAGGGCAGGGATCGGCAGCCTCAAGCCCGTGATGATTGATGTAGCCACATTGGACAGCAACCTGATTCGAGCCGCCAATACCAACACGCTGCTCGTCAGTTATGGCAACGATGCCTGTCCACCCGAGTCCGCCTCCGGTGTCGCCTCGGCGACCACCATGAACGTGATCGCATTCGCTGTAAGAGGAAACCAACTCTGGCAGTGTGATTACCTTGCCAGCGACTGCGCAACCGTCGGCACAAACTGGACTGTTATCGCTGACGACATCGTTGGCCTTAGAGCAGAATGCGATAACGGCAATGGTGTTCGCCTTGCACTGGTTGCGCGCAGCCCGCAACTCGAAAAAACCGCCGTCACAACCTTGGCCCCAACATGGTCCGGCACTGCAGCCATTGACCTGAGCGCCACTGTTACCGATTCGGGTTACACCTGGCAGAACTACCGATATAAAGTCGTCGAATCTCTGATCCCCAACCGCAACACACTCTGGACAGGAGGCCAAGGATGTTGAAATCCATCCAAATCCGGGCGCACCAGCATTCGCAACGGGGTGTGGTATTGCTGGTGACATTGATTATGCTCGTTGCCATGACCATGGCCGCGATCGGGTTGATGCGATCAGTCGATACGGCCAATGTCGTTGCAGGCAATCTAGCTTTCCAGCAAAGCACTTATCAAGTCGCAGACATGGGCACCGAACAAGCGATCGCCTATCTATACACGGTAAGCAACGTGAAATGTGACGGTACAGGTGTGGGCATCAACTGCCCCACAGGATACAAATCTTTTCACGAAGCCTCACTAGAGCCGCCGACTCTCGGTCAAACATGGGAAAGCTTTTGGACCGCAATCGAACAAACCAATGGCGTCGTGGAACTGACCAATATGCCCGCAGGCTATAGCGGCGCTTTTGTAATTGAATCGATGTGCGACACGGCAGGACAGCAAGGATGCGTCATTGCCACAGTCAACACATCGAGCCTAGACGCCGCCGAGGGACAGGATTTGGGGAGCCAAGACCGCGCTTTTGACACAAGCAGCACTGCAATCACCGCCACTTATTACCGGATCACCACGCGCGTGCAAGGGCCGCGTAACAGCATCGGCTATGTGCAAGCCTTGATCGCACTTTGAAATATCACAAGCAGGAGGCACTATGAACGCCAATAAACCGCTATCCATACTCTTGGCAACACTACTGCTGGCAGGCGAAAGCAATATTGCCCTGTCGGCACCAGCCGACATCGCCAATGCGCCACTGATCACCTCCCCCACTTCCTCGGTGCTCCCCAACGTTTTCCTGATTCTGGATGACTCCGGCAGTATGGGATGGGACTACATGCCAGACAAGGCTACTAATTTCAGAGATGATGAATATGGCGCGGCCAGCAGCCAATGCAATGGCGTGTTCTACGACCCGAACATCACATACTCCCCCCCTGTAGATGCTGGTGGAGCAAGCTATCCCAACTCCTCATTCACCGCCGCGTGGAAAGACGGTTTCAATCAGTCGGCGGGAACAGTGAATTTGAGCAACGCGTTCCGGCAGCTTGGCGGGACCAGCAATGTTGCTGCCTACTATTATTTGTACAGCGGCGCACAAACCTCAGAAGCACAGAAGGACTATTACAACACCAATAGCGTTTTCTATAAGGAATGCAACAGCATAGTCGGCACTACCACCAAGCATGATGGCACCAACCCAGTCAATTCCCTGTTCACCAAAGTGACAGTCAGTTCGACTTCCGGGCCAGGTGCCACAGATGAACGCACAAATTTTGCCAACTGGTATAGCTACTACCGCAATCGCATGCTGATGATGAAGACCGCGACAGGCAAGGCTTTCAGTGCCATTGGCGACACCTTCCGCGTAGGTTACAGCACCATTAACAACAACAACGGTTCGGACATCCTGCAACTGGGAACCTTCGATGCCACGCAAAAGACCGCATGGTACGACAAGCTTTACGCGGCGAAGCCAAGTAACAGTACGCCCTTACGCGAAGCGTTGGCCGACGTTGGCAAGATGTATGCGAACAAACTAAACAGCTATAACGGCGCTACGATCACCGACCCCATGCAATACTCCTGCCAACAGAACTTCACCATCCTGACGACCGATGGTTTCTGGAACGGCAATGCCGGCTCACAACTGGATGGCAGCGCCATCGGCAATCAGGATTATTTCGAACCGCGCCCCATGTACGATGGTGCTAGTACCACCACCACCATCACCACCCCTTATACAACGATAGAAACTCGCCGTACTGATACAACGGGAGCCACAACGGTAAATACCTACGGCCAAACCGAAACGACACTGGGTGCATCCTGTTCGCAAGCGGGTACCACGCCCAACGACACCGTAACCTCCTTGCAAGACAACAGCAAGGACATTTGGCTGGGGCTTTCCAGCACCAATCCAAACACAGACAAACCAAGTCGCTGCAAAAATCTGGCAGCCAATGCATGGCTATGTCGCTCGGGCGGTAACCCAGTCAGCGAATCCTCGGTCACCGATTCCAATGGAACGACTTGGTATCTGGTTTCCAGTGCCAACAATCTAGACGAGGGAACAGCCGGATGCCTCAGTGACAGAACCGCCTTTGGCAGCAATTACAGCAGTAAAAAAGGTGCTTGCCCAAGCACCCCGGCCGTCTCAGGCACTTGGGTTACACAAACACACCGCGAGCAAACAGAAACGCTCTCAGGGGGCACGTCTTCTGTTGTCGAAACCTACATAGCCAATCAGGAAACCACTCAATCCGTCATCAATGGTATTGATGGGCCCGTGAGTGCACTAACCCCCACTAATCCGACTTTCGTCTTTGACAGCCAAACTAGCTCTACCAGCACACCGGCCACTTCCACTACCACGAGTGCATGGACGACCACTTCCAGCACGACGACATGTATTTCAAATAGTGCGCTGCCAACTGCAGGAGTCGTGAACGACACACCTTGGCCATCCACTATCAACACCGGCGGAACCTCCACTACCACCGTCCTGAGCTCTGTCGGCCCCACGGCAGGCACACCAACCACTAGCGGCACCTCAAGTGGCGGCACATCCGACACGCTGGCAGACGTCGCCGAGTACTATTACATCACTGACTTGCGTACAAGCGCTCTAGGCAACAACCTGTCCGGCGCAACGGGTAGCGTCAATGGTAGCGACATCAGCGAAAACAACGTTCCCGCCAGCGGTATCGATACAGCCTCCCATCAGCACATGACCACGTTTACCCTTGGTCTCGGCGCGCGCGGCCGCATGGTTTTTGATCCTCTGTACGAATCTGCGACCAGTGGCGACTTCTATTCAGTTAAAAAAGGGGAGACCGCCACTACTGGGGTTTGCTCGTGGCAAACCAGCGGCAGCTGCAACTGGCCTATACCAGGAGACAGCAAAATAGAGAACATTGATGATTTGTGGCACGCGGCAGTCAACGGTCGCGGCACCTACTTCAGCGCCACCAATCCGACTGGACTGGCGACCTCGCTATCTTCCGCGTTGGCAGGCGTTTCCGCGCGCACAGGCTCTGCCTCTGCCGCCACTACCAGTACCGCTTTCATCACTCAAGGTGACAATTTCCTGTTCAGATCGACCTTCGTATCTGTGCGCTGGACTGGCGAATTGATCCGTCAACAGATCAATCTTGTTACCGGTGATCCCTTAAGCACGATAGACTGGTCTGCACAGACATTGCTCGATGCCAACACAAGTCGTAATATTTATTTTTATGATTCTAGTGCGACCAATAAACTGGCCAGCTTTACTTATGCGAATCTCGCCAGTGCCGGTCTCAATAACTACTTCGACACCGCACACATCGCCCCTCTCAGCCAACTTTGCGCCGTAGGCTCGACTTGCCTGGCGACATGGACTGCCAGCACCCCTTATGCCGCGGGCAACGAATACCGTGTTGGCACAACCTGGTATCGCGTCAACACTGGCTATACCTCCGCCGCCACTTTTGGAACAACAGATACGGCCAACACCTCGGTAATAGACGGTCCAGCCGGCAATGCACTGGTCAACTTCCTGCGTGGAGACCGTAGCCGCGAGGGCGCAGAAACCGATAAAATCAACGGAAAATATTTCCGTCAGCGTCTGCACCTGCTGGGTGACATCGTCAACTCCGAATCCGACTATGTAAAAGGGGCTGTGTCACCGTTCTACGAAGATCCCGGTCACGCTGCTTATAAAACAGCCGTGACGGATCGCCAGGATATGGTATTTGTAGGGGCGAACGATGGCATGTTGCATGCCATTTACGGCTCTGATGGCAGGATGGACACAACGACAGGCCTTACCGTTGCTTCAGGTGGCATCAGTGTGACCGGAGGCGATGAGGCATGGGCATACATCCCTACCGAAGTCATGCCAAACCTATACAAGCTCGCCTCCAAGGACTATAGCAATAGCGACATCAAGCACCAGTACTACGTTGATGGGTCGCCTGTCACTGCAGATATCTGCATCAGCAATTGCACCTCGGCAGTCAGCGCGGTTTGGAAAACCATTCTGGTCGGCGGTTTGAATGCCGGCGGGGCCGAATACTATGCGCTGGATATCACCAATCCCGCCCAGCCCAAGGCACTCTGGGAATTTACCGACTCCAATTTGGGCTACACTTTCGGCAACCCTAAAGTTGTCAAGCTAAAGACTGGACAATGGGTGGTACTGCTTACCTCGGGATATAACAACACAGCGGGTGACGGCAAGGGATATCTGTATATTCTTGATGCATATACCGGCACTTTGGTTCGCACCATAGGAACAGGAGCGGGCGACCCAACAACCCCCAGCAACTTGGGCAAGCTGGATGCCCGCCTTGCAACGCCAGGAATCGACGCGACAGCAACAGTTGTTTATGCTGGAGACATGCTGGGCAATCTATGGCGCTTCGACATCAACGGCGATTTAGGCGCAACTGGCTATGACGCGCAGTTGATCGCCACGCTCAAAGATCCACTCGGCGATCCGCAGCCCATCACAACCAAACCGTTGCTATCGCTTGTCGGGACTACTCTGGTTGTCTATATCGGCACAGGTCGTTATCTGGGCTCAGCCGACCAGACTGATACTCAACAACAATCGTTCTATGCCATCAAAGATACCTTCCCTTCGGGTACCACGCCAAGCGTGGCCATTCACGGCGTCCCGCGATCCGGTGGATTCGTTGCGCAGACCCACACCTCGACCACCTGCCCGGTGGGCACATCCCCCGATGTTTGTACGACAGGTGAAACAGTGACCATTAGCAGTAACAACGCCGTCAACTTTGCGAGTGATAACGGATGGTACTTCGACTTTCTGGCAAGTGGCGAACGAGTCAATGTCGATCCAGCCATCAAGAATGGCGTCCTCGTCATCAATGCCAATGCGCCAAATTCCAGTTCCTGTTCAGTGGGTGGAAATGGATTCCAATACCAGTTGAGTTACAGCACTGGTGGTGCACTCAGCACATCGATGAATGGCATCGTCGGCAAACAAATCGCCAACGAGTTATTGACCAGCCCGAAAATCGCCACCTTACCCAGCGGGGACGATATCATCTACTCGCAAAGATCCGGGGGGGATCTGGATACACGCAAGAGGCAGGGCGATGAAAGTGGGGGCGATGACACAACAGTCAACGGCCCTCCCAGCCGAAAATCATGGCGTGTGTTGATTCAACAGTAAGCTGATCTATCCAAAACAAAATCGCCCTTCAAGGGCGATTTTGTTTTTCATAACTTCAGACTAACGACTTAACTTGGATCCAGCGTCTTCGGAATCGGGAACACCACGTTCTCCTCAATCCCATCCAGCTCCTGCACCTCTCCCGCCCCCAGTTCTTGCAGACGGGCAATCACCTCGGTGACCAACACCTCGGGGGCGGAAGCGCCAGCACTGATGCCAACATTCTGTTTACCTTGCAGCCATTCGGCTTGCACTTCACTGGCGTTATCCACCAGATAAGCAGTGACGCCGATGTTCCGGGCGACTTCGCGCAGGCGGTTGGAATTGGAACTGTTCGGGGAGCCGACCACGATGACCAGGTCGCATTGCTGGGCCAATAGCTTCACAGCATCCTGCCTGTTCTGCGTGGCGTAGCAGATGTCGTCTTTCTTGGGGCCGGTGATAGCAGGAAAGCGCGTTTTGAGAGCGGCGATGATGGTGCTGGCATCGTCCACCGACAGCGTGGTCTGCGTCACATAAGCCAGATTCTGCTCGTCCGCCACTTGCAACTTCTCCACATCGGCGGGCGATTCGACCAGATACATGCCGCCCTCGGCCTGCCCCATGGTGCCCTCCACCTCCGGGTGACCCTTGTGACCGATCATCACGATCTCTTTTCCCTGTCCGTGCAGACGCGATACTTGCAGATGGACTTTAGTCACCAGCGGGCAGGTGGCATCGAACACAATCAGGTTGCGCGCTTCGGCTTCCTGCCGCACGGATTGCGGCACACCATGCGCACTGAATATCAGGATGCTGCCGGATGGTACATCCTGCAGCTCCTCGATGAAGATCGCGCCTTGGGCTTTCAGCCTTTCGACCACGAACTTGTTGTGCACCACCTCGTGACGCACGTATATGGGTGCACCGTGCAGTGCGATGGCACGCTCCACGATCTCGATGGCACGGTCGACACCGGCGCAGAAGCCGCGCGGATTGGCGAGCAGGATTTGCATGGATGATCCTTGAATAGTGTTACGGGAAGGTGCGAATGTTACCGCAAACGGTCCCTGTCAGCGCCAGCCGTCGATGTCGAGTGCGGTTTCGAACTGGGGCTTCTCCTGCAAAAAGCGGGAAAGGGCAAAGGCTGCGGTAGGCTGCATCTGGATGCAGATCATCCTGACGTTGATCGCCTGCATGGCACGGGCCAGCATATCCAGCCATGCGTAGTACACCGGATCGATCAGCGACTGGTCGGAGAGATCGTAATAAAGACGCACGGCACGAGCCTGCAACAGGCGCGCCGCGATGGCTTCAATCAGTTGGCCGCTGTTGCGCGTATTCAGACTTCGCGACGGATCGAGCAAAAAATCACCGCGCCCGATCTGCGTCAGGTGTATTCCGGGAATCGACATCTTCAGTGCGTGACGGTGATGCCCATGCGCGAGAATGCTTCCTTGAGCCCGTCGGACATGCTGGCGCGCGTGGTGATGTTGTTGAAATCAATGTTCAGACTGACCAGCGCACGGGCGATCTCTGGATGGATGCCGGTGATGATCGCGTCCGAACCCATCAGTTGCACGGCGCGCACCATCTGGATCAGGTGGTGCGAAACCTGCGAGTCGATGCTCTTCACGCCGGTCAGGTCCATCACCACCGCCTTGGCATGATCTTTCGCGATGCGGTTGAGCAGCGCTTCCATCACCAGCATAGTGCGGCTCGAATCGAGCGTGCCGATGATAGGCAAGGTCAGCACTCCGTCCCATATCTCGGTGATGGGGGTCGCGGTCTCGCGTATCTCCGCTTGCTGGGCCTGCATGGTGCTCTCGCGCTCTTCAAGATAGGCGCGGAACACGGCCATGATGAGTTCGTTGAAGATACCAGTGAAATAGAGCAGGACCGTGCGCGACTCGCTGAACGCGATGCCGCTTGCTTTGGACAGTGCATCGATCAGGCCGAGCTGCAGGGACTGCGTGTAACGCACCACATCCTCCACATGGCCGCCGCGCATCAGCACCTGCTGCGACAGACTACCGAAGAAGAACTCAAGCGCCTGAAATTCCGGCGACTGTATATCGGTCGGGTCCTGGGAACCCAGCAACGAGACGACCAGACTCTCGAATTCCAGGCTGATATCCGAGACTTCCTCTGGATCCATCAGGCGCTGGTCGCCGCAGAAGTACTTAATCCCGGATGCTTCCAATTCGGGCGCGATGCCGCTGATCTTGAGTCCGAACAGAGCCTTCAACTTCTCGCTGCCGCTTTTCCTGGTCACCATTTCTTCTCCCTGAGTAGTTACTGATTATTTTCCCACGACCGACACGCAGATCGACTGGTCGTCGGATATGCGTCCCATGATATTGCCCAGCGTATAGGCGATCAATTGCGGATGCTGGTTGAACAATCCGACGAAATTCCCGGTATCCCAGTTGCGCCGGATACCGTCGCTCGCCGTCACCACCACCGCGCGCTTGCCGAGTTTACCGCGAACAGGGCTGGTCACCCGGTGTTCCCTGCCCAGTATGCCGGGGGCGAAACCGAAGTGCTGCATCTCATCCTGTTCGTAGATCCTGGCATGCATGTCCCCCACCCCGTGCAGCTGATATCCGTGCCGCACGGTATCGATCTCGCAGATCGCCGCCACCGCACCGCGCGTCGAAACCAGTTGCCGGTCCACTTCATGCAGTATCGCGCCGATGTCCGTGTGATGTTCGACGTGCTTCCCCAGATTGGCCGTCGCATTCTGCGCTTCCGCACCATGCCCGAGACCGTCCAGATGCAGCCAGCACAAGCGACCGTCCTTCTGCTGCAGGTAGATACGATCACCGTTATGCCGGGTATCGGAGAGCGAGCGTGAATAGATTCCGATATCGTTTCCCAGCTTCCTTGTCTTGTCTTGCCCTATATGGAAGCGGGCCAGAAAGACCGTGCCGCTCCACTTGGGTATCTGGCTGGTAGACCTGTGCTGGGTGTAAAAATAGGATTCGTCGCTCAGACGGCGGATAGCTCCCAGACCTTTTCCAAAAGTGTTTGAGGTCGAATATCCGTCCTGCTCGGCCCGATCCATGTTGTTGATGCCGGGGCCGTAATCAAGGGACAGGATATCCAGCACCGGACCGGGTTGCTGCCAGAACTGGATCAGACCGCGGCCGCCGGCGTGTTTGATATTGTTGGTACCCAACTCGGCCGCGACCAGCATGATGTTCTCGCGCTTGTGATCCGGTATGTTGAGCCGGTTGGTGATGGCAAACAGTTTGGAGCGCAGCAGCACCAGCGAACTCTCATCCTGCGTGGAGCTGCTGTGCAACAACTTGCAATCCACCGCGCTGTCGAACACCTTGTGAGCCCTCAACACGCCATCCCCGGGCAGCCTTCCGCACACGCCCCCGTGCGCTGGCTCGGGCACTGCTGGATCTGGGCCTGACCGCGCCCCAGTCGCTTCGCCTCATACAGCGAACTGTCAGCACTGCGGACAAATTCCTCGAGCAGCAGTTCATCGGCCGTGTCCTTGTTGATGGTGGCAACGCCGATGCTGACCCGGTGCGACATCATTTCCAGCACCTGCTTCGCCTTGTCGCACGCCTGCGGGTAATCGGCATAGATCACCACGGCGAACTCATCACCGCCGAAACGGAAGGCGAAATCCACATCCTCCCGGATCACCTTGCGCAAAACGTCCGCCATTCTGACCAGATGCTGATCGCCGACCTGATGACCGAACTCGTCATTGATCTGCTTGAAATGATCAAGATCGAGGAACAGCAAGGAGACGGGGGCGTTCTTCTGGCGCATGGTGTGCAGAAAGATCTGCCTGAGCCGCACATCGAAGGCACGCCGGTTGTAAAGACCGGTCAGCGCATCCGTCTCGGCAAGATAGAGGGTTTCCTGCAATTCGTTCTGCCGGCGTTTGAGGGACTGCTGCAGCAGCTCAAGCTCTCTCTCGGCATTCGCGCGCACCTCGTCGAAATGACGCTTCATGTCGATATTGCGCTGCAACAGGATCTCGGGATCGACCAGCGCGACGGAATTCTCCATGAAGTTGCGCAATTCGGCGATCCGCTCTGGAGCGGGCATTCTGGACAGCGCCACGATCCTGGCCTGTTCGCCCTGCCCCCAATGCACGACCAGATGCCGCTCCCGCAGGAACAGGCTGACCGGAACAGGATTACCCAGCGCCGCACCGGCATGACGCAAACGTTCCAGCAGCCCCAGGACGGAGATAGAAGCGGCGAACACATTCCCCCCGAGATCGCTCACGCTTTTCAGCACGAACTCGATGAAATTCTGCAGATCAGGTTCGATCGCAAGATTTTGCTTGAGAATCTCCACCAGCCCCACTCCCCGTTAGGTCATGTGAATCAATCGCACGATTGGAACACAAAACGCAAGGCATGCCTATCACACAGAATGCATATGCATTATTTGCCGCAGGCAGCCGGAGTCCTTACGAATCAGATGGATAGCACTATTTATTGATGTGACGGGCGGAACGAAAACCATCCAGGATCAACAACCCCGCACCCAGGGTGATCGCCGAATCGGCTACATTAAAAGCGGCGAAGTGGTATCCCGCCGCGTGAAAATCCAGAAAGTCAACCACGTAACCGTACGCGATGCGGTCGATCAGATTGCCCAATGCCCCACCGAGGATGAAAGCCAGCGCAAAGCTGAACAGCTTCTCGGACTGATGCTTGCGCAACAACCAAACGATCCATACCGACGCCACGACGGCGATGAGCGAGAACAGCCAACGCTGCATACCGCCGGCATCACTCAGGAAACTGAAAGCCGCGCCGGTGTTATGCGCCAACACCAGATTGAAGAACGATGCGACGGGGAGCGATTCGCCATAGACGAAGTGGCTGGTGATAGCCGCCTTGCTCGTCTGGTCAAGCACGATAACGATGACTGCCAGCAGCAGCCAGCGATTAAGCATGCTTGCGCGCCTCACCGTCGCCGAACAGGTTGCTCACACAACGTCCACACAGTGTCGGATGGTTGGCATCGCTGCCCACGTCGTCGCGATAGTGCCAGCAGCGTTCGCATTTCTCGTGTGCACTCGGTGTGACCTTGATCTCCAGCTCGCCCTCACGCTGATGTACGTTGGCACGCGAGGTAATGAGCACGAAACGCAAGTCGTCACCCAGACGGGACAACAACTCGTAAGTCTCTTTCGCCGCATACACATCCACCTCTGCCTGCAAAGCTGAACCGATAGCACCCGCGGCACGCTGATCTTCCAGCTTCTTGTTGACCAGTTCACGCACCGAGCGGATGTCTGCCCAAGCGCTCACCTGCTCGCCGCTCAAACCGGAATCCGGCAGCTCGTACCACAACCGTTCAAACACGCTCACCTCTTCGCTGCCGTTCAGCGTGGCCCACACTTCCTCGCCGGTGAAGCTGAGGATGGGCGCGATCAAGCGCGCCAGCGCATGCGTGATGTGATACAGCGCGTTCTGCGCCGAGCGGCGCGCCTGCGAAGTCTCGCCTGCCGTGTACAGACGATCCTTGAGGATGTCGAGATAAAAGCCGCCCAGCTCTTCCGAACAGAAGCCTTGCAGCTTCTGCACCGCCAGATGGAACTCGTAACGCTCGTAATCGGCGCATACATCGTCTTGCAGCTTTTGCACCATAGCCAGCGCATAGCGGTCGATCTCCAGCCATTCGTTCACCGGCATCGCATCGCGCTGCATATCGAAGTCGCTCACGTTGGCCAGCAGGAAGCGCAAGGTGTTGCGGATGCGGCGATAGCTGTCGGTGACGCGCTTCATGATCTCGTCCGACAAGGACATCTCGCCGGAGTAGTCTGTCGATGCGATCCACAAGCGCAGCATGTCCGCGCCCAGCTTGTTACAGATGTCCTGCGGCTCGATGCCGTTGCCGCGCGATTTGGACATCTTGTAGCCCTTCTCGTCCACGGTGAAGCCATGCGTCAGCAACTGTTTGTACGGCGCGCGGCCATCGATAGCGCAGCCAGTCAGCAGCGAGGACTGGAACCAGCCACGATGCTGGTCGGAACCTTCCAGATACAGGTCAGCCGGATAAGCAAGCGCACTGCGCTTGCGCAACACGGCATAGTGTGTAACACCGGAATCGAACCACACGTCCAGCGTGTCGGTCAGCTTGCGGTAGTGCGCAGCATCATCGCCCAGCAGGTCGGCGCTGTTCAGAGAGAACCATGCCTCGATACCCTCCTGCTCGACTCGCTTCGCCACTTCTTCCAGCAACTCCGGCGTGCTCGGATGCAGCTGCAATGTCTCTCTGTGCACAAAGAACGGCATCGGCACACCCCAGCTTCGCTGACGCGACACGCACCAGTCAGGGCGATTTTTCATCATGCCTTCCAGACGCGCACGACCCCACGCTGGGAAGAACAGGGTATCCGCCACCGCGTCGTTCGCCAGTTGGCGCAATGTCGCCCCCTCTTCACCCTGCTCCATGCCGATGAACCACTGCGGCGTAGCGCGGAAGATGATGGGTGTCTTGTGACGCCAGCAATGCGGATAGCTGTGCTTCATCTTTTCCTGATGCAGCAGATGACCGCTGGCAGTCAATGCGTTCAGCACGATATCGTTTGCCTTCCACACGAACACACCAGCCAGCGGTGTCTCACCCACCGGCATCGTGGTCGAGATGAACTTGCCGTTATCGCCCACCGGGTTCTCCACCGGCAGGCTGTATTTCTGGCCGACCACATAGTCGTCCACACCGTGCGCCGGTGCGGTATGTACCAGACCGGTACCGGCTTCCAGCGTGACGTGTTCGCCGCAGATGATGGGCACGATGCGGTCGTAGAACGGATGTTGCAGCGGCAGGTTCTCCAGCGCGCTGCCCTTGCCGGCGCCGACCACTTCCGCTTGCAGTTGATAGCGCTGTACGCAGGACTCGAGCAGATCACCCACCAGCAGCAAATAGCCCTTGTCGGTCTTCGCCAGCTTGTATTCATAGTCCGGATGTACGCTCACTGCCTGGTTAGCTGGCAGGGTCCACGGTGTGGTGGTCCAGATCACCGCATACACTTTCGAATCGCCGGGCAGCGACACACCAAGCGCTGTACCCAGCGCCTCGATGTCTATGACTTCGAAACCGACATCAATGGCGGGCGATACCTTGTCTTCGTATTCCACTTCGGCCTCGGCCAGCGCCGAGCCGCAATCCAGACACCAGTTCACCGGCTTGCGTCCCTGATACAGGTAACCGTTCTGCTGGATCTGCCCCAGCGCGCGGATGATGTCCGCTTCGGTCTGGAAGTCCATGGTCAGATAAGGCTTGTCCCAGTCTCCCAGAATACCCAGGCGGATAAAGTCCTTCTTCTGGCGCTCGACCTGCTCCGCCGCATATTCGCGGCACAACTTGCGGAACTCCGCAGGCGGTATGTCCTTGCCATGCTTCTTCTCCACATGCAATTCGATGGGCAGGCCATGGCAATCCCAACCGGGCACATAGGGCGCGTCGAACCCCTCAAGCGTCTTCGATTTGATGATGATGTCCTTAAGGATCTTATTCACCGCGTGACCGAGATGGATGGCCCCGTTCGCATACGGCGGGCCATCGTGCAGGATGAATTTTCCCTTTGGATGAGGCGCCTTGCGGATGCGCTGATAGCGCTGCTGTGCTTGCCATTTTTCCAGCATCTTCGGCTCACGCTTGGCGAGGTCGCCGCGCATGGGGAACGCCGTGTCGGGCAGGTTCAGGGGATATTTTTTTTTGTCTTCACTCATGATCGATAAACCATTGCTTTGCATTATTCACATCTGACGTGATCTGCCGCGTCAGCGCTTCCAAACCGTCGAACTTCATCTCATCGCGCAACTTGTGCAGGAATTCCACCCGCAGGTGCCTGCCATATATCTGCTGCTCAAACTCGAACCGGTGCACTTCCAGCACAGACTTCGCATCGTGCTTCAGCGTCGGACGCAGGCCCAGGCTGGCCACGCCCTGCAACACACCGAGGCCATCCGAATGCACCTGCACCACATACACGCCTTTGAGGGGTGGCAGGTTGTGCTTCATCTGGATGTTCGCCGTGGGATAACCCAGCTTGCGGCCCATCGCGTCACCATGCACCACGCGCCCGCTGATGCTGTACGGACGGCCCAGATAATCACGGGCGATATCAAGTTTGCCTTCCGCCAGCGCGTTGCGTATCGCCGTACTGGAAACCCGCACACCGTCTTGCAACACACTATGCATCGCCTTCACTGCAAAGCCATGCTGCTCGCCTGCTTGCTGCATCAGGGCGAAGTCACCACCGCGCCCGCTGCCGAAGCGGAAGTCATCGCCGATCAGCACATGCTGCGCACGCAGTGACTCCACCAGGGTCAAAATGAAGTCGTCCGCCGATTTCTGTGCGAACGCCTTGTCGAAGGGACACACATACACACGGTCCATGCCCATCTCGCGGAACAGTTCCAGCTTCTCGCGCAGGCTGGTCAATCGTGCCGGCGCCTGCTGCGGGGTGAAGAATTCGCGCGGATGCGGCTCGAAGGTCACTACCGCCGTTTGCAAACCGCGCGCCTGCGCGGTCTCGCGCAGCTCCCTCAACATCGTCTGATGTCCCAGATGCACCCCGTCAAAATTGCCGATGGTGACCGCCAAGGGTCGAAAATCCGTAGAATGGGGGCCGCGTAGAATCTGCATAGGGCGCGGATTATACAGCCTTACACCCCGTAATCACCCCCGCCATAAAGGGAAAACATGCTGAATTACCCACGCGTTGCGATCGATTTCATGAACAACGACCACGCCGAGTTCGTCGCCTTGCGCAAACATCTGCTCGACCTGTTGCATGGGGGCGCGGATCACACGCAGGTAGACGCCATGCTGGACAACCTGCTGGAACACACCCGCCGCCATTTCGCCGAGGAAGAACAACTGATGCTGTCGGTCCAGTTCCCGCCCTATCCGATGCACAAAGGAGAACACGACAAAGTGCTGGCCGATATGATCTCCCGCATCGAAACTTGGAAAGTTTCGCGCAACATCAGAGATATCAGCAGCTGGCTGGAGCACGCGGTGCGCGACTGGTTCGTCAATCACGTCAGCAGCATGGATTTCGTCACTGCAGCCTATATCCAGTCGCGGAGTGCATGATGAGTGAAGGAGTATTCGACCACACCCACTTCGTGCAAGCCCATGCGGCCATGCTGGAACTAC
Organism: Pseudomonadota bacterium; assembly: GCA_043826585.1. Classification (GTDB taxonomy): domain Bacteria; phylum Pseudomonadota; class Gammaproteobacteria; order Burkholderiales; family Gallionellaceae; genus Sideroxyarcus. The sequence goes on from JBDRPZ010000101.1 coordinate 18,380, forward strand.
TGGCCGATGATAAGACGGAAGACGTACTGGACGAAGCCCTGACAGCCATGCAGACCAGCTTGCAGCAGCAATTCTCGAAAGAGGAACAAGCCATGCAAGCCGCACAGTTCGGCCCACTGGATGCACATAAGAAGGATCACGACCAAGCCCTGCAACGCCTGTCTGCACGCATCGCACAGTGGAAGGAAACGCGCGACAGCAAAGCTTTGCTGGAATATCTGGAAGGGCCGTTCAGCGACTGGTTCGTGCGCCACGTCAACACACGCGACTTCATCACCGCACAACGGCTCTCACTGGGCGTTTAAAGTCTCGGCGGCACCAGTCCGCGCAGCTTGAAACAACTCGGGTTCGGCGCACCGTCCGGTTCATATTCATTGAATTCCCGGCACACCAGCGGCCGCTGCTCATAGATCGTGCAGCGCACCGCCTGCCCCAGTTCGCCCTCCAGCGCGATGCAGCGCGGCGGAAAAACATCCGTGCCTTTCATGCAAAAAGCCGAACCGACAGGATTCACCAGCGCACGCGGCACCCGACCGACCGGCTCGACCTCGTCACCATGCAACATGATGCGGAAATGCGCACAGCATGCGCCGCAGGTCAGGCAGGGATTTTTCTCACTCACTCTCTGACGACTTCAGCATGCAGGTCGTGCTCGTCGGAGCCGGTGATCTTCACCGTGACAAACTCGCCCACTTCCAGGTCTTCACCGTCGATGTAGACCAGCCCGTCGATCTCCGGCGCATCCGCTGCGCTGCGCGCGATAGAGCCCTGCTCATCCACATCATCCACCAGCACGGTCATGGTCTGGCCTACTTTCTTTGCCAGCTTCTCCGCGCTGATCTCTTCCTGCAGATACATCAGACGCGCGAGGCGTTCTTCCTGTTCTTCGGGGTCGATGTGGTCGGGCAATGCATTGGCGGCCGCGCCCTCCACCGGTGAATATTTGAATGCGCCGACACGATCCAGTTGGGCTTCTTCGATGAAGTCGAGCAGTTCTTCGAACTCTTCTTCGGTCTCGCCGGGGAAGCCGACGATGAAGGTGCTGCGCAGGGTGATGTCCGGACAGATCTCGCGCCATTTCTTGATGCGCGTCAGCACGTTCTCGCTGCTGGCCGGACGCTTCATCAGCTTGAGGATGCGCTCGTTGGCGTGCTGGAACGGGATGTCGAGGTAAGGCAGGATCTTGCCTTCCGCCATCAGTGGGATGACATCATCCACGCTCGGATACGGGTAGACGTAATGCAGTCGCGTCCACACACCGAGGTCACCCAGCGCGCCCGCCAGATCGGTCATGCGTGTCTTCAGCGGTTTGCCTTGCCAGAAGCCGGTGCGGTATTTCACATCCACGCCGTAGGCCGAGGTGTCCTGCGATATGACCAGCAGTTCCTTCACGCCGGACTCGACCAACTTCTCCGCCTCGGCCATCACATCATGCACAGGACGGCTGACCAGATCGCCGCGCAAGCTGGGGATGATGCAGAAGGTGCAGCTGTGGTTACAGCCTTCAGAGATCTTCAGGTAGGCAAAATGCTGCGGCGTGAGGCGCACGCCCTGCGGCGGCACCAGGTCGGTGTAGGGATCGTGCAGACGCGGCAGATGCTGATGCACCGCATTCATCACAGCATCTGTTTCGTGCGGGCCGGTGACGGCGAGCACCTTGGGGTGGGTCTTCTGCACGATGTTGCCCTTGGCACCAAGGCAGCCGGTGACGATGACCTTGCCGTTCTCCTGCAGGGCTTCGCCGATGGCTTCCAGCGATTCCGCCACCGCGCTGTCGATGAAACCGCAGGTGTTGACCACCACCAGATCGGCCTCCTGATAGCTGGGCGTGAGCTCGTAACCTTCGGCCTGCATGCGCGTGAGGATGAGCTCGGAATCGGATGCCGCCTTGGGGCAACCGAGCGAGACGAAACCGATCTTGGGTTGAGACTTACTCATGTGTATTTCCTGTAGATTCTTCTGGCCGCTCCAGCGTCGCATCGATCTGCGAAACCGGATCTTCGATGGGTTCCAGATGTGTGGTGATATGGCAGAACGGTACGGCAGCACGGATCTCCGCTTCGATCACTTCGACCAGATCATGGCCGCGCTGCACCGTCCACTTGCCCGGCACCAGCACATGCATGGAGATGAATGCCTGCCGCCCGGCTTCGCGCGTACGCAGCGCATGGAAGTCCAGCCCCTGCTCGCGATATTTCGCCAGCACGGTTTCGATGGCGTCGATATGTTCCTGCGGAATGGCGGCATCCATCAGGCCGGAGGCGGAACGATGCAGCAACTGCCAACCGGTCCACACGATATTCGCCGCCACGGCCAACGCGATCAGCGGGTCCAGCCATAACCAGCCTGTCACCCACACCAGTGCCACACCGATGATGACGCCGACCGAAGTCCAGACATCGGTCATCAGATGCTTGGCGTCCGCTTCCAGCGTGATGGAGTTGTAAGCACGTCCCGCCTTCAACAGTTCGCGCGCGGCGAGCAGATTGATGAACGAAGCGATCACCGACACAGCCAGGCCGACACCGACCTCGGCCAGCGCCTGCGGATGCAGCAAACGGTCGATGGCCGCATAGGCGATGCTGATCGCCGCCAGCATGATAAGAAAGCCTTCGAACGCGCTGGAAAAATATTCCGCCTTGCCATGGCCGTAGGCATGCTTCTCATCGGCAGGCGTTGCAGCCAGTGTCAGCACGTACAAAGCCATCAGCGCGCCCGCCAGATTGACGAAGGATTCCAGCGCATCCGACAGCAGACCGACCGAACCGGTCAACCACCATGCCAGGCCCTTGAGCAGGATGGTGGCGACTGCGGCGGCGATGGACAGCCAGGCGAAGCGGGTCAGATCCTTGTGCATTTCTATTCTTCAGGCTCCGGCGAAATAGCCGGTCACGCCTACCGTCGCCACGCCCAGCACGATCAACACCACCTGCTGCACGGTGTCGCGCATCTGTGTACGTTTGTGCAGACCGGGAATGAGATCGGCCACTGCGACATAGATCATGCTGGCCGCGGATAGCGCGAGGATATAGGGCGTCCACGACTGCAGCCCCTGCAGCGCGTAATACGCCAGCACGCCGCCCGCCAAAGTGGCAAAGCTGGAGATCAGATTCAGCTGGAACGCGCGCAGTTTGCTGTAGCCGGAATGCAGCAGGATGAGGAAGTCGCCGACTTCCTGCGGGATCTCGTGCGCGATGATGGCCAGCGCGGTGACGATGCCCAGATTGATGTCGACCATGAACGCTGCGGCAATGATGATACCGTCGACGAAATTGTGGAAGGTGTCGCCGATGATGAGCATGGTGCCGCTACGTCCATGATCGTGACCGGACTGTTCGTGCGGTTCATGTGCCTCGCAATGGTCGTGGTGGCAGTGACGCCAGATCAGTACCTTTTCCAGTGTAAAGAACAACAGGATGCCGGCCAGCACAGTTCCACTCACGGCAGCAGTGTTACCAGCCAGCTCGATCGCTTCCGGCAGGATGTCGAGGAACACGGCCCCCAACAGGGCACCGATGGCATAGCTGACCAGCATGCCGATCCAGTGTGTGCGCGCATTCAGCGCGAACAATGCGGCGGCGGCGACGCTCAGCACGCCGCCGAACAGACTGGCTAAGATGATCCAGGACAGAACAGACATATCAAACCAAGGGGATACGGGGCGCGCATTGTACCCGACCGGACACTAATCCCCCAGCACCACATCCTTGGTCTCGGGCAGGAACAGCAGGCCGATGATGGATGCCATGATGAGCATGCCGACCGGATACCACAGTCCCGCCATCACATCCCCCGCCTGCACCGACAACAGTGTCACCATGAACGGCGACAGGCCGCCTATCCAGCCCGCGCTCAGGTTATGCGGCAAGGCGGCGGCGGTGTAGCGGTTGCGCGCTTTGAACAGCTCGGGCAGCACTGCCGTCTGCGGCCCGGTGATGAGGCCGACCGCGACCACCGGGATCACCAGTAGCAGGAACAGCATGACCGGGCTGGCCTGCTCACTATCCGCTTTTTCTGTCCAGCCTTTGGATTTCAATCCGGCGTTCAATGCGACGGAATCGAAGCCGCTGACTTCCACATCCGAACCGATACGCACCAGTACACCCTCCCCGGACTCGGTGCTATGCACGATGCCGTTCTTGATGAAGAACTCCTGAATACGCGCGCATTCGCTCAACGCCTTATGGAATGGGCTGTAGTCGCAGTCTGCACCGGACAAGGTCACCTTCACCTCGCTGTTGAAGCGTTCCAGTGCGGGATTGCCGAAATGTTGCAGGCCATTGAACACCGGGATGATGGTGATCGCACCCAGCAGCAGGCCAGCCAATAATACGGGGCGGCGACCGATGCGGTCTGACAGCCAGCCGCACCAGATGGTGAGCGGAAACAGCAACAATGTGGAGAGCATCACCAGCGTGCTGGCGAGTTGCGCATCCAGCCTCACCACGCTCTTCAAGAACACGTTGGCATACACCTGCGAAGTGAAGAACAGCAGCGAACCGCCCGCCGAGATGCAGAAGAAGAGCAAGGCCATGCCTTTCAAAGTCTGGCGGTCGCGGAAACATTCGCGCAACGGTGCCTGTGACACGCGCCCCTGTTCCTGCAATTCCTTGAACACCGGCGATTCTTCCAGACTCATGCGGGTCTTGATCGAGATGAACAGCAACACCACCGAGAACAGGAAGGGCACGCGCCAGCCCCAGCTGCTGAATGAGGCATCGTCCAGGAACTGGTGCAGCAGCACGATCTGGAAAGTGGAGACGAGGATGCCCAGCGGGCCCATCAGTTGCAGCACGCTGGTATAGAGCCCGCGCCGTCCTTCCGGTGCATGTTCGGTCAGATAAACCGCCACCCCGCCGATCTCACCGCCCACCGCAAAACCTTGCAGCAAGCGCAACAGCAACAGCAAGGCCGGAGCGAGCATGCCGACCTGCGCATAGGTCGGCAGCATGCCGACCAGAAAGGTGGAAGCGCCCATCAGACTGATGGTGACAAGGAAGATCGGACGACGTCCGTAACGATCCGCCAAGGTGCCGAACAGCGCAGAACCCAAAGGCCGCACGATCATGCCCACACCGAAAGCAGCCAGACTCGCCAGCAAGGCGGCGGTCGCATCTTCCGGCGGGAAGAACAGCACGCTGAAGTAGGTCGCCAGCGTGGCGAAGGTGAGGAAGTCGTACCACTCGAGGAAGGTGCCGAAACAGGCGGCGAACACCACCTTGCGCTGGGTCTTGGTTATCGTTTTCATGGCATGGAGCGTGGATTGAGAACAGCGCAGGGATATAAAGCATATGCTTGCGCTTGTCCACCCGAGCGCTTGATTTACGGGGTGGAGACACACACAATGGCGGCGTAATGAACCATTCGTCGCTACGCACGGTCACACACCCGCCTTATTTTTCGGAGATCACTATGAACACGAATATCCTGCTGACCCTTTCCGTTTCTGTCCTGTTGCTGTCCGCCTGTTCTACCCCCGATGCCGGCAAGCCGGTCACCTACCAGGATGTGAATTCCACCGGCGTCGTGGCCGGGGTGGGCGTGGAAAGTCAGGATGTGACGGCAGTCACCGACGTGATGGTTAAGGACATCCTCGCCACACCGGAAGTCGTGAAACGCAGTCAGGCGGCACGCGTCATCCTCGATGCGGCCTATTTCGAGAACGAGAGCAGCCAACGCATCAACAAGAATCTGCTGGTGGACAGGCTGCGCATCAATCTGCAACGCGCTGCCCAAGGCAAACTGCAATTCGTCTCGCGCGAATCTGCCGACATGGTCGCGCAGGAACGTGACATGAAGCGCCAGGGCGTGACCGATGCGGGCACGCTCAAACAAGCCAAGGCCACCGCCGGTGCGGACTATCGACTGGTGGGCCGCATCAACTCGCTGGATGCACGCAGCGCGCAGAGCGGCATGGTGGAGCGCTACACCCAGATCACTTTTGAACTGATCGATCTGGAGACTTCGCTCAGCGTCTGGTCCAACCTGTACGAATTCAAGAAGGGTGGCCAGGACGATGCGGTCTATCGCTGATCGTTCAGCGACGCCCCGCTTCGTTCCCCGCGCACTTGCTTGTGCAGTCTGGCTGACACTGTCCGGCTGCGCCACCACTGGGCTGGATAGCAAACCCGTCGAACCGGGACGCATCGAACAACTGCTGGAACCCAAAGCGGAAGTGCCGTCTGCCTTGCGTCCTTTCGTGTTGCGCGATCAGGAACAAGGCCGCCGCGACCGCGTGCTGAACGAAGCCATGGCCGGGCTTGCCGCACTGGAGCTGTCCCAACCGGAAACTGCACAACGTCTGCTCTCCGATGCACAGGCGCTGATCGAAACCATCTATGCGAATGACCCGGCGGCCAACCGGGCACGCAGCAATTTCGTACCGGAAGCCAACAAGGACTTCAAAGGCGACCCCTATGAACGCGCCATGGTCGGCTACTACCTCGCTCTTGCCGATTTCTCCGACAGCGATCTGGACAACGCGCGCGCCGACCTGCGCTTCGCCGAGATACAGGACACCATGTCCGCTTCCGAGACCTTCCAGAGCGACATGGTGATCATGCCGTTCATCCGCGGCTGGCTGTACAACTGCTCGGGGCGCACTGCGCGGGCGAAGGACGAATTCAGTGCCGTGAAAAAAGCCAAGCCGGGTATCAAGACACCTGGCGCCAAAGACAACGTGTTGCTGATCGGCGAAGTCGGCCTCGCACCCGGCAAGATCGCCAGCGGTCGCCATCAGGAAGAATTGCGCTACGGACGCCGCGACGACGGCAAGATACGCGGCGTCACCTTCACGCAAGGCTCGCAACTGTTGGTGGGGCAACAGATCGAGGATGTGTACTGGCAAGCTTCGACACGTGGTGGTCGCGCAGTGGACAAGATACTGGCGGGTAAGGCCTCGTTCCGCAATACCGCCGAGGGCATCGCGACCGGCGCTGCCGTGTGTGCGCACATCTCTTCCGATCTAGCACGCAATGCCGCGCGACGCAGAGACAGTGATGATGCCAACCAGTACGCCGGACTGGCACTGCTCGGCATGCTGGTCAGCATCGGCAGCGACATCGTCGCCGCCTCCACACATCCCGAAGCCGACACGCGCAACTGGTCCTCTCTGCCCGACCGCATCTATGTGGCGACCACCCAATCTGATGTGAATGCAGAACCAACGCCGTGGTCATTGGGATTTCATGATGCGCGGGGAGAACTGCAAGGTGCGGTGGAGATGAAGACCTTCCGTTCCGGTGCCTGCATGCTGGTGTGGGGTAGGCAGTACCCTGCCAGCTACCCATCCAACTGGGCGAACAGTTCACTGCGCCACGAAGAAGTGATCCATGAAAAATGCAAAGGTGCTTGCAACGCGATCATCGAACAGGCGACACTCGATGCCAAGAATTTCAATACCTCGCTCGCCCCCCTCGCCGCGCCGGCCGAGATTCCCGACAATGTTGAATCGGGTGTGACTTTCAGGCGCAGAATATTCCTCACCGTCCCGGACTGAACCTGCAACCCTGTTTACTAAGGAGAACATCATGCTGAAAAAATTACTTTCCATCCTGCTGTTGAGTTTCATGGCCGCCTGCCAGTCCTTGCCCGACGCCACCATCATCATGGTCGACGAAGACCATCTCGAAGATGTGATCGAAGTGAACAACGTGCAATCCGGCCGCACATCCACCGGCACCCTGCGCGTATGGGGCGAACTGAAGAACCTGACCGACAAGCGCGTGCTGATCGAGGTGCGTGCTGCATTCCGCGGCGATGACAAGCGTGTCGTGGAGAAGGCTGGCGGCTGGACACGCATCTTCATCGACCCGAACTCCACTCAGGACTTGGAGCTGCTATCTACGGTCAATGATGCGTCGGAGTTCTTGCTGGAAGTGCGCGAGGGAAAACAGTAAGCCTGACTCAGGCGAGCCAGATGAAGGTACCCATGCGGCCTGTCACGCCATCGCGCCGGTAGGAGAAGAACGCGACCTCCTGATGGTAGGTGCAATAATCGCCACCATAGACGCGGCCGACGCCCAGTGCGTTGAGCCGCTGGCGGGCCAGCAGATAGATATCGGCGTGGTATTTGCCTGAATCCCCGTGCGGAATGAAAGCTTCCTTCGCTTGCGCCTGCTTGGCGACGAAGGCTTCACGCACATCTTCCCCAACCTCGAATGCTGCCTGCCCGATAGCCGGCCCCATCCAGGCCATCAATCTTTGCGGCTCAACGCCCATCTCTTCGATGGTCGCCTCGATCACACCATCACAAAGTCCGCGCCAACCTGCATGGGCCGCGCCGACCACCGTGCCATCCTCGTCGCACAGCAACACCGGCAGGCAATCCGCCGTCATCACCACACACACCGAACCGCGATGACGCGCGATGCTGGCATCGGCCACCACACGGCAGGCTGCCGCATCAGCGTTCGCCACCACGGTGCCGTGTACCTGCTCCAGCCATACCGGCTCGGTGGGCAGTAACGCGGAAAGCGATTGGCGATTGTGGTTCACACGTATCGGGTCATCGCCTACATGCAGGCCAAGGTTCATCGAATCATATGGAGGGAGGCTCACACCGCCGGTGCGGGTGGTCTGCAACGCCTTGACATTGGCGGGTGCCGGCCAGTCCGGGATGATGTTGTGCTCAGACGACTTCACCACTTGCCTCTTCGATCTGCTCCAGCAGCTCGTCCATATCATCCGGCAGCGGCGCATCGAATGACATGCGCTTGCCGGTAGTGGGATGATCCAGCCCCAGCTTCCAGGCATGCAGTGCCTGACGCGGGAACTTGATCAAGATCTCCTGCAACGCGGGCACGCATTTCTGCACGCCCTTTATGTAAAGCGTGTCGCCCACCAGCGGATGATCGAGGTATGACATATGCACGCGGATCTGGTGGGTGCGTCCGGTCTCCAGCTTGCAGCGCACCAGCGTACAGCTCGGATAGCGCTCCTCGATATGGACATGGGTGATCGCTTCCTTGCCGCTCTCTGTCACCGCCATCTTGGTGCGCTGCGTGGGATGGCGACCGATCGGCACGTTCACCGTGTAATCGCGATCCACCTCGCCCCATACCAGCGCCAGATACTCGCGTTTCACACTACGAGCCTGCATCTGCCGTACCAGCGCGGTCTGCGCCACCAGGGTCTTGGCCACCACCATCAGCCCGCTGGTGTCCTTGTCCAGACGGTGCACGATGCCCGCGCGTGGCACATCCTTCAGCTCTGGTGCATGGAACAACAGACCGTTGAGCAGCGTCCCCTGCCAGTTGCCGCTGCCGGGATGCACCACTAGCCCCACCGGTTTGTCGATGACAATGATCGCGTCGTCTTCGTAGACGATGTTCAGCGGGATGTCTTCCGGTTCCGCCACCATTTCGGAGGGATGGGTCTGTGGCGCGACGGTAAGTTTCTCGTTGCCCCACACTTTCAGTTTGGTCGAGGCTGGCTTGCCGTTGACCTCGACCAACCCCTGCTCTATCCAGTCTTGCAGGCGGCTACGCGAGTAATCCGGGAGCAATTTGACCAGTATCTGGTCCAGACGCAGTCCGCCAAGCTCGGTTGGGACTTTAAACTCAAGCAGGTCGGTGCTGTCGTCGTCTTTGCTATAATCAGGCAATTCTTCTTCGGGTTTTATCATGCGTCATAGTTTAGCCGTTTTCCTCCTGCTCACGTTAGCTGCTTGCACTTCGCTCCCCGAAGCCGAAGACACCACTCTCAGCGCCGACGAGTTGTATGCCAAAGCCAAGGCCGAGATACAGGACGAAGATTACGAGCGCGCCGTCAAGGATCTGGAGCGCATGCAGTCCCGCTTCCCCTATGGCCGCTACGCGCAACAGGCACAATTGGACATCGCATACGCCTGGTACAAAAAAGGTGAACCTGCTCCCGCACTTTCCGCGCTGGACCGCTTCGCCAAGCAGTTCCCCAACAGTGATGCGCTCGCCGAAGTGCTCTACCGGAAAGGCCTGATCAATTTCGACGAGAACCTGAACAGCTACTTCAGCACCCTGTTCCAGCAAGATCCGGCCGAGCGCGATCCGGTCGCACTGCGCGCCTCCTTCGATGCCTTCAAAGCACTGGTCACCCGCTACCCGCAGAGCCGCTACGCCGAAGACGCACGCCAGCGCATGCAATACCTGCTGATCACCCTGGCCAAGCATGAGATCGCCATCGCCAGCTACTACCTGCGTCGCGGCGCCTATGTCGCCGCCGTCAACCGCTCACAAGGCGTGCTCGTCGATTACCCGCTCACGCCGCAGACACGCGATGCCCTGCAGATCATGGTGCAAGGCTACGCTCGCCTCGGCCTGGATGATCTCAGCCGCGATGCACAGCACGTGCTGGACAGCAACATCGCCAAAGACGGCATCAAGCCCTCGCAGACCTTCTTCAAGGAAAGCGAGACGCCATGGTGGAAGTTCTGGGAGCTTTGAGTTGAGATACTGCGCAGACTGCGGCTCCCCCGTCGAACTGCGCACTCCGCAGGACGATAACCGTGAACGCTTCGTCTGTACCACCTGCGACACCATCCACTACCAGAATCCCAAGATCATCGTCGGTGCCATCCCCGAATGGGAAGACGGCCGCATCCTGCTCTGCCTGCGCGCCATCGAACCGCGTCACGGCCTGTGGACCCTGCCGGCCGGCTTTATGGAGAACGGCGAGACCACCGCAGAAGGTGCCGCGCGCGAAACGCTGGAAGAAGCCAACGCACGCGTCGCCATCCACGAACTGCTCGGCCTGTACAACCTGCCCTACATCAACCAGGTGCAGATGCTGTTCCGAGCCACCCTGCTAGACCTGGACTTCTCGCCCGGCGTGGAAAGTCTGGATGTGAAGCTATTCAGGGAAGAAGACATCCCCTGGGAGCAACTCGCTTTCCGCCCGGTGAAATATGCGTTGGAAAACTTCTTTGCCGACCGCAAGCGCGGCGAATTCAAATTGCATAGCGGAGACCTTGCACCACCCGTACCCAAAGCCTGAAAGCACCTGACTTTCAAAGCCCTTCTTTCCGAATCCATTTGCATGCCATGCCCCCCTCAGTACATCCTGATATGCAATCAGACCAACCCACGATCAGCTGGACGCTGGTATTCATCGCCTGGCTGATCGCCACGGCATCCACGCTGGGCGCACTGTTCCTCGGCGAAGTGATGGGCTACACGCCGTGTTTGCTCTGCTGGTATCAGCGCATCGCCATGTTCCCCTTGGTATTGGTACTGGCAGCCGGACTATTCCCTTTCGATCCGCGCGTCATTCGCTATGCACTGCCACTGGCACTGGCAGGTTTGGGGCTGGCACTATTCCATCTGGCGCTCATCGCGGGATGGATACCGGAAAACATCAGACCGTGCCAGCAAGATGTGCCGTGTTCCGACGTGGTTGTGGTCTGGCTGGGTTTCGTCACCATCCCCTTGTTGTCTGTGCTGGCCTTCACGGCCATCGCCGGCTTGCTTCTAGTCACTCACTTCAAAGGTTCCAAATGAAACAGAAAACGCTATTCATCACATCTGCCATCGTTCTGCTGATTGCCTTTGTCGTCGCGGCCTTGTTCTATTCAAGCCAAAAGGAAAAGGCTGCCAATGAACTCGCCGAAAGCAATCGTGCCGCGCTGATCCGCATGCATTCCCCGACTGAGGGCAATCCCAATGCGCCGGTGGTCATCGTCGAATTCTTCGACCCGGCTTGTGAGACCTGCAGCGCCTTCTACCCCAGAGTCAAAAAACTCATGGCTGCCCATCCCGACCAGATACGTCTGGTCCTGCGCTACGCACCGTTCCACACCGGCTCGGACAAAGTGGTCGCCGTACTAGAGGCAGCACGCAAGCAGGGCAAGTTCTGGCCTGCACTGGAAGCCCTGCTCTCATCCCAGCGCGACTGGGCCGCCAACCACACCGCCCAAGTCGGCAAAGTATGGAAACATCTGGATGGATTGGGACTGAATATGGAGCAGATGGCTTTCGACATCACCGCGCCGGAGATAGACAAACTGATCGCGCAAGACCTTGAAGATGCGCGCACGCTGAACGTGACCATGACACCGGAATATTTCGTGAACGGCAAACCATTGCCGAGTTTCGGCTTCCAACAACTGACCGACCTGGTTGATGAGGCGCTGGCAGAAACTAAGCACTAGGGTCTGCAACTCACGCCCGCGCAATGCGGGCGACATCAGGCCGATACTATATTTTGTGCCCGCCCCGTCAGTTCGATCGGTACAACACTCGCAATATCCCCATCGCCCATTCAAGCTTCTGGAACTGCGCAAGCTCGCCCCCGCGATCAGGATGACACTGCATGGCAAGGCGGCGGTATTTCTGTTTGATCTCGGCATAGCTGGTGGGATGCGCGAGTTCCATCACAGCCAAAGCCTTGTCGCGCTGTTCGTCACTGGCGAATCTTTGCCAGAAGCCATCGAGCAAGCGCAGCACCTCCTGCTCGTCGGTATTGGTGAAGTTATCCAGATCGAAATAATAAGCGGCGAGCGGATCGAACTGTGCAGGGTGATCGGATGGCGTGTGGCAATAAGGAACCAGCTTGATGCCAAGGCAATGAATCTCCATATCGCTTCGCTGTGCAGCACGCAATTTGTCGCGCAGCAGATACAAGCAATGGAACAACAGGAAGTGGCGTTGAAACAGACCAAGCGGGCTTCTGAAATAATCCTCCTCGAACAGCCCGACTTCGTGTTCTGCCAGTTTTTTTAGTAGTTCATGTTCGGTGAGCCCGGACGGGTGGGCATCAAGGATATCGCCGAGGACGTTCTGAATTCCTTCAATGGCCTGATTCATGGGCAACGGTGCTTGGGTTCATGGTATCTCAGTCAACGTATCCGCTGCCGATTGCGGAGAGTGGCAAACTCAGTTCCAGTTCCGGCACCTGCTTGGCAATCCAGGCGATGAAGGTGTTGCTGTTGGGACCGGGAAAGACGGTATAGGTGTTCTTCCAGGGATAGTCCAGTGCGGATTTTTCCACTTTCTCAATCAGTTCATCAACGCCTGCGCCGCGATACTGCTTGATAATCCGCGGCCTTTCCCCGAACCAGTAGCGATCAGGGATGTCCTGAGCGATCCGCATCACCGACTGTCCATTGCGGGCGCGCCAGCCGACCACGTCATAGACTGTGTATGCGCTCTCCCCGCTGTGCTTGGCAGCGATCCAGGTGTGGATGGAGAACCAGCCGCGCCAGCCCCATGTATCTGCACCAAACACGATCAGTACCGCCTCTTCGGTGGTCTCCGGATCGGGCGCGATGCCGGCCGAGGCGCGACTGGCAGTACGCCAGTCTCCACTGGTACAACCACCGAGTGACAGTAGCAATAATATGGTGGATATCGTTCTGCTGTAATTCATACGGGATGGCACGGCCTGTTACTGCCCCCTACCCAGCACCGCCGCAAACCGCTTATCCAGCGCGGGCTGTCTCTCAAATCTATCCAGTGCTGGCGTCATCTCGCTCGCCAGTAGTTCCAGCCGCCTGTCGAATGAAGGGTGGGTCTTGAACATGAGAGCGAGGTTGGAGTCACCGGGGTTGATGGATTGCAGGGTCTGCAACACGGCGGGCAATCCGTAGGGATCGTATCCGGCGCGGGAAGCGAGTACGACGCCCATGCGGTCGGATTCGAACTCGTCCTGTTTATCCAGACCGCGTGCATAGATCTCGGTACCGGCACTGACGAGTTTAGCCAGCCGCGGATCGCCGCCGTGCGTCTTGATCGCGTCGTTGGCGAGGTCGCTGAACAGTTCCGAGCGCGCGCCTTTCTTCAATGCCATCAAATGGTGTTTGCGCAGCACATGGGATATCTCGTGCGCTAGTACACCGGCCAACTCCGCCTCATTGTTCATGCGTGCAAGCAGGCCTTTGGTGATGAACACATAGCCACCGGGTGCGGCGAAGGCGTTGATGTCCGGGTCATCCAGCACGCCGAACGTCCACGGGATGTCGGGGCGCTCGGTCTGCAACGCGATCCAGCGGCCGACGCGGTTCACATAGCGTTGCACCTCCGGGTTATCGAGCAAGGGCGCGGCACCGAGCAGATTGCTGGCGATGCCAGTACCCAGCTCGATCTCCTGCGGTTCGCTCACGTCCTCGTTGGCTTTCTTGATCTTCTGCACCGTCTTCACGGCTTTCTCCAGATCGAAGTTGCCGAAGTCGAACGCCTGTGCTGGAACGGACAGGCTCAACGCCAGCATCACTATGAGTGTTCTCATCGCTCACCTCCCAGCAGATAGCCGACTTGTTGCGCTTTCAACTTTCCCTCGATAGCAAAACGTTTCGCTTCATCCTTGGTAGCTGCGTACTGTTTGGCCTCTTCAAGTTCCTGCGGATTCGGTTTGGTGTTCTTCAAGTCTTCTTCGGACAGGCCGCGCACGCCGGTGGTGACGGAGCTACCGCCGCGCCCGGTCTGCGCCACGTTGAATAACGATCGCAAGCCGTTGTCTGCACGGCGCTGCGTGGTGCCGCGCACCAGTTGCAGGCTGAGCATCTTCACCCAGCCGGTGCTCTTGCCGCTCTTCACTTGCGTCCATGAGGCGCGTCGTTTCAGCACGACGACCTTGCTTCGTTCCGGCAAGGTCATCAGGGTCTGCGCATCGCTGTAGGGTTTTGCCTTCAGCTCTGTGCTGCGCAAGGTGATGGCTTCTTCCGCTGCGGCGCTGGCGATGAAGCCGAGTGCCAGACAGACTGCGATCAATCTCTTCATGCCGACTCTCCTTTTCTGGACGGTGCGAACAGTTCCACTTCCTGCTCGCGCCCTTTCACCTTGAACGATCCGAACGACTGGAATTCAAAAGCATCGCCGCAGGCTTCCATGGTCTCGCGCGAGACGAGGATGCGCGACACGCCCTTGGTCAAACCTTCGATGCGGCTGCCCAGGTTCACCGTGTCGCCGATGGCGGTGTATTCGCGGCGCTGCTCGCTACCGATCAGGCCGACCACGGCCGGCCCGGTGTGGATGCCGATACCGACATCGAAGGTCGCGTCCTCTTCACCCAGTTCCTTCTTGAACTTCTGCAACACCTCGCCCATCTCCAGCGCGGCTTCCACCGCATGGCGCGCGTGGTCCGGGTCGTCCAGCGGCGCGCCCCAGAAGGCCATGATGCAGTCGCCGATGAACTTGTCCAGCGAGCCGCCGTGGCGGAACACCACTTCCACCTGCAAACTGAAATAGCGGTTGAGCAGCTCCACCACCTGCTCCGGCGTGCGTTTCTCGGACAGTGTGGTGAAGCCGCGGATATCGGAGAACAGGATGGTGATCTGGCGGCTCTCGCCCTGACGGCTGAGGCCCCCGTGCGCCACCAGTTCCTGCACCACAGGCGGATTCACGAAACGGCTGAACAGTTGCACCGCCTGCTCACGCGACTTGCGCTCACGCAGATAGGCACGCAAAGCAAAAGCGACATAGGCCAGCCAGGCCAGCAACAAGGGCGACAACACCGGCAACAACAACAAATTGCCGACCGCGAAGTATTCCGCCAGCAACAGCAGCGCTGTGACCAGCGCCATGCCCTGCCCCACTTTCAGTGCGTTCATGCCGCGCATGAACACGATGCTCAACACACCGATCAGCAACAATGCGAGGCCACTCGGAAAACCTTCGTCGGCACGACGCATGGCGCGGCCGTTCTTCAGGTTGTCGATAACCGTGGCCAGCATCTCCACACCGGGATACAGACTGGCCAGCGGCGTCACGCGCACATCGTGCATGCCGGTAGCGGCCGTACCGATGATGACGATCTTGTCTTTCAATTCATCTGCCTGACGCTGGCGCTTTTCGCGCTGCATATCGGCGTATATATCTGCATAGGAGATATGTTTGAACGCACCTGCTTTGCCACGCCAGGCGAGGATCATGTCGGCCTGTTGCGGCACGTCGTAGCCCAGGTCTTGCGCGACGCGCGCGGGCAATGACGGGATACGCCAGCCGTAAGCATCGGTGTAAAGCTGGTAGCGGCGACCGACGCCGTCGGCATCTTCTTCGAAGTTGATGGTGCCGACGCGCCAGTGTTCGGGATCCAGCGCCAGCGGCGGCAGCACAGCCAGTCTGGCTTTGTCGTCCACTTCGTCGCCGCGTTGCAGGCCAAGCAAGGGGGCGATATCGGTGATGGGCGCGCCTTGTGCATCCATCGCAGCATCGCGCCGCACCATGGGGAAGTAGACGTTGTCCAGGCCTTGCAGCGATTGATTGAACGCGGCGTCGCTATCGGGGCGGAACTCGTCACGCTCGCTGAACAGGATGTCGAACACGATGGCCGCCGGTTGTTGTTCAGCGATGCCCTGCACCAGTTCGCCGTGGATGGCGCGCGGCCAGGGCCAGCGTCCGGCTTCGTTCTCCATCTGCGCCAGACTGGTGTCGTCGATGTCGATGATGACGATATCGGGATCGGGCGTCAGCTCAGCCGCCTGCATGCGCACGAAAGCATCGGACAGACGATTCTCCAACGGAGACAACGCATGCAGGAACAGCAGCTCGAATAACGCCAGCAACATGAACGCCAGCCCGATGTGCTGGGCGCTTTGGCGGTCTGCGTTGATGGATTTTTTGCGCATAGTTTTATTCTGCCTGATTGCGCATGAAATCAGCGACTTTCTGGAAGGCGTCCTTCAGTTCCTTGCGCAGCACTTCGTCCTCCACCACGTCTTCCAGCGCCTGCGCCATGCACATCATCCACTGGTCGCGCTCGGTATCGCCGACGGCGAACGGCAGATGACGCTGGCGAAGGCGCGGATGGCCGAACTTCTCCACATACAGTTGCGGCCCACCCATCCAGCCGGTGAGGAACATGAACAGCTTCTCCTCCGAGCTCTTGAGACTGATGTGGTGCATCTTGCGGATACGGTGCGCCTCGGGCAGTTCGTCCATCAGTTGATAGAAACGCTGCACCAGCTCGCGTATCTTGGCTTCGCCGCCGATGCGCCGGTAGTGGTCGTTCTGGGGTTCTGTCGCTTGCATGTTCACTCCGTAAAGAATCTTGCGCTCAGCTCTTGCAGGCCGAGCATCTCCAGCATCTCGTTCAATCTTTGCGCCGCCTTCTGGCGCGGCAGGTTCTTGTAACTGGCGATGATGAGCTCGTTCTTCATCGAATGCTCCCAGCCTACCAGTTCGGTCACCGTCACCTGATAGCCGTGCGCTTCCAGTTGCAGACAGCGCAGCACGTTGGTGGCGTGGCTGCCGAACTCGCGCGTGTGGATCGGGTGACGCCACAGTTCGGTCAGGGTGTTCTTCAATGCGCTGCCCTTGTTCTTGCGCAACAGCGCAGCTACTTCGGCCTGGCAGCACGGTACCAGCACGATGTGCTTGGCCTGCTTGGCCAGTGCGAACTTGATGGCATCGTCGGTCGCGGTGTTGCAGGCATGCAGCGCGGTCACCACATCCACTTGCGCGGGCAACTGGTCCGAGGTGATGGAATCCGCCACCGACAGGTTGAGGAAGGACATGCCGCCGAAACTGAGCTGCTGCGCCAGTTCGCGCGAGTGGCTGACCAACTCCTCGCGCGTCTCGATACCGTAGATATGTGAAGCATCCTGCAAGGATTTGAAGAACAGGTCGTACAGGATGAAGCCCAGATAGGACTTGCCCGCGCCGTGATCGACCACCGTCACGGCATCGCGCTCGTTCTTCACTTCCTGTAACAATGGTTCGATGAACTGATACAGGTGATACACCTGCTTCAGCTTGCGGCGCGAATCCTGGTTCATCTTGCCGTCGCGCGTGAGGATATGCAGCGCCTTCAGCAGTTCGATGGACTGGCCGGGGCATATCTCGGGGTATTCGGATGTTTGGGCTTTCTTCATGTGCTTCATTTTCCTGTATTTCTGAATCTATGCAACGGCGATAACGCTTCCAGCAATTCTTGCGGCAGCGGTGGCACTGTCCCACACATCTGCGCGGCGATGAGCTCGGCCGAGATGCACGCCGTGAGCAGGCCGCGTGTGCCGTGCGCCAGACTGCAATACAAACCCTGCTCCACTTCTCCGACCAGCGGCGTCGCGCCCGGCACGGAACAGCGCACAGCGGCGCGCCCGCTCAAAGGCTGCGCATCGCCCAATGCCTGCCGTAGCGCAGGCATGTGCGCGGATACCCTGGCGAGGTTCTCGGCATGATCGACCTCGCGGATATCCGCCCTGTCATCGTCGAACGATGAAGTCGCACCCGCGATATGTTGCCCTTCCACCGCGGGTGCACAATATCCTTCGGCACACAGCACGGCTTGCAACTTGCTACTCGACTCCGTGGCGTGCAGCACACTGATCTGGCCGCGCACCGGCTGCAGGGGGAATGCGGCGAACTGCGCCAGCTGCTTAGCCTGATGCGCCGTGCACACCACGGCCTGCTCAGCCTCGACGGCGAACCCTGATCCGCTGGCACACCAGCCGCTGGCGGTGCGTTCCAGTGCAGTGACTTCGCTATCCAGTCGCACGGTGATGTTCGGATGCTGCGCCAACCTGGCACAGACTGCTGGCGGCACCACCCAGCCACCAGCGGGGAACCACAGGCCGCCGTGCGACATCTCCATGCCTGTCAATTGCGATGCCTGCGCCGCGTCCACGGCTTGCAGCAGATGCGGCGACCATTCCTGCGCGGAAAATTTGTCTATGCGCTTGGCTTCGGAATCAGTCGCGGCCAGTTGCAGCAAACCGCACTCGGCACGCTGCACACCGTCCACCGGCATCACGCCATCCAGCAAGGCCAGTACGTGACCGTAGGCCGCCAGCACGAAACGGTGCAGCGCATTCATGCCCGCACCGAATCGTGCATGCAGGATGCCGCGCGGATTGCCGGAGGCGGCGCTGGCAAGTTGTGCGGCCGACTCGATCAGCGTGACCTGTATGCCGCGTTGCGCCAAAGCATATGCCGTGGCGCAACCGGCGAGGCCGCCGCCGATGACGAGCGCGGTACGCGGTGCACGCCCTGCGATACGCCCGCTCTGCGGTAGATTCGATGCGAACCGGCCTTGTGTCATCTCCCACTTGCGGCCATAGCCCGGTACGCGCTTCACCTCGAATCCGGCCGCCTGCAGACTGCGCCGCACCCAGCCAGTGCTGGTGTAGGTGGCCAATGTCGTCCCATCATGCGAGGCGCGGGCGACGGCGGCCAACACGGTTTCGTTCCACATCTCTGGATTTCTCGCGGGGGCGAAGCCGTCCAGGAACCATGCATCCACGCTAGCGGGTTGCAGTTGCGGCAAGGCTTGCGCCACATCTTCAATCGCCAACGTCACACGGATACGTCCGCCGGCGAAACACCAGCGGTTCCAGCCCGGTACGCGGCGCTTCCAGATGGCAAGCAAAGCCTCTGCCTGTGTAGCCAGTTCCGGCCATAAAGCCAGCGCGGCACGCAGCGCATCATCATCGATGGGAAATCTTTCGGTGCTGAAGAAATCCAGACTGGTGCCTGGCGGCGCGTTCTGTTCGAACAGCTGCCAGACACAGAGGAGATTCAGCCCGGTGCCGAAACCGGTCTCGCCGATGCAAAAACTTTCGCCAGCGCGCAGTGCCGCGAAGCGACGGGCCAGATCGTTGCCTTGCAGGAACACATGGCGCTTCTCTTCCATACCGGATTCGGTAGAGAAATACACATCACCGAAACGGGATGAGAAAGGTTGGCCGTCTTTCCAGGCAAGCATACTGTGATCGGCGGGAAGTCCGCCTGTAGGGATTCCGGAACTTGGGCGGCGGATTATACGCGGCGACAGGCGATGCCGGTCTAAGCCATCTTGGTCAGACTGGAGAAGAAGATACTGTCGAATCGGCGGCCAAGATGATGCTTCAATCGTTCGTGGCCCTCACCTTCGAAGCGAGAGAATTCGATCTCGGTCAAGAAGTCACCTTCATGCACCACAGAGACCAGACTGCGTCCAACCAGCTTGACCAGGGAATGATCACCGCCCTGATCCAGCGGCGGTATCTTCAGCATGATCGCCACTTCCTTCCCGCTGCAGATGTGGTGGTCGCTACGGATACGCATGGAGCTTAAAGAGATATCGTGGGCAAAACCTTCACGTATGGTGATCGGCTTGCCTTGTTTCTTGCAATCACAGAGGAACCGAACCGGCCAGTTCGCTGGATAACGGGTTATATGCGCTTCTTTCATCGCGACTCTCCAATGCAGATTCACACGGAATTCAGGTCATACGAAGTATCCGCCATGGAGATATCGCGTCAATATGCCAAATGGCCTATGCAATTTTGTGGGTATATAGGTAACGGCCTATATACTCGCCTTCCGAGATAAGCACTGCACAGGGCGACAAGACCTTGGTTGCAGTCTGGGTATAATGCCCCGCAAGCGCTTTTGCCATATTCCATCAAGAGGACCTTATGAATCGTAATATCCAGCTGATCTTCGCCGTAGTTCTTGGTACAGCCTCTTTCGCCGCGTTCGCCCTTGACCAGCATGCCGACACACCGCAAGCCGGCGCACCGGACACCTACGCCACCTCACCCGGCGCGCATCTGATCTTGAATGGCGGCATAACTTACGGAGGCGACACACTGGTGACCGTAACTTATGGGGATGGCAGCACCGGCAAGGTCAAAGCGGGTTCGCTTGCCCAGGTGGGTGTGGGCGTATTGGTGCAAATGGAAGACCGCCCGCTTGCAATTCAAGTCACAGGCAACTATCACTATGACCTTGAACAAGGTTCAAACGGCTCGGTGTTGTTCTATCGCTATCCAGTAGAAGCCATGGCCTACTACACAGGAAATGAACGCTGGCGCGTCGGCGGCGGCGTGCGTTACGTGACGGGCCCCACTCGCACCATCACGCTGAACGGGAAATTCCGCGTCCATTACGACAATGCGTTCGGCTTGGTCGGTGAAGCCGGCTATGCACTGACACCGAACCTGTGGATGAACTTCCGCGCCGTATTGGAGAAATATCAGCCCAAGGAATATTCGGTCAATGGTGTGGTCACCACCAATCTTTCCAGCAGCCCCTCAGTCAAGGGCAACCATCTTGGAGTAAACTTCACCTATCAATTCTAATTGTCCGATCGGGGGGAGCATCTCAAGCTCCCCTCAAACCAGATGAGCAAGCAAACCCTAGAGCGCATCCTTCAATCACAAGGCTTCGGCACACGTAAATGGTGTACAAACCTGCTCGCCGAAGGTGAAGTTTCACTGAATGGCGAAGTCATTACCGATAGCCGAGCCAAGTTCGAAACCGACGGACTGGAGTTCAGCGTGTACGGCGAACCTTGGCTGTATCGCGAGCATGTCTATATCGCACTGCACAAACCGGCCGACTACGAATGTTCGCGCAAACCGTCGCACCATCCCGGCGTGCTTTCCTTATTGCCGGAACAATTCACGAATCGTGATGTGCAACCCGTGGGCCGACTGGACCATGACACCACCGGTCTGCTGCTGATGTCGGACGACGGCGCATTCATCCACAAACAATCTTCGCCCAAGCATCATGTGCCCAAAGTCTATGTTGCCACTACGCACGAGCCGGTCACTCCCCGATTGGTGGAGCATTTGCTCAAGGGTGTGAAGCTGAACGATGAGCCCGCCCCGCTGTCCGCCGTACTATGCGAAAAGCTGGACGAACACCAGTTGAAGATCGTGCTGGAACAAGGCAAATACCATCAGGTGAAGCGAATGTTGGCAGCGGCTGATAATCATTGCACGGCGTTGCGCCGCACACAGGTAGGCGAACTCACACTGGAAGCCTTGGGACTGGAGGCGGGGGAATGGTGTTATCTGGATGCCAAGGAACTGGCTTTACTGAAGCCGCTGTAATCGTTGTGCCGAAACGCTTGTATTGAGAAGTCGGAAGCGCATAATACTCACAGGCAGATTCGCGAATTCCTTCAAATAAACGGAGGTTATGATGCGCCGCTTCTATACCGGTCTGTTGTTCTTCGGGGCTTCCTTTGGTGCCCATGCAGCCGAGACGCACAAGCATACGCATGCCGCCAAACACGCGCCTGTTGCGATGCATTACACACAGCATGTGCCGCACGAGCATGTGCACAACAGTGTTGTTTATTCGGACTTCAAGACTGATAACTCAAAATTCTCCGCACCTCAGTTGGCCGCTTCTGACCATGAAGCCGCCACACTGACACAAAGTCAGAAGAATCTGGTCAATGTGTTGAGCGCGCTGCATTTTCAGCGGATGAGCATGCAAAACGAGCAGATGAAACTTTCCTTGAGTCCCGGCTCCGCAGTGATGGAGACCGAACATCTGAAAGTGGCTGTGCAATCCGACTCGACCTCAGTCTCTTGGCATAAGACGTTCTAGGACGCCCCTGCCTGGAGCGGTACGGATCAGTCAGCGTAGCGGCAATATGTCTCGCGAATGAACAGGATAGCGAACAGCCCCATCAGCGCAAACCCCAGCATGATGCCCATGCCTGACTGATAGTCGGCCAAGCCCAACGGGGTCTCACTTCCGGCATGGGCACGGTCGATCGCCCACC
>JBDRPZ010000102.1:0-29640 GCA_043826585.1 Pseudomonadota bacterium
CGCTTGATCCTTTCCTTCTTGCGCGACATCGTGCAGCAACGCAATCGTGTGGCACTCTATTACAACGAAGACAGCAGCATGGTGCTGACCATGCTGCTGTCGGCCGACGAGACCGGCATCTGGGTCGACGCTTCGCCCAACCCGGTTGACAACCGCAACATCGAGCGCAGCAAGCGCATCGTCTTCGTCAGCACCCACAACATGGCCAAAGTGCAATGGGTGTCCACAGAGACCACACAGGGCTTGTATCAAAATGCCGCCGCCTTTTTCCTGCCGCTACCCAAAAAACTGTTGCGCTTGCAGCGTCGCGACTACTACCGACTGCTCAATGTCGAACCGGACGCCCTCAAATGCATGATCCGGCCATATTCTGCGAAAAAACATATCCATCATGAAGTGACAGTGATGGATATCAGCATCGGCGGTGTGGCGCTGGTCTGCGCCGAGGACAGCGTGGACTTGACGCCCGGATCGACCTATCAGGATTGCCTGATCGATCTGCCTGATGTCGGAACCATCCATACCGGTATCGAAGTAAAGAACATCTTTGAAGTCACGACACGCAGCGGAGAGGTCAAACGCAGGGCCGGCTGTGTGTTCGTCAAACCCGATGCCGAGGCCACCATGATGCTGCAGCGCTATGTGGCACAGGCGCAGCGCGCACAGGCCCAGAAGAAACTAGAGGAAGAATAGGTGTGCGACTGAGTGCAGGGGCCGATGCCCACCGCGCTCAACACTCTGCATCACACCTGCATATTCATGATGTCGTTATAGGCCGCCACGAACTTGTTGCGTACCTGAACAGCAGCTTGGAACGAGATCTCGGATTTCTGCATGGCGATCATGGTGTCCGACAGGCTGACCTTGTCATCGCCCAGTATGAAAGCCTTCTGCAGGGACTCGGATTCGCGCTGCATCTGGTTGACGCCATCCAGCGAAGATTTCAGCACATTGGCAAAATCCGCGCCTCCGGCGGCGGTGGTTGATTTGGGGGCAGATAAAGCATTACCTTGGGCAGCCGAAACCGCCGCCTGCATCTGCGATAACAGATTGTCTACATTACTTATTTCCATACCCATGTCACACCTCCTGTTCATGTGCGCCTTGTGCGCATTGACCGATGGCGTCACAGTATCAGGGCGGGAACCTTGGCCTAAAGCCGAATAGCGCCGTAATTCCCCCGCTTTTCCAAAGACCGGACTTGCTCGACAGGCAGATAATCCGCATCGTAAAACGAGTGTAGGTACGGGCAGACCCTCTGGTTAACGCCATAACTTACAAGTGGAGCATGAACAAGGTGAACAGTATGGCTACTACGAACATCAACAATCCATCGATGGCACAACTGCTGCTGGGCATCCCCAGCCAGCAGAAACTGGGACTGATGGTTGCTGTCGCAGCAACGGTCGCGCTGCTGGCCGGACTCTGGATGTGGGGACAGTCTTCGGACTACCGGGTACTGTACGCCAACCTGTCCGAGCGCGATGGTGGCGCAATCATCGAGTCTCTGCAACAACAGAACATCCCTTACAAGTTCGCAGCCGGCGGCGGCGCCCTGATGGTGCCGTCCGACCAAGTACATGAAGTACGCCTGAAGATGGCCGCACAGGGCCTGCCCAAAGGCGGCACGGCCGGTTTCGAGCTGATGGAGAACCAGAAGTTCGGTACCAGCCAATTCCTGGAGCAGGTCAACTTCCAGCGCGCTTTGGAAGGCGAACTGGCACGTTCGGTGCAATCCATGGCTTCCGTCGCCAATGCGCGCATCCACCTGGCCATCCCCAAACCCAGCGTGTTCGTCAAAGAAAAGCAAAAGCCCACCGCTTCCGTGGTGCTGTCTTTGTATGCAGGCCGCTCGCTGGATGAAGGGCAAGTCAATGCCATCGTGCATCTGATCTCCAGCAGCATTCCCAATATGCCGTCGCAGAATGTGACCGTGGTCGACCAGACCGGCACGCTGCTCTCTGCGGCGCGGAATGGTAGCCACCAGATGCTGGATGCTTCACAACTGAAATATGTACGCCAGATCGAACAGGATTATGTGAAGCGCATCGAGGACATTCTGAGCCCGATCACTGGCGTGCAGAACGTGCGCGCGCAAGTCACCGCCAGCCTCGATTTCACAACGACCGAGCAGACTTCGGAACTGTTCAAACCGAACCAGCCACCGAATGAAGCTGCAGTACGCAGCATGCAAAGCACGGAAGCCCTCAACGGCGTGAAGTCGGCTGGCGGCGTACCCGGCGCACTGACCAACCAGCCGCCGGTACCTGCTACCGCGCCGCTGGTGACGCCCGCCAATGCGGTCACCGCTGCGAACGGCCCCACTGCGAACAACACGCAAAAGGCGCAGACCACCAACTATGAAGTGGATCGCACCATCCAGCACACCAAGCTGCCCACCGGCAACATCAAGCGCCTGTCGCTGGCCGTGGTACTGAACAACCGCAACGTCACCGACAAGGACGGCAAGACCGTGTCCACGCCTTATACAGAGCAGGAGAAAGCCCAGATCGCCTCTCTCATCAAGGAAGCCGTCGGCTTCGAAGAGCAACGTGGCGACACCCTGAACCTGCTCAACAGCGCCTTCAACGACACGACTGAAGAACTGCCAGAGCTTCCCATCTGGAAGCAGACAGAGATCATCGAACTGGCCAAGGACGTCGTTAAATATCTGATGATCATCATCGGCGTGTTCTTCCTGCTGTTCGGCATCATCCGCCCGGCTTTCAAGTCGGTATCCGACTACACACCTCCCCCGGAACACTCGGGAGGCGGAAATGATGGCGAGGAAGGCTCCGCCATGGGATTCGGCCAGCCGACGTCGGCGGCGCATGCCTATGAGAACAACCTGCAGATCGCCAAGCAACTGGCCAAGGACGACCCAAAGATCGTCGCCACGGTGGTCAAGGAATGGGTGAATAAAGAATGAGTGACGAAGGCGTAAACAAGAGCGCGATCCTGCTCATGACACTCGGCGCCGACGAAGCGGCCGAGGTGATGCGCTATCTGGAGCCCAAAGAAGTGCAGAAGATCAGCTCGGCCATGGTCTCACTGAAGAACCTGTCGCGCGAGCAGATCGCCACTGTGTTCGATGAATTCCATACCAGCGCCTCGGAAAAGACCACCATCGGCATGGATTCCAGCGGCTATATCCGCGACATGCTGAACAAGGCATTGGGCGATGACAAGGCGGCCGGCCTGCTCGACCGTATCCTGCATAACAGCGATACCAGCGGTATCGAGAGTTTGAAGTGGATGGATCCGGAATCGGTCGCAGATCTGGTCACCAACGAACACCCGCAGATCATCGCCACCATTCTTGTGCATCTGGAGCCGGACCAGGCATCGGCTGTACTGGCCCAACTGACAGAGCGCACACGCAACGATGTGTTGCTGCGTATCGCCACGCTGGACAGTGTGCAGCCGACCGCCCTGCACGAATTGAACGATGTGCTGACCAAGCTGCTGTCGGGTAATGCCATGCAGAAGAAGAGCATTCGCGGCGGCATCAAGACGGCTGCGGAGATCCTCAACTATATCGGTAGCACCCAGGAAGAGATCATCGAATCGGTGCGCACCCACGATGCCGAACTGGCGCAAAAGATCATGGACGAGATGTTCGTGTTCGAGGACATCCTGGAAGTGGACGATCGTGGCATCCAATTGGTACTGCGCGAAGTCCAGTCCGAATCGCTGATCGTCGCCCTCAAGGGTGCCAGCGAAGAGATGCGCGAAAAGATCTTCAAGAACATGTCGCAACGTGCCGCCGAGATGCTGCGCGAGGATCTGGAAGCCAAGGGCCCGGTCAAACTCAGCGAAGTGGAATCCGAGCAGAAGGAGATCCTCAAGGTCGTGCGTCGCCTGTCCGACGAAGGGCAGATCGTACTAGGCGGCAAGGGAGAGGACGCTTATGTCTGATATCGTCACCAACGAAGAAGATACGCTCACCGCCTGGCAGCGTTGGGAGCTGCCCGCATTCGAATCGGGACAGAAAACGGTGCGCGCCAACCTGCCCACCGCTGTCGAGCTGGAGCAGATGCAGCAACAGGCGCGTGATGAAGCTGCACAAGCAGGTTACGCGGAAGGCCAACAACGCGGCTATGCAGACGGGCTGCAACACGCCACCCAGGAGAACCAGCATCTGGTCGAGCTTGCCAAGGTTCTGACCCAGAAAGTGGACGACCTCGTGGTGCAAGAACTCACCGGACTGGCGCTGGATGTTGCTCGCCAGGTGATCCAGCAGGCGGTCAAGGTGCAGCCGGAACTTTTGCAAGCAGCCGTGCGCGAGGCGATCAACACCCTGCCGGTATTCAACCAGGCCGCGCATGTGATCCTCAATCCGGAGGATGCCACCATGGTGCGTGAACGCATGGGTGACCAACTCTCACATACCGGCTGGAAAATATTGGAAGACGTTCGCATGGCACGCGGCGATGCGCGACTGGAGACTGCCAACAGTCAGGTCGATGCCACGCTGTCCGCACGCTGGGAACGCGTGGTCAACGCCATGGGGAAAGATGCTCCATGGCTGATCAAGACGGAAGAACAATAATCATGCAAACCGCCCATCAACAAAACTGGCAAGACGCTATACGGGCCCATCGCGAGATGGCACTGCAGAGCTCGCCTCTGTTGGTGAGCGGCCGCCTGACCAAAGTAACCGGCCTGGTGATGGAAGCGGTCGGCCTGCGCATGGCGGTGGGCAGCACCTGCTGGATAGAACTCCCCAACAACCGTATCGAAGCCGAAGTGGTCGGTTTCGCCGGCGACAGATTGTTCCTGATGCCGGAGAACGATGTGCACGGTCTGGTGCCGGGTGCGCGCGTGACACCGGTGGAACACGTTCGTGCACCATTCAAGGTCGGCGATCAGGCACCGTTGCGTCGCCGAACTTCCGATCTGGCACGACACTTGCCGGTGGGCGACCACTTGCTCGGTCGCGTGCTGGATGGCGCGGGACGCCCGCTCGACCAATACGGCGCGCTGATGGAGAGCGGCAGTGCCCCGTTGCAGAGCCGCCCCATCAATCCACTGGAACGCGCGGCTATCAATGAAGCACTCGATGTCGGCGTACGCGCCATCAACAGCCTGCTCACCGTCGGCCGCGGCCAGCGCATGGGCCTGTTCGCCGGTTCCGGTGTGGGCAAAAGCGTGTTGCTCGGCATGATGGCGCGCTACACCACGGCGGACGTGATCGTGGTCGGCCTGATCGGCGAACGCGGCCGAGAAGTGAAGGAATTCATCACCGACATTCTGGGCAAGGAAGGTCTGGCACGCGCCGTCGTCGTTGACGCACCCGCCGACGTCAGCCCGATGTTGCGCATGCAGGGGGCGGCTTATGCCACCACCATCGCCGAATATTTCCGCGACCAGGGCAAGAACGTGCTGCTGATCATGGATTCCCTCACCCGTTATGCCATGGCGCAGCGCGAGATCGCGCTGGCCATCGGCGAGCCGCCCGCGACCAAAGGCTATCCGCCCTCGGTGTTCGCCAAACTGCCGCAACTGGTAGAGCGCGCCGGCAACGGTGCCGAAGGCGGCGGCTCGATCACCGCGTTCTATACCGTACTGACCGAAGGCGACGATCAGCAGGACCCGATCGCGGACAGTGCGCGCGCCATCTTGGACGGTCACATCGTACTGTCGCGGAGACTGGCCGAAGCAGGTCATTACCCGGCCATCGACATCGAAGCCTCGATCAGCCGTGCCATGAACCATCTGGTGAGCAACGAACAGTTTTCGCAGGTACAACATTTCAAAAGGCTGTACGCGCATTACCAGCGCAATCACGATCTGGTCAGCGTGGGAGCTTATGTTGCCGGCAGCGACCCGCTGCTGGATGAGGCGATCGCGCTTTATCCCGCGATGGAAAAATTCCTCAAACAAGGCATGTACGAAGCAGAAGCGTATAGTTCATGTCAGGCACAGTTCTCCACTTTGTTTGCCGCTAACCAATGAATATCGCCATGACAAAACCGTTCACATTGTCGCCGCTGGTAGATCTGGCCCATCAGAAGAATGAGGCGGCCACACGCAAATTGGGCAAGCTCAACCAGCAACAACAGAATGCGCAGGCCAAGATGGCCGCGTTGCAACAATATCGCCGCGACTACGCGGCACAGTTCGAGGAAGCCGCCAAACAGGGCATGTCACCGATGGATATGCAGAACTTCCAGCGCTTCATCGAGCGCCTGGATCAGGCCATCCAACAGCAGCAGGTCGAGATCGAAAAAGCCAGCTCTTCGGTAAAGACAGGTCGCCACGAATTGATGGACACCACCCGCAAGATGAAGTCGTTCGACACGCTGGCACAACGCCATGCCGACAACGAAAAGAAACATGAAGCAAAAGCCGACCAACGCCAGCAGGATGAACAGAGCGGGCGCTTTTCCGCCATGCATCGCGCTGACAAGCAGAATACGAATCAATAAGGGAGAAACATCATGAGCAGCCTGCCCATCCTTAGCAGCCAGACACCGAACACCGGCAAGGTCGATTCCGGCAAAGCCGGCAAAAACCCGTTAAACGCTGAAGATGTATCCAATGGCGCGGCCCCCTTCGGTGAGTTACTGGCAAAGCAGTTGAGTCCTCAAGGCCGCGACATCAAGGGCGACCTGCTTAAAACGCTCGCGCTTTCCGAAGGCGATATGACCGCTGCCGATCTGAATGGCTTGACCGATCAGCTACGCACAGACGGCATAGCGATCCCTGTCGACCTGCTGGCCAGCCTGCAGCAGAAAGACCTGCGCATAGCCAGGGCCGCCACCACTGCAGATGGAACAACAACCGTCGCAGCGTTGTCTGGCGAAGCTGAGACCACCGATCCGGCTATGAAACGCATCGCACCAATCGTTGAAGGTGAGAGCGAGGCGGATGCCCATCTTGCCAGCGACAAGTCCGGCAAGTCCGGCAAGTCGATCAATGTGCGGGAAGAACGTGCGCCAAAAACCGGCACCGTGCCTGACGCGACATTCGCAGCCGCCCTGCAAGCCGATAAAAAGACCGCCATCTCGGCCGCGACAGCCAAGATCGACACGGTCATTCAGGCTGCACAGCCTTCGAGCGCGCCGACTGTCGGCATGACCAGCGCACCATCCGCCACACCGACAGCACAGCTTGCCACGACACAAGCCACGATCTCCACACCCTTGAATCAACCGCAATGGGCGGATGATTTCAGCCAGAAGGTCACTTGGGTGGCGACACAGCGCACACAAAGCGCGCAACTGCATCTGAACCCGGCCCAACTGGGGCCGCTGGAGGTCTCTCTCAAACTGAACGGCGATCAGGCGACGATGCAGTTCACTTCAGCCCATGCCGCGGTTCGCGATGCCATCGAGCAATCCATCCCGCGCCTGCGTGACATGCTGGCGGACAGCGGCATCTCTCTGGGCAACACCACGGTCAGTGATCAGGCACCGCGCGAACAAGAGCAACGTGGACAGACCGGCGGCGGCACTGGCGACCGCAACACCGTCGATTCCATTGAAGCCGATACCGTCCAGATTCATACGACCACTCGATTGAGCCGACACGACGGCGTGGTGGACACCTTCGTCTGAACGTAGAAATACGCCCGAATTTCTGCCCTATTCCTTTGATGGTGTAAGCTTGGCCTTCCGCATAATCATCATCAACTGGAAAGGAACAAGAGATGGCTTCAAAACCCGCACCCGCAGCTCCCGCAGAAGGCGCACCAGCGCCCGCCAAGAGCAATAAACTGCTGATCATCATCATCGCCCTGCTGGTAATCATCATTGCCGGTGGCGCCGGGTGGGTGCTCACACGAGGCCAGGCACCGGCAGAAGAGCATGTTGCAGCAGAGGAACACAAGGCCGAGCCCGTGAAAGAACCGAAGTTCATTCCGCTGGGCGACAAATTCACCGTCAATCTTCAGCGTGAAGAAGGTGACCAGTATCTGCAAGCCGGCATCACCCTGAAGATCCTCGACCCCGAGCTGGAACTCAAGATCAAGAATGCGATGCCCGAGATCCGCAGCAAGCTGCTGTTCCTGTTGTCGAGCAAGAAGCCGTCTGAACTGGTGACTTCCGAAGGCAAGGCAGTATTGGTCGAACAGATCATCTCCGAAGTGGACGGCATCCTTGGTTTCGAAAAAGAGACACCGGCCGCCCATGCGGAAACACCGGCACCGGCCGCCCATGCTGAGGTTGCGCATGGCGAATCTGCTCCGGCAGCGGCCGCACCAGTTGCACCGGTTGCCCCCAAAGAACCAAAGACCACCGGCGTGGTGGATGTGTTGTTCAGCGATTTCATCATCCAGTAAAGGTGAATTGAAGCCATGAGCGAATTCTTATCCCAAGACGAAGTCGACTCGCTGCTGCGGGGCGTCACGGGCGAGACCGAGGAAGTCAAGGACGACTCGGAAGCGGGAGGTGTTCGCTCCTACAACATGGCCACACAGGAGCGCATCGTGCGTGGGCGTATGCCCACCATGGAGATCATCAACGAGCGCTTTGCACGACTGTTCCGTATCGCGCTATACAACTTCATCCATCGCTCGTCCGAAGTGTCGGTCGGGCCGGTCAAGGTGATGAAGTTCTCCGAAGTCATCCGCAACCTGCCGGTACCGGCCAACCTCAATCTGGTTCAGGTCAAGCCGCTGCGCGGCAACGCGCTGTTCATCTTCGACCCAAATTTGGTGTTCATGGTGGTGGACAGCTTGTTCGGCGGCGACGGTCGCTTCCACACCCGCGTCGAGGGCCGCGAGTTCACGCAGACCGAGCATCGCATCATCCAGAAGCTGCTCGATGTGCTGTTCGAGGCCTATGAGAAATCATGGGAGCCGGTCTACAAGCTGGACTTCGAGTTCCTGCGTTCCGAGGTCAACCCGCAGTTCGCCAACATCGCCACACCGAACGAGGTGGTGGTGGTGACGACGTTCGAGGTCGAATTCACCGGTGTCGGCGGCGCCATCCATATCTGCATGCCTTACGCGATGATCGAACCGATACGTGAACTGCTGTACAGCACCATGCAGGGCGACCATGTCATCGCGGACAAGCGCTGGCTGCACATGCTATCCAAACAGATCCAGTCTGCCGAGGTCGAACTCAACGCCATACTCGGCCATGCTTCGACCACGCTGGACCATGTGCTGCGCATGAAGGTAGACGATGTCATTCCGTTGTCTGTTCCCGAGTATGTCAGCGTGATGGTGGATAACGTGCCGGTGATGGAGTGCAAATACGGCATCTCCAACTCGCACTATGCATTGAAGGTCGAGCGTATGGTTAAAACGGATACGAGCGAATCCCAAAACGGAGGAAAAAATGGCTGAAGACACAACAGAACAGGAAGAGATCTCTGCTGACGATTGGGGCGCGGCGATGGCCGAACAGGCTGCTGCCGAACCCGCTGCTGCGGAACCGCATGTATTCGAACAGTTTGCAGGCGATGTAGCGGGTACCGCGCACAACGATCTGGATATGATCCTGGACATCCCGGTAAAGCTGACCGTGTAGCTGGGACGCACCAAGATGCCGATCAAGAACCTGCTGCAACTGGCACAGGGTTCGGTGGTCGAGCTGGCCGGCATGGCGGGCGAGCCGCTGGATGTGCTGATCAACGGCTTCCTCATCGCGCAAGGCGAAGTGGTGGTGGTGAACGATAAGTTGGGCATCCGCCTGACGGACATCATCACGCCGTCGGAACGACTGCGCCGCATCAACAAATAACCCGGGACACCATCATGCTCACCCGCCTGTTTGCTGCCCTGCTCGCAGCGATCTGCTCTCCGTTCGCCTATGCAGCAGATGCTGCGCGCAATGCCTACGTACCGCCTCCCCCTGCAGGCGTCTCGTCCGGCAGCGTGGTTCAGGTGATCGTCAGTCTGCTGCTGGTACTGGCCGCGGTGATGGCGGTCGCATGGTTCCTGAAACGCATCAATCATCCGAACCAAGGCGCCCTCAGTGCCCTCAAAATGATCAGCGGCATAGCGGTCGGCCAGCGCGAACGCATCGTGCTGGTCGAGGTGAACGATACCTGGCTGGTGGTCGGCGTCGCCCCGGGACAAGTGAATGCCCTGCACACCATGCCGAAAGGCAGCATTCCCGAAGGTGATTCGACCAACGGTGCCATACCCGAGAGATCGTTCCAGAGCTGGCTCAAGCAACACATGGAGAAGCGCAATGGTTAGCCGTTTCTTGTTTCTGCTACTTGTCCTATGCATCGGCATGCCAGTCGCACATGCGGCCGATGCCGGCATGCTGGCGATCACCAGCACACCGGTAGCCGGCGGAGGACAGAGCTACACATTGAGCTTGCAGACGCTGATCCTGATCACGTCGCTCACTTTCCTGCCTGCCATCCTGCTGATGATGACCGCCTTCACACGCATCGTCATCGTGCTGGCCATGCTGCGCACAGCCATCGGCACCCCCTCTTCTCCGCCGACCCAAGTGCTGATTGGCCTGTCACTGTTCCTCACCTTCTTCGTCATGTCGCCGGTGCTGGAAAAGATCTATACCGAGGCCTACCTGCCATACAGCCAGAACAAGATGAACCTGGAAACAGCGTATGAGAAAGGCAGCGCGCCGCTCAAGGCATTCATGCTGCGCCAGACACGCGAGGCGGATCTGGCACTGTTCGTACGCATATCCAACAGCGAAGAGCTGGAAAGCCCCGAGAACATCCCGCTGAAGATTCTGGTGCCGGCCTATGTCACCAGCGAGTTGAAGACCGCGTTCCAGATCGGATTCATGATCTTCATCCCCTTCCTGATCATCGACATGGTGGTGGCCAGTGTGCTGATGTCGATGGGTATGATGATGTTGTCGCCTGCCATCATCTCGCTGCCGTTCAAGATCATGCTATTCGTACTGGCTGACGGTTGGAACCTGCTGATCGGTTCTCTCGTGCAGAGCTTCTATACATAACAAGAACAAAGGAGGCGTCCTATGACTCCCGAAAGCGTAATGACCATAGGCCAACAGGCCATCGAACTGACCCTGCTGCTGGCAGCGCCCATGCTGCTGACCGCGCTCGCCATCGGCCTCGCCGTCAGCATCTTTCAGGCAGCCACCCAGATCAACGAGATGACACTGTCATTCATTCCGAAAGCATTCGGCATCTTCGGCGCCCTGCTTTTGGCAGGACACTGGATGGTCGGTCTGATGCTGGAATACATCACCCAGCTGTATAGCAGCATCCCCTTCGTCATAGGCTAATCACGTGATCAGCTTTACCAGCGCCCAACTCACCATCTGGGTCGCCATGCTGATCTATCCCATGGTGCGGGTATTGGCGATGATCGCCAGTGCACCTGTGATCGGCAATCGCCAGGTGCCGGTACGCGTCAAGGTGGGACTGGCTGCCATCTTTACGGTCGTCATCATCCCTACATTGGACTTGCAGGATCTGCCCGACCCTGCCTCGGCGGAAGGCGTCCTGATCCTGCTACAGCAGATGGTCGCCGGATTGCTGATGGGATTCTCGATCCGGCTGATCTTCACCGCTATCGAGATGGCTGGAGACATCGCCGGCATGCAGATGGGTTTGGGATTCGCCAACTTCTTCGATCCGCAGAATTCAACCATCCGTCCCGTCATATCCAATTTTCTGGGCATCATCGTGGCACTGGCTTTCGTCACGATGGACTTGCACCTGTACATGCTGGCTGCGCTGAGCGACAGTTTTCAATCTTTCCCGATCTCGAACACGCTTCCCTCAGCCGGTGCGTTCCGCACCGCGGCGGAATGGGGCGGCAGTATCTTTGCGTATGCCCTGCAATTCTCGCTTCCGCTCATTGCAGCCCTGCTCATCAGTAATCTGGCACTCGGTATCCTGACCCGCAGTGCGCCGCAACTGAACATTTTCGCTGTGGGTTTCCCTATCACGATCAGCGTCGGCTTCATCGTGCTTGCGCTGGTGATACCGTTCATCGCACCGATGCTGGACTTCATCTTCCGCCAGGCACTGGAAACAGTCGGGCGCATCATGCTGCAACTCGGTGGGCATTGAGTTCGGCACCTGCCAGCGGCATCAGGTACGCTGAAAACAAAAACGGCGCTCAGTGAAACCTGAGCGCCGTTTTGGAGAATAAAACCACTTAACGCAGGTAATCGAACAAGGACATCTGCGAGATCTTGGCGAAGGATTGCTGCGATGCCTGCAGCGCCAACTGCTGCTTGCTCATATCCGTCGCGGCCTGGATGTAGTCGGTGTCCTGTATCTTCGACAATGTCTGCTTGTATTGTACGCCCAGCTCCTCACCGGTTGCCTGCAGCGAATCAAGCTCTCTCAGGCGAGCCCCGACTGTTGCGCGCGAATACATCACATTGTTGATCGCCAGATCCAGCGCTGCGGATGCCTGCTGCAGGCCTTGCTGGAATTTTGCATTGGCGGCCGCATCCCCGGCCAGCGGCGGTGCATCAACCGTAGCCAGAAACTGCTTGATCGTCTCGAAGACACTCTGATTGACGCTGGGCTTGATATCGAAGGTGTCACCATTCGCAGGCGCCCCCTTGATTTCAACCTGGATACCGTCGAACGTGATCGCCTGACCGCTGACATAGGCATTGCCGGTAGAAACCGGGGTACCTGTAGTCACATTCTGAATATCGAAGGTGGTGGCACTGGTGAACGTCACCTGATAGGTATTGCCGTTGAACGGGGAAGCAAGCACCTGTCCCTGAGTGATCGTGCCGCTGCCGGTATTCGCCGCGGCCACTGAGGTCGCAAATGAACCGTTACCGTTCCTGATGCGCATAAATATGTCGGCTCCCGAATCTGCCGATGATATTTGGCGAGTGGGGCCTGCCTGGATCAGGCGTTGCACATCATCGCCCTGATACGTTGCGCCTGCTGCTGTATCGGCGAATGGCTGGATCTTCCCCTGCGAACCGGAAAACAGAAAATTTCCCAGTCCATCCGTGCTGTTGGACAGACCGAACAGTTCCTGCATGCGGCCACGCAAGTCGGTGGCGATACCCTTCAGGGAGGATGCAGTTTGCAAGGAGCCGCCGGCATCCAAAGACATGATCTTCACATCCTGCAACAGCGAAGTGATACTGGCCAGCACGCCGTCTTCCAGCGACAGGGTATTCATCGCGGCTTGGCGATTGCTGGCGAGTTGCGTGTTGGAAGCATCGGACTGCTTGAGCTCAATGGCACGTGCTGCAGCTGCGGGATCGTCAGCCGGCGACAACATGCGCTGACCAGTGGTCATCTGCAACTGCGTCCGGGCCAGATTGCTTTGCATCTGCTGCATGGCGGTTACGCCTTCGCTATATAGTGTGCTGGTACTGATACGCATGATGATTAACCTCCCAGTTGCAGCAACGAATCGAACATGGATTGCGCGATCGACATAGCCTTGGCTGCTGCCTGATATGCCTGTTGGTATTTAAGCAGGTTCGCTGCTTCCTCATCCAGATTGACACCAGAAATAGACTGCTGCGACCGGGTCACTTGTGCCAGCATGGTGGTTTGCGCCTTGCTGGTCACTTCCAGTTCGCGCGTCTGAGTGCCGACTTGCGACACCAGTTGCCCGTAAGCGCCCTGATAACTGGTGGTACCGTTGACCAAGGTATTGCTGGTTTGCAGTTTCGCCAGATTCAGCATATTGCTGCCGTCTGTCGTGGCATTGGTATTGGGCTTGACGGTGAAGGTATCGCCTGCCGACGGCGTGCCGGTGATCTGTGTCGTCCAGCCGTTGTAGCTGATATTGCCACCCGAAGTATAGGCGACGCCCGTAGCTGGTAAGCCGGTACCGGTGCCGGTCACGTCGAACGTGGTCGCACTCGTGAACGTGATGGTGACTGGCTGTTGCAGATTGGCATCCAACGGCAGCGTACCCGCCGTCACAGGTTGCGAGATCGTCGCATTGCCCAAATTGGTGGTGGGCGCGTTGGAACGAACCGCATTGGCAGCGGCGATCTTGGCCGGATCTGTCACCAGCAAACCAAAATCACGCGCACCCGCCACGGTAGGTTGTACTAAATAGGTGTCGCCTGAAGCGCTGGCGACGGTACCCGCGGTCAATTGCAGCGTAATGCCTGTGCCCGCCACGGTCTGCGGCGTAGCCAAGGCGGCCGGCGTAAATGACTGGATAGCGGTGTTGTTCGTGCGATTGAACAGGGTATAAGCCGTGCCGTCGAACTGCAGCGTGTAATCGTCGGTGGTCAACGCTCCCGGATCGGAGATGGTCGCAGTCACGGTAGCATTGCCCACATTGGTGCTTGCAGCGGTGACCTGCGGCGACCCGGCTTTAAAGAAAGCCCCACCCAAGACCCCGCTCAGATCCTGGCCTTGCTGATGTTGGGTATTGAAGGTATCGGCTATGCCGATGGCGATACGGCCCAATGCATTACGGGCCGGATCCATGATGGTGTCACGGAAAGACAGGTAACCGCCCAGATTGCCGCCTTGCAGCGCATTCTGCGGAATTCGGCTGACTTGGCCCTTGCTACTTACGTAGGCCAGTTCCAGCGAGGTCGGATCGGTCGACGACGTAGTCACTTGTACCGAAGAGACTTGTGTGCCGATCACCAGCGACTGGCCGTTACCGATGAACACATCCATCGAGCCGTCATATTGCTTGACGCTGGTCACGCCGATCTCCTGGCTCAGTTGCGCCACCAGGTAGTCGCGCTGATCCAGCAGGTCGTTCGGCAATTGCGATGCGCCGCCCTGCGCTTGCGCGATGACGATGTTGTCGTTCAGCACGGCAATTTGCTTGGCATAGCTGTTGATTTGATTGGCGCTATCGCTGATCTGTCCGTTCAAGCTGTCACGTATCTCGTTCAAGCGATTGTTCAGCGTCTGCATACGATTGTTCAGCGACTGCGCGCTGCCAATCATGGTCTGACGTGCCGCCAGTGACTCGGGAGAGTTGGCGACTGTATTGGCCGCCGCGAAGAAATCCTGCAATGCAGTGTTCAAACCGCCGTCGGCATCTCCCAACAGGTTGCTGACCTGCACCGACAGGTCATATTGGGTCGACAGGCTGCTGGAACGAGTCTGTGCGGCAGTCAACTGGGCACCAAGGAAATCGCTGTATTGGCGGGTGACGCCGACCACATCGGCACCGGAACCAAAATAGCCCTGCCCCATATTCTGGGAAAGCTGCGTGCCTTGTATGATTTCCTGGCGAGAATAGCCCGGGGTATTCGCGTTGGCGATATTGTGCGAAGTCACGTTGATGCCCGCCTGGGCAACCCGTAACGCACTGACACCGATGTTATAGACTGAAGCCATTTGACCCTCCTGACGATCCTTCGCCTAGTTTATCGGCAGATCGCCAAAATGCTTTAGGCCTTTGTGCTGATGCTGCCAATCACACTGGCAAGTTTATCTGCATAACGCGGATCGGTGGCATAGCCCGCTTTCTGTAGCGACTGGGCGAAGTCTACCGCATTCGACTGCCCGATTGCACCCGCATAACGAGGATTCTCGCTCAACAGGCGGGCATAGTCCTGGAAGGAATCTGCATAAGAATCATAGGCTCGGAAACGTGCCACCTGTTTGCTGGCGACACCGTCGTGATACTCGGTAGTGGTCACTTCGGCCACTTTCCCCTTCCAATTACTGCCGGCCTTGATGCCGAACAGGTTAAAGCTGCTGCTGCCGTCTGCATTGCGGATCTCGCGTTTTCCCCAGCCACTCTCCAGTGCGGCCTGCCCCATGATGAAATCAGCCGGCACGCCCGTTGCCTTGCCGGCACGTTCGGCGTGCGGGCGCATACGCTCAATGAAGCCTTGCTGCGTCATGGGCTGATAGGCTGAAGATACGGCAGCCGCAGAGGGAACCGCCGCCTGCACCGCAGCCGGTGGCTGTGAGTTAACCGCGGGCTGCTGCCCACTCAATTGACGCACCATCACGTCGGCCAAACCTACGCCGCGCTTGGACATCTCCTGTGCCAGTTGCTGGTCCAGCATGCCGGTGAACAGCTTGGTCTGTTCGCTATCCATCATGCCGTCCTGCGGCGTTGCCTCGCGCATGCTCTTCATCATCATGTTGAGGAACACCATCTCGAACTGCTGGGCGACTTTCTTCAGAGCCTGATCAGGGGCCTGCTTGGCCTGATAGCGCAGACGGTCCAGTGCCTGGCTGTCCGCCGCGAGTCCGCTCAAGCTGTCCGGTGAGAGTGCCATCTTCGCTTCCTAGATGATCTCGAGTTCCGCTCGCAAGGCACCGGCCGCCTTCATCGCTTGCAGGATGGCCAGCATATCTTGCGGCGTGGCACCGATGGAATTCAGCGCTTTGACCACATCGCCCAGCGCTACGCCATGTTTCAGATGCAACATATTGCCGCCCGAGGATTCGATCTTGATGTCTGCGTTACTGACAACGGCAGTGTCGCCGCCTGCCAGCGCATTGGGCTGGCTCACTGCATTGTCGGCACTGATGACCACGGTCAGATTACCGTGCGCCACGGCACACTCGCTCAAGGAGACTTGCTGGTTCATCACAACAGATCCGGTGCGGGCGTTGACGATCACTTTGGCACTGCCGGCTGCCGCATCGACCGAAAGGTTCTCGAGACGGGACAGGAACTGTACGCGCTCGAAACCCGGCGGTGCGGAGACCTGTACCGTGCGCGCATCCAGTGCGTTGGCGATCAGAAAATCAGGCGACACATCGCGATTGATAGTGTCTGCCATGCGCGCTGCCGTGGTGAAATCCGCGGTGTTCAGCTGCAGATAGATGTAATCGCCCTGCCCCAAAGCGGTCGGCACCTCGCGCTCAACCGTGGCACCACTCGGAATGCGCCCCACGCTCAAGTGATTGATCACGGTCTTGCTGCCGCCTGCGGCAGCCCCCGCGCCGCTCACCAGCAGGCTGCCTTGCGCCATCGCATACACCTGGCCGTTGGCGCCTTTCAATGGCGTCATCAGCAAGGTACCGCCGCGCAGGCTCTTGGCATTACCGATGGACGAGACAGTGACATCGATCGTTTGGCCGGGACGCGAGAATGCCGGCAGCGAAGCCGTGACGGTCACTGCCGCCACGTTCTTCAGTTGCAGGCTGGTGCCCGGCGGCAAGGTCACGCCCATTTGCGCCAGCATGGTGACGGTGCTTTGCACCGTGAAGGGTGTTTGCGTGGTCTGGTCACCACTGCCGTCCAGACCGACCACCAGGCCGTAGCCAAGCAACTGGTTCTCGCGCACGCCCTGCACGCTGGCCAGATCCTTGATGCGCTCTGCTGAAGCGACACCGGAGAATGCCGCCAGCAGCGTCAATAAGATCAATGTGATAAATCGTTTCATGACAGTCCCCTAGAACGGAAACACAGTAGTAAAGATACGCGCGAACATACTGGTCACCGCTGCGCCATCCAGATTGGTCGCGCCTTTGTATTCCAGATGCACGTCGGCGACCTTGGTCGACAACACGCTGTTGGTGCCGCTGATGTCATCCGGATTGACCACGCCATAGAAGCGCACATATTCGTCCGCATAACGGATGCTGACCTGCTTCTCGCCCGCCACGCGCAGGTTGCCGTTCGGCAACACTTCGGTCACGGTCGCCGTCAACGTGCCGGTAAAGGTATTGGAGCCGGAAGCATCGTTCTTGATGCCGGTCTTGACACTGCTGCTGCCGGACAAGCCGCCGGGCATAGCCGGTGTCGCCACCGCCAAACTGCCTGTATTCTCTTGCGTGACACCGGATTTTCCGGTGGCAGCCGTAGTCTCGACGATACTGATGGTCACGATGTCACCGACACGGCGCGCACGGCGATCCTCGAATAACGGGCGGTCGTTCACACCGGCCTGAAAGATGGAACCATTGGCCGGCGGAGGCGCGGGGCGAGCCGTAGACGGTGCAGCCGTCAATGGTTCACGGATATTGGTACTGGGCACACAGCCGACCAGCAGCCATCCGGCTGCCAAAACGCTGATCACACCGCTCAAGTTACGCATGATGCACCTCGTTATATCTGTGACAGTTTCTGCAGCATCTGATCGGATGTGGTGATGGCCTTGGAATTGATCTCGTAGGCACGCTGGGTCTGGATCATGTTCACCAATTCTTCCACCACATTGACGTTTGATGTCTCGACGAAACCCTGACTGATGGTACCGGTACCGTTGGTACCCGGCACATTGGTGCTGGGCGTGCCGCTGGAGGCGGTCTCCAGATACAGGTTCTGCCCCATGCTTTGCAGGCCGGCCGGATTGACGAAGGTCGCCAATTGGATACTGCCGATCTGCACCGCCGCAGTCGAACCGGCCTGTGTGACACTGACCACACCATCCTGACCGATGGTGACCGACGTTGCATTGGCCGGGATGGTCAACGCGGGCTGCACCACGAATCCATTGGCGGTGACAAGCTGCCCCTGACTATCGGACTGCAGCGAGCCGTCGCGCGAATAGCCGGTGGTCCCGTCCGGCAGCAATACTTGCAGGAAGCCTTCTCCCTGGATCGCCACATCCAGCTGGTTGCCGGTCTGTTGCAAGTTACCCTGGGTATGGATGCGCTCGGCGGCGATAGGACGCACGCCGGTACCGATCTGCAATCCCGACGGGATCTGTGTCTGCTGTGATGACTGCGCACCCGGTTGGCGTATGTTCTGGTACAGCAAGTCTTCGAATACCGCGCGCGAACGCTTGAAGCCAGACGTATTGATGTTGGCCAGGTTGTTGGAGATGACGTCCATCTGGGTCTGCTGTGCTTCCAGACCGGTCTTCGATATCCATAATGAGCGGATCATGATGCGTGTCCTTTCGGTGTACTGTGCTTGCTTGCCACATTACCCCGCTGCCGGCGAATGTATCCGGCGAACACGTGGAGAAAAACGAGCTTATTCCTGATTTAAAGATCGCCGGGATGACACATCACGGCATTCGGCACGAGCTTCTGTCAGGCAGAAGTCTGCCTGATGGAGCGATCAGTCCGTTTAGGCGTTGAGGTTCAGTATCGTGCTGGCACTTTTGTCGTTCTCGTTGGCAGTCTGCAGCAGTTTCATGTGCGTATCGAACTGTCGCGCCAGCGAGATCATATTGACCATGGCCTCCACCGTATTGACATTGCTGCCTTCGAGGCTGCCGGCAACCACGGTCACATTGGCATCCGCCTCTGCCGGATTGCCGTCCCGCGTGCGGAACAGGCCATCCTCACCGCGCACCATCTGATCTTCTGGCGGGTTGGTGAGCTTGAGGCGTCCGACTGCGATCACCCCATTCTTCTGGTTGGTGGTCGGCACGGTGGAGAGCGTGCCGTCCTTGGCGATAGTGACCGAAGTGTCGGGCGGTATGGAGATCGGGCCGGCATCACCCAGCACGGTCAGCCCGCTGCGGGTCTGTAGCACGCCGTTGGGCGACATCTGCAGACTGCCGTTGCGGGTATATGCTTCATTGCCGTTGGCATCCTGCACCGCGATCCAGCCTTTTCCGTCCAGGGCCACATCCAGTGCGCGCCCCGTTTGCTGCATCACGCCGGGCGTGAAATCTGCAGCCACAGTGGAATCGACCACAAACGTGCGCGTGGGCAATCCTTCGCCCTGTATCGGCACACTGCGGAAGGCATCGATACTGGCGCGGAAGCCGGGCGTGTTGACGTTGGCCAGATTGTTGGACACAGTCGACTGCTGATTCAGGATGTGGTTCGCCCCGGTCATTGCGGTGTAGATCAGTCTGTCCATGTCCCCTCTCCCTAAATCCTAATCCCTAGTTCGAAATTCCTGCCTTAACGCAGGTTCACCAGTGTCTGCAACACCTGATCCTGCGTCTTGATGGTCTGCGCATTGGCCTGATAGACGCGCTGTGCAGTGATCATGTTCACCAGCTCTGCGGTCAAATCCACGTTGGAATCTTCTACTGCAGATGACTGCAACACCCCCAGGCTGCTGGAGCCCGGTGTCCCGATCAAGGGGCCGCCGGAAGTGGCGGTTTCCGCCCAAGCATTGTTACCCAAGGGCTGCAAACCTTGCGGGCTGGTGAAGTTAGCCAGCACCAACTGTCCCAGCGCACGCGACTGACCGTTGGTATAGCGACCCAGGATGGTGCCGTCGGCACTGGTGTTGAAACCACTCAGACGACCGGAAGCGAAACCATCCTGCGTCAAGGTATTCACCCCGAAACTGCCGCCGAACTGCGAAGTGCCGGTGAAATCGAAATTGATGGTCTGGTTGCCCGCACTGGCGGGGTTCACCACCGACAGCGTGGTAGCGGCAAAGCCGGCCGGGCTCGCGGCCGAAACCGTGAAGGTGTTGGGGCCGTCGATCGAAACGATGGTGGTGCCTGCAGG
The DNA here is from genome assembly GCA_043826585.1 of Pseudomonadota bacterium. Taxonomy (GTDB): domain Bacteria; phylum Pseudomonadota; class Gammaproteobacteria; order Burkholderiales; family Gallionellaceae; genus Sideroxyarcus. Next base: position 20,212 of record JBDRPZ010000102.1, read on the forward strand.
CAGATCGCCACCGGTGACTGTCGCGCCAACCAGCAAACCGGTGGTAGATGGGCCCGTGATGCTCGTCCCGCCTGCGGCAACCGAAGCCCCCACCACGGAAATGGCAGCAGGCACAGGACTGAATGCCGCCGAAGCGACCGGCAATGTCGGAGAAGTCAGCGCGCCGGCAGTGTTAAAGGTCAACGTGCTCAGCTTAGTGCCCGCCGCCGGCACCTGATTGCCATCCACTGTCAGATAGGAATCCCAAGTGTTGGGGGCTGTCTTGGCAAAATACATCGACGCAACGTGGCTTGCGCCCTGACTGTCGTAGACCGTCAGCGAGGTCGAGCTGTTATAGCTTTGGGGATTGTTCGGATCGAACGGCGTGATAGTCGGCAATGCCATGCGCTGATCCAGATTCAAGCCCAAAGCGATCTTGCTCGTGGCCTGAGGCGTCAGGTCGGCGGCGACGATCTGGATTGGCACCGGCTGCGCGGCGGTGATGACGCCGTTGGTTGCCATATATCCCGATACCTGATGGCCCTGACTATTCACGATGTAGCCGTTCTTGTCGAGCTGGAATTGGCCGTTACGCGTATAGGAGATGCCGCCGTTCTGGTCCACCATACGGAAGAAACCCTGGCCGCTGATGGCGGTGTCCATGCTGTTGGAGGTGTTGGTGATATTGCCCTGCGTGAACTGCTGCGCCACGTTGGATATCTTCACACCGGTACCCACTTGTACCGCCCCCGATCCGGCCAATGACGTCGCGTAAAGGTCGGCGAACTGCGCCTGTGATTGCTTGAAGCCGATGGTGTTGGCGTTCGCCACGTTGTTACCGATCGTATCCAGATGCTTGGCAGATGCGTTCAGTCCACTCAATCCTTGTTGAAAACTCATGACATCCTCCCTTTACAAGATTTTTCTGATGGTATTCAGGCCGACTTCGCCCTGATCACCGATATTGACCGTAACGCCGCTGCTCGACTGCGCCACGCTGTTGACCAGGCCATAGGACAGCGTGGTGACATCGCTCTTCTTGCCACTCAGTTCGGAGACTGCAGAGAAGGTATAGGTGCCGTCGGCTGCGGTTGCGCCGTCATCCGTCATGCCATCCCAATTGAAATCGACGATGCCCGATTCCTGAGCACCCAGATGCAGGGTACGCACCACTGTCCCCTTGCTATCCGCGATCTGCACCGTGACCTTGTCCGCCGGATCCTTGAGTTCGACACCGCCGTAGGCACTGCCATTGGACAGCGTCATGCTGTCGCCGTCGGTCAGCGCCACATGGCCGATCATGGAGACCGCCTGCAGGGACTGCGACGCCATCATGCTGCTGCTCAACGCCTGCACGGTCGAATTCAGCTTATCGATGCCGGTCACCGTGGACAGTTGCGCCATCTGCGAAGTGACCTGCGCGTTATCCATAGGATTGAGCGGGTCCTGGTTCTTCATCTGCGTGACCAGCAGTTTGAGGAAACGATCCTGTGTCGCACCGATGTCCGTGGAAGCTGCCGTAAGTGACGAAGTGGCTGCTGTGCCGGCCGTACTGCTGTTTACTGAATCAACCATGATTTATCTCCTTATTGGCCGATGGTGAGCGTCTTCATCAGCATGGACTTGGACGTGTTAAGCACATCCACGTTGTTCTGGTACGACCGCGAAGCCGAGATCATGTTCACCATCTCGTCCACCGGGTTGACGTTAGGCATCTCTACATAACCTTGTGCGTTCGCCATCGGATGCTTGGGGTCATATTGCATCCGCATGGGGGAATTATCCTCCACCACCGCGGACACCTTAACCCCTGCACCGACCTGCCCCGGCTGCTGAGTGGTCTCGAACACCACCTGTTTGGCTTTATACGCCTTACCGTCCGGCCCGGTGGCGCTGTCGGCGTTGGCCAGATTGCTGGCCACCACATTAAGTCGTTGCGCCTGTGCCGACATGGCGGAACCGGCGATATTGAATACATTGAATAGAGACGACATGATGAGCCCTCCTAGTTCTGTAACGCGGCCAGCACGCTTTTGGCCTTGCCGCTGACGAAACGTACACTCGCCTCATAACGCATCGCATTGTCAGCGAACTGCGCGCGCTCCACATCCATATCGACAGTATTGCCGTCCGCGCTGGGCTGGGTCGGTACACGATACTGCACAGGCGCCCCCATCACTGTCTCGCCCGTCCCGCCTGCCAGATGCCTGGCTGCTGTCGCCTCCAGCTGCAGCGTAGCACTCGAACCGTTCAGCGCTCCCTTCAGGGCGCTGGAGAAATCGATGTCCTTCGCCTTATAGTTAGGCGTATCCGCATTGGCGATATTGGACGCGATCAGTTCCTGTCTTGCGACGCGCAAGTTCAGCGCCACTTGATGAAACTGGAACATTTCGTCTATTCTGCCGCCCATGATGAGCACCCTGCCTTTCATGAATACTTTTGTGATGGCTTGCATACTAGTACCGGGGTTTTCCATCCAATCGAACGATTAAGGGTAAAAACCCGCTTTATTTCCCCCCTTCGACCTTGCCCCAAAGGATGACAATTCAGCCATGAACAAACGGCTGACTTATATATTCATGCTGATCGGCTGCCTGTGGGGCGGGTCTGCGCTGGCTGCGCCGCAGCAAAGCCATGCCGCGATCCGGGCTGCCGCCCTCGCCTTCGCACAGGCACAAAGCAAAAATCTGCCCGGCAAAGTACATATAGATGTCACTCCCATCGATCGCCGCCTCAAACTCGCCCCTTGCGACAAGTTGCAAGCCTTTCTGCCCGCCGGGGCAAAACTGATCGGCAAGACCAGCATAGGTGTGCGCTGCGATACGAAGCCGGGGTGGAGCGTGTTCCTGCAGGCCGACATCAAAGTCACCGTTGACCTGCTGGTAGCCAACCGTCCCATGGCGCAAGGCACTGTGTTGAGTCCCGCCGATTTCGGCCTGCAACGCGGCGAGTTGGGGCGCCCAGGCCTGCTCACCGCCCCTGAGCAAGCCACAGGCAAGGTACTGAAATTCCCTATCGGTGCCGGACAAGTGCTGCGTCAGGATATGCTGCGCGCGCCGCTGCTTATCCGCCAGGGGCAGACCGTCACCCTGCGCGCACGGGGCAACGGCTTTGTCGTCAGTCAGGAAGGCCAAGCCTTGAACAATGCCGGAGAAGGCGAAATAGTGCGCGTACGCCTCGCCAACTCGCAGGTGATCACCGCACGCACTGTGGCGGACGGCTCCGCTGAAGTTCAGCCCTGACTCTGCAGGAGTCGACATTCGGTGCCCGATCGAAGCCCCCGAATTTCGCGAAAAGAATTATTTTTTATAAAAGTGCTAAAGTTTTTGCATTAAGTTCCGATACAACAGACAATCGAACCAGAACAGTTGGAGTCCCATCATGAAGATCGACAACACAAAGCCTGTCACCGGCAACACCGGCGAAGCCACTGCACGCAACCCTGCAGCCAAAAATGACGCCAACAGCCGCTCGGCTACGGCAGGTGCCGAGGGTACCAGTGTACATTTGGGTACGAGCACCGCTCAGCTGCGCAATCTGGAAAGTAGCGCCGCCAGCGCACCGGCCGTGGACGCCAAGAAGGTTGCAGAAATCAAACAAGCCATCAGTGAGGGCCGTTTTCAGGTCAATGCTGGTGCGGTCGCAGACGGCCTGCTCAGGACCGTGAGCGATCTGATCACCGCGAGCCAGCGTTGAACGCAAGCGAGATAAAAACGCAATTAACAGAAGAGCGCACCGCGCTGCAGGCCTTTATCGGCCTGCTTGAACGCGAGCAGCAGATCCTGCTCTCGCCCGATACCGAGCCGCTGCTCGACCTCTCGAACGAAAAGACCCGCGCCGCCGAAGCACTCACCGCGCTCGTCAAGAAACGCTCGCAATACATCAACGCCGAACCCGGCAAGGTCGAATCCTGGTTGCGCAGCAATGCCCCCATCGCTCTGGACGTCTGGAAAGAGATCCAAAACATGGGCTTGCAGGCACAACAGTCAAACAAAATAAACGGCGAGCTGATTCAGGTGCGTATGCGCTACAACCAGCAGGCCGTGCAGGCACTGCTCGGCGCATCGGAGCAGACCGCCGGACTGTACGACACCAAAGGCAAGACCAATATGCCCGGTTCAGGGCGCACGCTGGGTAGCGGCTAATACTCGTTATACTTCTTCGCGCTCCCGTGCGCTTTGTGTACCGGATATTTCTCCGCGTTCTTGACCATCTTCTCCCGCACGATCTGCGACACATCCCACTGATAGTGTTCCGCCAGTAACAAGGCGAAAGCGAATACATCCGCCAACTCTTCCTTCACCCGTGCTTCATCCGCTTCGCCATGCGCTTTCCACAGGAAGCATTCCAGCAACTCGCCCGCCTCGATGGAGAGTGCTGCTGCCAGATCCTTGGGATTATGGAATTGCGCCCAATCCCGCTCGTCGCGAAATTGAATCAGGGCATCGGTGATGGACTTGATATCGCTCGTTGATTCAGACACTGGATTCCTCCGCTAAAGAATTAACCATAAATCGCCCCGGGGCCTGGCGTATCTCGGGCACCAACGGCTACTCACCGCCCCCCGGCTTGCGAGATATGGCACACAGACAGCCCTTCCCGTTTCCCTTTGACGTGGATGGTGAAGATGTCACCAAAACTGATCTCAGGATGCCGCGCCACATCAACCTTGTCGCGCAGGGTCTGACTGATCAGTATGGAGCCGGGATGACAGTTCTTCTCGATACGCGATGCGGTGTTCACCACATCGCCGATCGCCGTCCAGTCCAGTCTTTCCGCAGTGCCTACATTGCCGATGACGACCTCGCCCCAATGGATGCCGATACGCAGACTCAAGGCATCCTGCCCCGCGCGGGCGCGCAATCCGTTGATATCGGCGGCATGCAGTTGCATATCGATGGCCGCTGCCAGCGCATCCGCAGGCTCCCTGAAGATAGCCATCACGCTGTCACCCATGAATTTATCGATATAACCGTGATGACGCCTGACCGAACCGGACACGCGACGCAAGATGGTGTTGAGCGTGTTGATGATGGATTCGCTGCTGGCGTTGCTTTCCACGAATGAGGTGAAACCGACGATGTCACAGAACAGTACAGCGATCTCGCCTTCCTCGTTGATCAGCGTCTCCTTCCCCAGCTGCACCGCCTCGCGCGCTTTTTCCTCGACCATCTGTGGTACATAGTTGCGCGTGATGTTATGGATACGCGCCTCGCTGAGGATGGAGCCTTCTCCGAGGTGGATCGTCCTCTGGTCCAGCGACACGATCTGCCATAGCGAATGAATGACCAAGTTCTCGTCCCGATAGCCGCTAACGTTGAACAAGGCGGAGTGGCCCTCGGCACCGGAAAGATAGACGCGCGTGCGATAGTTCTCGAACACACCTTCGCCGGTCAGCGCCAGCCCCCAGATCACATCGTTATAGAAATTGAACGGGATAGCAGTGCACAGATCACTGATGGATGAGGCATCCACCGGTAGTCTTAGACTTTCCAGCATGGTTTTGGAAACCGCGATGACTTCGCCCGCACTGGAAAAACGGATCAGTCCGTAGCCAAGTTTGTCGCAGATGTTCTGCATGCTGGTTTGACCGGACACTTCATCCAGCAGCACACCCTTACGAGCCGAATCAGGGTCGATCACCGCACGATTCAGAGTGAAAGCGCATGAATCCGCTTCAATCGTCGCGCGCTGCCATTGCAGTCCCAGCGCCTCGACCAATCCGGACGTGCCGCATTGCGCTACATCCCAATCAACGGGCACAACGATGGACAAGATATCTTCACCCGTCGCCGGAAAGACGATCTCAACATGCTGCCCATTGTCCTTGCAGAATTGCGCGATGTTCTGCGATCCATGTTCGTTCACTTCGGCATTGAACAGCACCTCCAGATCGGCACTGTTGCTGTCCGTCACCATGCCGAACTCTTCCTCCGCCAAGCGCCGGAATGCGGCAAAGTGCATCGCCTTGACCGCAGCATCCACCGAATCGTGCAGTACTAGCATCACCGGCGCAGACAAGCGGGACATCTCCAAGCGACCCAGCACCGTCTCCAATTTCGCTTTCAGCCCCGGCCAGATACCGTGCTCCAGCGAGGTCACAGATATTCTGTCGGCGGCTATCGGATCTGCGTGCTTATTCATCTCAGTTGCTCATACAGAGACGATAGATATCGCTCTCTTTCAGGCTTTCGATGAACCCTTCGTCCAGCAATTCATCACATAACGTTTCTTCCAGTCCGAAGGCTTGCAACATCTCTCTTCTTGCTTCCGGCTCCGCGAGCTTCCGACTACCGATACCCGCCGACTTGAGCAAGGCATTGGCCGCGACCAGACTCCGCAACACCGCCCCACCCTCTTCATCCGGATGCGGATGCATCAACTCGCTGCCCATATAGCCATTGAAGCGGCTGGGCAGCCGCCATTCTTTGACGGCCTCGGCCCCCACCTGATAGTGATCGAAACCGAAATAGCGCTGCTCGAACTGCGCGCTTGAAAAATCCGGCTCGGACATATGCTGGAACACCTTCTCATACAGTACCGGGTGCTGCGTGAACATCAACACCTTGCCCATATCGTGCATCAGGCCGGCGATGAATGCCTCGTCACCATGCTGTCTATCTTTCAGTCTATGACAGATACGCTGGCTGGCGAGCGCGGTCAGCAAAGAGTGTTGCCAGATATGCAAACGGAAGTCCGCATGACGGGATTCGGAGAACAAGGAACGGCTGAAAGCCAGCAGTGCCAGCGAATGCAGCACGCTGTAGCCGAGCAGACTGATCGCCAGCGGAATGGTGGCGACTTTGTTGCCGCGACTGTACAACGGAGAATTGACGACCCTGAGCACCAGCGATGCCACCCCCTGATCCGACCCGATCAGATCGTCCAGTTTCTGGAAATAGTCGCTGGACTCGATATCCAGATTGATGATGTCAGAGATGATACCGGCCTGCACCGGCACACTCTTGAAGTCGATCTTTCCTTGAATCATGTGGCAAGGGGTCCGTTCTGGTTGATCTATGCGCTACGCATTCTACCGAGAAAACATAGAAGGCTATGGACTGTCAGTTACAGCGCTTATTTTTTCTGACCTCGAAACGCAACGACGACCCCAAAGGGTCGTCGCAGGATGCAATGACTCAACAGAAACAGACGTATTACCAGCCCGACTCTCGCTCCGGCGTGGCGCTGATCTTGTGGATGCTCAAGTCTGCGCCGTTGAACTCCTCTTCCTGATCCAGACGGATGCCGACCAGTTTCTTGATCGCTCCGTAAACGATGAAACCGCCAGCCAGCGCGATGGCAATGCCCATCACGGTGCCGATCAGTTGCGACATGAAGCTGACCCCACCGAGACCACCCAGCGCTTTCATCCCGAAGATACCGGCGGCGATACCGCCCCATGCCCCGCACAGGCCGTGCAGCGGCCATACGCCGAGCACGTCGTCTATCTTCCAGCGGTTCTGGGTCAGCGTAAACATGTATACGAACAGCGCACCGGCGACACCTCCGACAATCAATGCCCCCATAGGATGCATCAGATCGGAACCCGCACACACTGCGACCAGACCGGCCAACGGACCGTTATGCACGAAGCCGGGGTCGTTCTTGCCCACCCACAGCGCGGTAAGTGTGCCGCCGACCATGGCCATCAGCGAGTTGACCGCGACCAGACCGCTGATGCCGGTGATGGTCTGCGCGCTCATCACATTGAAGCCGAACCAGCCCACAGTGAGTATCCATGCGCCCAGTGCAAGGAATGGGATGCTGGAAGGCGGGTGGGCGGAGATGCGTCCTTCTTTGGTATAGCGACCATGGCGCGCGCCGAGTAACAACACCGCCGCGAGACCGATCCAGCCGCCGACCGCATGCACCACCACGGAACCGGCGAAGTCATGGAAGGCTGCGCCGAAGCTGGCGGTCAGCCAGTCCTGTACGCCGTAGGCACCGTTCCACGCGATGCCTTCGAAGAACGGGTAGACGAAGCCGACCAGCATGAAGGTGGCGGCGAGCTGCGGATTGAACTTGGCCCGCTCGGCGATACCGCCGGAAACGATGGCCGGGATCGCAGCCGCGAAGGTCATCAGGAAGAAGAACTTGACCAGATCGTAACCATTCTTCTGCGCCAGCTCTTCCGCACCAGCGAAGAAGTGGATGCCGTAGGCGATACCGTAGCCGATGAAGAAATAGGCGATGGTGGAGATCGCCAGATCGCTGAGGATCTTGACCAGCGCGTTGACCTGATTCTTCTTTCTTACCGTGCCAAGTTCCAGGAAAGCGAAACCGGCGTGCATCGCAAGCACCATGATGGCGCCCAGCAATATGAAAAGCGCATCACTACTGACCTTTAGTTCTTCCATCTCATTCTCCGAAAAAGTGCGAAACGCGTTTACGCATGCAAGCACTGTGCCAGCTTAAACATGCATTGATTTATAAGAACTTCATCCCGCAAAGCATGTTGACCAAGCGGTTTTGCACACCATCACGGTGCATGGCGCACCATAAGGATGCCTTATTCTGGTGCACACCAACCTTCCTTTAGCACCTTTTCCAGCCAGAACAGACCGACAATGGTTTTACTGTCGGTGATCTTGCCTGCGCGTATCCATTCCATGGCTTCATCAAGCGACAGTTCGAACACTTCGAGGAACTCGCCTTCGTCCAGCTTGCTGCCCTGATGGGTCAGGCCGCGTGCGATGAAATATTCCATACGCTCATCGGAATAACCTATGCACGGTGCGGCCGTGGTGAGATGCGTCCATTCACGCGCGACATAGCCGGTCTCTTCCAGCAGTTCGCGTTGTGCCGTGACGAGGATGTCTTCGCCCGCGTCGATCTTGCCTGCCGGCAACTCGATGAAATCGCAATGCCATGGATAACGATGCTGACGCTCCATCAGCAACTTGCCGTTGTCCAGAATGGCCAGCATGGCGACCGCGCCGGGGTGGGTCAGATATTCGCGTGTGCTGGTGCTGCCATCCGGCAGTTGCACGGTGTCTTTCAGCACTTCAAGAAACCCGCCCTCGTACACCACACGAGAATCGATCTGTTTTTCAGTGAGGTCCATAGTGTTTTCCTTCATTCAAGTCGAAATTGCCTTGCTGAAATAAAAACTCCCGCCGCAGCGGGAGTTTCCTTCGGAGTCTCTATCGATCAGGGCAGCAGCAGCGACTGCTGCACCGATGCGGCACAGATCGCCATCAGCGTATTGGGCATGATGCCGAGCATCAGCACCGCCAGACCGTTGATGGAGATGAGCAGCGTGCTGTCCGGCTGCATGTACACCTTCTCGTGGCTTTCCGGTGCATCGAAATACATCAGCTTGACGATGCGCAAGTAGTAGAAGGCGCCGATCAGCGAGAAGATCACTGCCGCGATGTCCAGCGACAGATGTCCGGCTTGCAGTGCCGCGTTCAGAACCGAGAATTTGGCGTAGAAGCCCACTGTCGG
>JBDRPZ010000103.1:0-22375 GCA_043826585.1 Pseudomonadota bacterium
CAACGATCTCCACTTCGGTACCGGCGGACGCATGTTCGAACAATTCAAGCAGGTCGGCATTGCGCATGCGTATGCAGCCATGCGAACCCGGCTTGCCCATCTCGACCTCGTCCGGCGTACCGTGGATGTAGATGTAGCGGCGCATGGTATCGCAACTTCCGCCGCGGTTGTAACCGTGCTCCAGACCGGATAACCACAGGATTCGTGTCAGTATCCAGTCACGTCCGGGATGTGCCGCCCCGAGTGCGGGCGTATAGATCTCACCGGTCGGTCGGCGGCGCACGAACACGGTATCGACCGGCTGGCCCGCACCGATCTTGGCGCGGATGACATGCTTGCCGCGCGGCGTGCAAAAACTGCCGCTCTGTTCGCCGACACCGTTGGCACCGGTAGAGACCGGATAGCTTTGCATGACGGCGCCGCCATCATCGAGCAACTGCATGGTCTGAGTGGGGATGTGGATGTGTATCTTCATTGAGATTTTTGCTGGGCGCGGCGCATGGCGAAGAAATCGCTCAGCACTTTGCCGCATTCTTCCGCCAGCAAACCGCCTTCGATGCGGGCATGATGGTTCAGTTTCGGTTCGGTGAACAGGTTGAACACGCTGCCCGCCGCGCCGGTCTTGGGTTCTTTCGCGCCGTACACCACGCGCGCGATACGGGCATGGAAGGTGGCACCGACGCACATCACGCAGGGTTCGAGTGTGACGAACATCTCGCAGCCGACCAGCCGGTAGTTGCCGATGTTCTTTGCGGCATCGCGCAACGCCATCATCTCCGCATGGGCGGAGGGATCATGTCGCGAGTTCGGCGCATTGAAACCTCGCCCGACGATCTCGCCATCCTTCACCACCACCGCGCCCACCGGCACTTCACCGGCCTGCGCCGCCTGTGCGGCCATCGCTAGTGCCTCGCGCATGTAATCTTCGTCCTGCATCCTCTGTATCGTGCGATTTGTACGGGGCAGCAACGTAGCACAGATAAAGTTGCTTGTGTGTGCTTGCCATATGTCGCCGTTTTGACAACAATGCAGGCATCTAACGGAGTATTGAATGCCAAACAAACCAGTCACCGATTTCACCCTGCCCGCCACCGGCGGCGCCGATTTCACCCTTCATCCCATACGCAGCAAGTCTCTGGTCATCTATTTCTACCCCAAGGACAACACACCGGGATGCACCACCGAAGCGCAGCAGTTCCGCGACCTGTATGCCGAATTCCAGAAGGCCGGTTGCGAGATCGTCGGCGTCTCGCGCGACAGCCTCAAGTCGCACGAGAACTTCAAAACCAAGTTCACACTTCCGTTCGAATTATTGTCGGACGCCGAAGAAGTGGCATGCAACATCTTCGGCGTGATCAAGCAGAAGAAGATGTACGGCAAAGACGTACGCGGTATCGAGCGCAGCACCTTCGTACTCGATAGCAAGGGCGTTATCCGCAAGGAATGGCGGGGGCTGAAAGCAGACGGCCACGCGCAGGAAGTCCTAGCATTCGTTCAATCTCTATAAGGAAAAACATGAACGCCCGTAAAACCTCGTCGGACAAGACCACCAAGCTGTTCGTGCTGGACACCAATGTGCTGATGCACGACCCGACCAGCCTGTTCCGTTTCGAGGAACATGATGTCTACCTGCCGATGTTCGTGCTGGAAGAACTGGACAACAACAAGAAAGGCATGACCGAAGTCGCGCGCAACGCGCGTCAGGCCAGCCGCTTCCTTGACAATCTGGTCAACGAATCCGAAGACAACATCGATAAAGGCGTGGCGCTGGATGCGCTTGGCAACAAGAACGCTACCGGTCGTCTCTATCTGCAGACTGAGTTCATCACACACGAACTGCCGGAAAACCTGGCCAATGGCAAAGCCGACAACGCTATCCTGGCGGTGGTCGCGCACATGCACAAGCATCAGGCGCAGCGCCAGGTCACGCTGGTGTCGAAAGACATCAACATGCGCATCAAGGCGCGTGCACTGGGTCTGTCGGCACAGGACTATTTCAACGACAAGGTGCTGGAAGACACCGATCTTCTGTATGCCGGCACGCGCGAATTGCCTGCCGACTTCTGGGAGACGCACGGCAAGGATATGAAGTCCGGCACCCAAGGCAGCCAGACTTTCTACAGCATCAAAGGGCCGATGTGCCGCGACATGCTGGTGAACGAATTCGTCTATCAGGACAATGCGGACAACCCGTTCTATGCCGTGGTCGCGGCGCAGAAGGACGACACCGCCACCCTGCTCACACTGACCGATTACACACACAGCAAGAACGCGATCTGGGGCATCACCGCGCGCAACCGCGAACAGAACTTCGTGCTGAATCTGCTGATGAATCCGGAGATCGACTTCGTCACATTGCTCGGCCAGGCCGGTACCGGCAAGACGCTGCTCACTCTGGCTGCTGGCCTGATGCAGGTACTGGAGCAAAAGATCTATTCCGAGATCATCATGACCCGCGTCACCGTTTCGGTGGGTGAAGACATAGGCTTCCTGCCGGGCACCGAAGAAGAGAAGATGTCGCCCTGGATGGGCGCATTGGACGACAACCTAGACGTGCTCAACCAGTCCAGCGACGAAGGCGGCGAATGGGGCCGTGCCGCGACACGCGACCTGATCCGTTCACGCATCAAGATCAAGTCGCTCAACTTCATGCGCGGCCGCACCTTCCTCAACAAGTTCCTCATCATCGACGAAGCGCAGAACCTGACGCCCAAGCAGATGAAGACGCTGATCACACGTGCCGGCCCCGGCACCAAGGTGGTGTGCATGGGCAACATCGCCCAGATCGACACGCCCTACCTGACCGAAGGCAGCTCCGGTCTGACCTATGTGGTGGACCGCTTCAAAGGTTGGGCGCACAGCGGCCACGTCACACTGCAACGCGGCGAGCGTTCTCGTCTGGCTGACCACGCAGGTGAAGTTCTTTGAAACTGATCGGCTCCAACACCAGCCCTTACGTACGTAAAGCACGTTTGGTGCTGCTCGAGAAGAACCTGCCGCATGACTACGTGGTCGATCCACCCAGCGATCCGAACAGCGAGGTATATCGCGTCAACCCGCTGGGACGTATCCCTGCCCTGATCCTCGACGACGGGGAATGCATCTTCGACTCCGTGGTGATCTCGGAATATGCCGACACGCTGAACGACAGCCCTATCCTCATTCCCCGCAACGACGCCTTGGCGCGCATGCGGGTACGTCGCTGGGAAGCATTGGCCGACGGCATCATGGATTCCGCCGTCGTGGTACGCAACGAAGTGACGCGGCCACCGGAGCTACAATTGGCCTCAACGCTGTTGTTGCACAATAACGCCATCGACCATACCCTTCAGCACATCGCCGCCCAGCTAGGCACGCGCGATTGGTGTGAAGGCGATGCGCTCACGCTGGCCGATCTGGCATTGGTAAGCGCGTTGGCTTATCTTGATCTGCGCCAGCCGGACCGCGACTGGCGCGGTGCGCACCCCAACCTGGCCGCATGGTTCCAGTGCATGAGTGCTCGACCCTGTGTGAAACTTTCATTGGCAGACAATAAATGAACGACATCGATAAATCTGAAGAAGAGTGGCGTGAAGAACTGACGCCCGAGCAATACGAGATCTGCCGCAAAGGCGGTACCGAAGTCGCCTTCACCGGCGAATATTGGGATTGCCACGATATCGGCATCTACCGTTGCGTATGTTGCGGTGCACCGTTGTTCGATTCCGAGACCAAATACGAATCCGGCACCGGCTGGCCCAGCTTCTGGCAACCCATCGAAGAAGAGGCCGTTGAATACAGCGACGAGGATCCGCTCGGCATGGGACGCATCGAAGTCAGTTGCGCGAACTGCGGTTCGCACCTGGGCCACGTTTTCGAGGATGGCCCCGAACCGACAGGTTTGCGCTACTGCCTCAATTCCGCCTCGCTGGCATTGGATCGCACATGAAGATCCTGTTCGACCTTTTTCCGGTCATCCTGTTTTTCATCGTGTTCAAAGTGGCGGGCGTGTTCGCCGCAACGGCCGCTGCCATCGCCGCCACTTTCGTTCAGGTCGCCTGGGTGAAATATCATCACGGCAAAGTCGACACCATGCTGTGGGTCAGCCTGGGCATCATCACCGTGTTCGGCGGTGCGACGCTGCTGCTGCATGACGAGACTTTCATCAAATGGAAGCCGACCATCCTCTACTGGTTCTTCACGGTGACACTGCTGTTCTCGGCCATCGTGCTGAAGAAGAACCTGATGCGCGCACTGCTGCACGAGAAGATGACGCTGCCCGATTTCGTCTGGCACCGCCTCAACTTGGCATGGAGCGGTTTCTTTGCCCTGCTGGGTATCCTCAATCTGTATGTCGCCTTCAGTTTCAGCACCGATGTCTGGGTGAATTTCAAGCTGTTCGGTGCCACCGGCATCATGCTGGTATTCATCCTCGTCCAGGCCGCCATGCTGGCCAAATACGTAGAAGAAGATCACAAGGAGTCCTGATATGTTGTATGCCATCTTCGGCCAAGACGTGAGTGACAGTCTGCCGCTGCGCCAAAGTGCACGCCCTGCCCATCTGGAACGCCTCGAAAAATTGCAGACTGAGGGCCGCCTGCTGATGGCAGGCCCCTTCCCCGCCGTGGATGCCAATGATCCCGGCACCGCCGGATTCACCGGCAGCCTGATCGTCGCCGAATTCGAATCCCTGCAAGCCGCCAAAGACTGGGCCGCTGCCGATCCCTATGTGGCTGCAGGCGTCTATGCGCAAGTCGAAGTGCGCCCTTTCAAACAGGTTTTCCCGCGCTGAACACACCCTCTACCCTGTGCTATATTTCGCGCCGGACTTTTATGACCATCCTGTTAATCAACGTTCAAAGGAAAGAAACATGCTGAATTTCTCCCGATTCGCCCTGATGTCGGCTCTGCTGCTCGCCACTGGTGCGCAAGCCGCTGATGCCGACAAACCTGTCGCGCTGGTGAATGGCGTGGCGATCCCGCAGTCTCGCGTCGACCTGCGCGTCAACGTTGCTGCAGCCCAAGGCGGTCAAGCCGACTCTGAAGAATTGCGCAAAGCTATCCGCGAAGACCTGATCAATCTGGAAGTACTGTCCCAGGCAGCCGACAAACAAGGGCTGGAAAAGCAGCCCGACACCAAACAGCAACTGGAGTTGGCCCGCCAGTCCGTGCTTGCCAGTGCCTTCGTGCAGAATTTCGTTGAGAAGAATCCCATCGATGAAGCCTTGCTGAAACAAGATTACGAAACCATGAAAGCGCGTGTCGGCAACAAGGAGTACAAGGTATCCCACATCCTCGTGGCAACCGAAGACGAAGCCAAAGCCATTGCAAAACGCGTAAAGAAGGAATCTTTCTCCAAAGTCGCAAAACAGAAATCGAATGATCCAGGCTCCAAGGACAAAGGCGGCGATCTGGGATTCACCGTTCCGGGGAATTTCGTACAGCCCTTCGGCGAGGCTATCCTCAAGCTGAAGAAAGGTGAGATCAGCGGCCCGGTTGAGACCCAGTACGGCTGGCACATCATCAAGCTGGAAGACACCCGCGACTTGAAGGTGCCGACCTATGAAGAGATGAAACCGCGTCTGGAACAGCGTCGCAAGCAGGAAGCGGTGCAGAAGGCTATCGCCGAACTGCGCAGCAAGGCACGCATCGAATAAAGGCAGCACGCACAGCAATCAAAAGGGCATCCTCGCGATGCCCTTTTTCTTTAACGCGCATTCGATTGCCGGATAACAATTGATTCCACGTTGACAGCCTCGACGCACTCGCCCTAAAGTTCGGGCGTCTTCACCCATTGCAAGGAATGTGCACATGTCTCAAAGCTTATCTTCACTAACACTCGCTGCGGCATTGATGCTCTGTAACGGCGCGGCTCTCGCCTCCTCTTGCGACCCGAGTGAAGCGGATGTGTCCGATACCAGCATCATGCATTACCGCGAATCCAAATGCGCCCGCAAAGCCATTGATCAGGCCAAAGAAAAATTCGATGAAGGGGTGACGCTGGAGAAACGCGGCGAGATGTCCCGCATGTGCAGCAACTTCAACTCTGCCCTGATGCAACTGGACCGCTATCGCAGAGGCGACTGGCGTGACAATTATTCCCGTATCGCAAAAGAAGTCGATGAAGATTTCGCCGACCGCCTCGCCCGTTTTGAAAAGACCATTTGCCCGCAGAAGGTCCAACTCTATCGCCACCTCTCGAGCAAAGGCGATGCATGGGCGATGTTCCGTCTGGGCACCAGCTACGCCAAGGGCATCGGTGTTCGCCAAAATGACAATGAAGCACTGAACTGGTTTCAGCAGGCTGCGAATCGCGATTACCCGGAGGCCTATATGGCCCTGGGAATGATGTACAGCGACGGCATGGCATTCGCCCCCGACTATCGCATCGCCTTCAACTGGTTCTCAAAATCAGCCGAACTTAACGATGCAGAGGCCCAGTTCCAATTGGGCGGCATGTATCGCAAAGGATTCGGCGTCGAAAAAAGTCCCAAGCAGGCTGTCGAGTGGTATCGCAAGGCAGCTGAACAAGGGCATGAGGGAGCCAAGGTTCGCCTGAAAGAGATGTATCGCGCCAAAGAAGCCAAAGAACCGCTGTTCGGGTACTGATTTGACGCGATCCACCTTCAAGATCAAACACTTGAACATCTCCCCGGTGAAGCGTATGCTTTCCACCATGGATTCACGCAGGGAGTAATGCCATGCTTACCGCATTTTCTTCTCTTTCCCTGAACACTGGCGGCTACACACAGCAGCTCCAGCAACAAGCACAACGCTCAGTAGATCAGGCCAGCCAGAAGGCGCAATCTTTGCAAAGTCAGGCTCGTGCCGCACGATCGGAAGCCGCACGCGCCCAGCAGAATGCGAACGAACTTGAAGTCAGAGCCGGCCAGGCACAGTCGGAAGCCAGCCGCGCTGCAGCAAGCGCCAGAACGGTCCCCAACGTCGAGATATTTCAGCTCAAGCCCCAAACATCATACGACCAGCTACCCGAGCAGATCGTCTCAGCCAAAGCAGACACCTACGCCGCTCTGAACACAAACAGCACCAGTAGCGCAAACGTCGGCTCAGTCGTCAACACGACCGCCTGAAAACAAAAACGCCGCACAACGCTTCACGCGCTGTGCGGCGTTTTTTCTTGCTTATTACATCCCGCGCTGTTTGCTCACCAGATCGTAAGCCAACTGAATATCCTTGGCCTGCTCGGTCGCCATCTTGATCATGTCTTCCGGCAAGCCCTGCCCCATCAGTTTATCCGGGTGATATTTGCTCATCAATTTGCGGTAAGCGCGCTTCACTTCCGCATCGCTGTTTTCCTTGCTCACACCCAGTGCCTTGTACGCATCTTCCAGCGCGGTTTCGCTGTTCGCTTGACCACCGGCAAAGTGGGTCTGGTTCACCACCATATCCAGCAAACGCTTGAATGCCTCCGGCCCGTAGCCGAGATGGCCCGCGATCTGGGTCAGCAGTTTCTCTTCTTCGGGATGGTACTCACCGTCCGCCATCGCCATCACGATCAGATAGACCAGCAGCATCTCTTTCAGATGATGGGTATGGCCGCAAACCGACATGAACTTCTTGCAGGTCTCGTACATATCGCCATCACCAGAAGCGCCCTGCTTGAACAGCGCGATGGCCTGCTGGCGATGCTCCGGCGTCATGCCCAGTTTCTGCATCAGCACCTCGGCGTGCGCGATCTCGGCCTCAGACACGCGCCCGTCCGCCTTGGCCAACTTGCCCATGGCGATGAACACCGTCTCCAGGAACACCGTTTGGCGCAAAGCGGCATGCAGGGGATTGAGTGCTCCCTGACCGAAGGCGCGGATACGATCGATGACCGCCCCCAGTATCAGACCCAGAAGTGCGCCCACCCAACCCAACAACAGATAACCGACTACGACACAGATAAGCTTGAACACATTGACTCCAGAATCGAATTGAATTTGGGACTACGCGCGCATTATACCGGTGACAAGATCGCTATTTCATGGCGATGCGATGCCGCATGATTGACATCGCGGAGTGCCTCTTCTACATTCTGCCCACCTTGCAATCCCGCAACAGGACATTGCACCGCAGGTACGGTGCAAGGCTGGCAACGGGGTCCCGGACAGGAGGCTGGCGCAAGACGAATTTCACGCATCGCGGGGATCCCGTCACACCGAACTGTCGCAAAGGGAGAACGCATGGACATCGAATTCCATTACTGGCTCACCGGGTTGATCGCGCATCGCGCCGGCTTCAGCAAGGAAGAGTCGCTCACCATCGCCCACGCATCCGAATACGTCGACGAGAACGACATCAGCCACGAGATCCAGGACCGTTCCGGCAAACTGCGTCCTTATGTCAATTTCATGAGCCAGACCATGAACATCCTCAAGCCGAAAGACAGCTTGATGCGCATCTATCCCATCTTCCATTTCATCCCCGGCGATCCGCTGGCCTACACCGCGCGCCGACGCGACGGCAAGATGCACCTGCTCAACACCACCCCGAACAACGAGCATGCCAACGCCATACTGGATGATGCCTTCAGGGCGCATACCGATACACGCTTGTACCGCATCGGCATCGCCTCGCACAGTTTCGTGGATACTTGGGCTCATCAAAACTTCGTCGGCTGGCATGACCATTACAACCAGATCGACCTCCAGCCCCTCCCGTCCATCGGTCACGCGCACGGCGGGCACCACCCCGACTGGGTCAACCATGAGTGGATAGACAATCGACTGGTCGATGCCGAAGTCAGCAACCGCAACCGCTTCATCGATGCCGCCGAGGCGCTGTTCAAACGCTATTGCAGTTATCAGGCCGGCACAGGCAAGCCAGACAATTCCGGCCTATGGCCGGCACTGGAGAGCGAGCTCATCACCATAGGCGGACAGACCTACACCGGCGACGACCTGCGTCACCGGGATGCGCGCCTCGAGAGCTACCGGAAGCGTCTGGACTGGTTCCCGGAATTCGACGAGAACCTGTGGTTCGACGAAGCCATCGAGACCGAAGTGCGCGGCATGAAGGACAATCCGGACGGACTGCTGCACGGCTTCACGATATTCAAGGACCGATATCACTGGCGCGAAAGCAGCGCACGCGAACACACGCACTGGTACCGTTTCCAGCAAGCCGTGAAAGAACAGGAACGCTTCGGCATCAAACAGCTCTCCGGCATCTTCAGCAACATGGGCTACGACCTCGCGGTCGTCTGAACATCAGCAGAAAGAAGCAGCGATGGCCACCTGGAAAGAACTGCTGCATCCCGGCGACGCGAAGGATTTCTTCGCGCGATGCCCCATGCCACCGTTCAATCCCAACACCCACAGTTACAGCCGCGCGAACGCGCGCTGGCTTGCCGAGCTCAGCAGGCTCTCCTATCGGCATGATGTGGAGGAAACGGACACACCGCCAAGACCGACCCAGAGCCGGATTCTTGAAATAGCAGGTTGCACACGCAGACAGTTTTTCTTTTCGCGCAAGACCGACACGCAAGCCATGCTGCTGGAATTCTCAACAACAGTTCCATTCGCCGTGCTGGTCTTCCGTGGTACAGAACAGAACACCAAGGATTTCGTCACCGATCTCAAATTGGGCCGCCTGCGCCATGATGACGGCAAGATAGATACGCATTCCGGATTCACGCAGGCTCTCGATAGCGTCTGGGATGATATCGAGCGCGCACTGAAACGTTTGCAGCTGCCGGTCTTTTTCACCGGCCACAGTCTGGGGGCGGCACTTGCCACACTGGCCGCAGCACGCATCACACCGACCGCGCTCTACACATTCGGATCACCGCGTGTGGGAGACAACGAATTCGTTGCATCACTCGAACCTTTGGCCCGCCGCATCCATCGTGTCGTGCATGGCGAAGATGTCGTCACCACCGTTCCACCGGAAGCATTCGGCTTCTGTCACTTGGGCGAATTGCATATTCTTGAATCGCCGAAATCTAGCGCATGGCTCGACTGGCTACTCGCCTGGCTGCGCCCTCCCAAACCGTTGAGCGATCACGCGCCGGTCAACTATGTGGACAAGACCTGAGGCATACGCCCCATTATCACCATAATAATGTAATGGTTATAATCCCGAACGGGGCATTGACACATATGTATCCAGCCCATAGAGTCCCCAAAACTTGCAGATTCGCTGAACTCACATTTCACCGCATGCACGGTGGAGGAAGGACAGCGAGGATACCGGACAGGGGGCTGGAGCAAGGGATCATCTCCGCAGAGGGATGAATTCGCTTGTAGTCCGCAGCAAAGGGGATTTCGTGTCCGCAAAGCCGATTGAAAGATCAACCATGCACCTCATGGCTGATGTGAAGCAATTCTGCAAGTATGCCTTTTTGGTCATGCTCGCAGGCTTGGCTATCACGCTGTTCTTCAGCTATGAAGCAAAGATCGATGCCGACAAGATCGCGCTCGATCACTTTGCAGCAGATGCCGATGAGGTGCGCATGCACCTGCTGGCCACACTCTCCTCTCATGAACAAGTCCTGCTTGGCGCTGCAGCCCTCTTCGATTCTTCTGACGACGTAAGCCGAGATGAATGGCAACGCTACGTCCGTCGCATAGAACTGGATGATCATTTCAAAAGCGTGCAGGGTCTGGGTTACGCACAGTGGATCCCTCAAGATCAACTGGCATCCCACATCGCATCGGTGCGCCGCAAAGGATTCCCCGACTATGAAGTCTGGCCCAAACAGAAGCACGAAGCCTATACCTCCATCGTCTATCTGGAACCGTTCACCGGGCGCAACTTGCGCGCCTTCGGCTACAACATGTATTCCGAACCCACCCGCCGAGACGCGATGGAGCGCGCGCGCGACACGAACGCCGCGGCGCTTTCCGGCAAAGTGACGCTGGTACAAGAGACCACAGAGGATGTTCAGGCGGGGACGCTGATGTATCTCCCGCTATATCGAAAAGGGATGCCCCACGATACCGTGGTCGAGCGCCGCGCCGCGCTGTATGGCTGGGTGTATAGCCCGTTCCGCATGAATGACATGATCGAGAACGCCCTTGATGATGCCAAGCCGGAAGACAAAAACGAAGCCCTTCAACTCAGCATCTATGACGGAAATGAGATCAGCAACGACGCCCTGCTCTATTCCAAACACATCAAGCACGACGACTCCGCAAAGTCCTTCAGTATCAAACAGATACTTGAATTCGGCGGGAAAGAATGGACGATCGTCTCCGACTATTATGATCTTAAAGGGTCCGGCCTGGACTACAGCAAGGCCAAGACCATTTTCTACAGCGGCACCCTGACCAGCATCCTGCTCTATATCCTGATCACGGCGCTCACACAATCCCGTGCAGCGTTGCGCAAGGCCAAGATCGCCGTCTCGGAATTGCGCAGGAGCGAAGAGAACCTGCGCGTGCTGGCCAAGAACGAGTCCGTGCTGATCTGGCTAGCCGGTCCGGACAAGCAATGCACCTATTTCAATCAAGTCTGGCTGGATTTCACCGGCAACAAAATGTCGCAAGAGTTGGGAGAAGGCTGGGCGCAAGGCATCCACCCGGATGACCGTGAAAGCTGTTTGCACGAGTACATCCTGGCCTTCGATGCCCGGCGCGAATTCACACTGGAATATCGTCTGCGCCATCACAGCGGCGAATACAGGTGGATCGTCGACCATGGCGTCCCCCGCTTCGACAGCAAAGGTCGATTCCTCGGCTATATCGGCAGTGGGGTCGACATCAATGACCGAAAAGAATCCGAAGCTCAACTCAAGCTCTCCATGTTCGCCATGGACAAGGCATCCGATGCCATCTACTGGCTGGATAAAGATGGCTGCATCCGTTACGTCAACAATAAAGGATGCGAGACACTTGGCTATAGCCGGGAAGAATTGATGCAACTCTGCATCCCTGACATCGACCCGGACTTCCCTGCCGATCAATGGAAAGCACACTGGGAGGCGCTCAAACAAAAGAAATCACAACTCTTCGAGACCCGTCACCGACGCAAGGATGGCAGCATCATCCCGATCGAAGTCTCCGCCAACCATGTCAAACTTGGCGAGCTCGAATACAACATCGCTTACTGCCGGGATATCAGCAAGCGTAAGCAGACCGAACAGGAGATCTACTCCCTTGCATTCTTCGATCCGCTCACCCGTCTTCCCAACCGGCGCATGCTCTACGACCGACTATCGAAGTCACTCGCCAACAGCAAACGTAACGAAGCATACGGCGCCCTGCTGTTTCTCGACCTGGACAACTTCAAACCCATCAACGACCAATGCGGGCACGAAGTCGGTGATCAGTTGCTGCTCGAAGTCGCGCGGCGCCTCAACACAACCGTGCGCGAGATCGACACGGTCGCACGCTATGGAGGGGACGAATTCGTTGTAGTCCTCGGCGACCTATCCAGCAGCCAGGACGAGATGAAGAAACAGGCCCTCATCGTCGCAGAGAAGATCGCAGATGCCTTGGCTGAACCCTATCACCTGACCCATCACAAAAGGGACGAAAAGATAGCTGTCGTGCACGAATGCACCAGCAGCATCGGCATCACCCTGTTCGACGGCAAGACAGACAATCAATACGACATCATCAGTCGCGGGGACTCTGCCATGTACCGGTCCAAAGAAGCGGGACGGAACCAGATACACATGTACACGCCCATGTGATCAACGGAACACTCACCATTGACAGTATCCAGGCTTCCTCATACATTCCACCCGACTTGCAGTTCGTCCAAAGTACATCACACCGCATGCACGGTGTGGGGCCAAAGGCGAAATCCCCGGAACAGGAGGCTGGCGCAAGACATGATTTCCGCCATGACGGAATCAGCCAGTAATCAACTTGTTCGACCAAGGGGAGAAGGACAATGAAGTACCTGTTCGCAGCCATCACACTGCTCTGCCTGACATGGCAAGCCAATGCACTCGACCAATCCGACTCCGGCAACTATGCCGTCGTGCACCGCGACGGGCACGTCACCGACTTCACCTTCTTCGTCTCGCATAACGAGGGCCAGTGGAACGTCGAACAACGCCAGCCGGACGGCACCTGGGCCAGCGCCACCTGTTCGCGCAACTGCATGCTGACAGAATCCAAAGCGCGCGACCTGGCCCGCTTCTTTAGCGAGAACGAACTGCAAGACACCCATCCTTCATGCGTACATAACAAAGCTTTCGCATTCTGCCGCCAGGATTCACTCTTCCGCCCCGGTGAAAAGGAATACACACTCGTCGCACTGATGATGATGGAGCGCCCCATCCAGATCCAGCTCCAGAAAATCGATAGCGGATGGAAAGACACCCAAGGTCGCGCCCAACCCGATTCGGATGACAGGAAAGCATTGAACGGATTCGGCGGCTGGCTGCTCGTCACCCCGGATAGCGACTGGCAAGCAAAGTGGGAGACCCAGCCTGACGCCATCCCGCAATTCAACATGGCCAGGATCGTCACCAAAGGCAGCCCCATCTACGCCCTCGCTTTCTTCAGCAACCCCAAACTCAATGAGCACGGCGATGCCGATATCAGCTGCGACATGGAACTGCGCAAGCCGGACGGCAGCGCATCTTTCCAGCAGACCGACGCCACCTGTTTCAAGGGCACACTCCCGGGCCAGCCGAACTATCTCTACCTCTCGGCACCGACCATCAAATTCATAGGCGAGCAGAACGATCCCGGCGGCGTATGGCAAGTCAGCATCACGCTCAAGGACAACATCGGACACACCCACCTGCCGTTAAAGACTTCGTTTATCCTGCAGTGAATCACTGAAGGAGCATCCATATGGAAATGAAGAAGATCAACTCCGGCAAGTTACGCGCCCTCGGCTACGATGCTCGGGCGCGCATCCTGCAAGTTCAACTCGACAACGGCGACACATTGCAATATCTTGGCGTCGGAGAAGACCTGTGGCGCAGGCTCAGCAACTCGGGCGCGGCATGGAGCTTTTTCCGCGACAACATCGAAGAAGAGTTCACAGTCAAAAAAGTATCGGCCTATGCACCAACAGGCAAGAACCCGCTGGATGAACTGTTCGGCCCCGGTTAAGTGAAAACAACGTAGCGATCGTTACGGCGAATTCAATTAATAGAGGAGGAAACCATGACCCCACCTGACGAAGATTCCATCATCATCAGCGAAGAAGGCGAACACGACGGAAAGACCGTCATCCTTCAGCGCTGCCCGAAGCACGATCTAGTCTTCTTGCCAAGCGAAGGCTGTCCGGAATGTGCCAAAGAGAAAGAAGTTGCCGGCGGCTGAGTGAAGCACCGGGAGAACAGTCTGCTTCAGCATCAATCCTCAGCCAGCGCACCACCATCCATACTCGCGGCCATTTCGGTCTGCTGGTTCATCACGATGATGCTGATACGTCGATTATTGGGACTGAACGGATCACTCTTGTCGAACAAAGCGGAAGAAGCCAGGCCGACCACCCGCAGGAACTTCTCTTCATACAAACCGCCCGCCACCAGTTCACGCCGTGCCGCATTGGCCCTGTCCAGCGACAACTCCCAGTTGGAATACTTACCCAGCCCGCCCTGAAAAGGCTTTGCGTCAGTATGGCCGGTCATGCTCACCTTGTTCGGCACACTGTTCAACACACTGCCGATGCGGTGCAAGATGTCCACGGTGTAAGGCTTTAGTTGCGTACTACCCAGATCGAACATCGGGCGATTCTTCGAGTCGATGATCTGGATGCGCAAACCCTGCGTAGTAATGTCGATCAGCAGTTGATCCTTGAATTGGCGCAGATTCAAACTCGCCTCAATTACCTTCTCAAGATTCTGCTTCAATGCGATCAACCTGGCCCGCTCCTCACGTTTCGCAACGCGGCGGCCATCACTCAGATCCAGACGGTGCGACTCCTTCACTGTCCCCGTCTTCACCTGCGCGGCACCTTCCTCGATGCTATTACTGCCCACGTTGATGATACTGCTGCTGTCAGTCATCACCGGGCCGCCGGAAAAGGCCACCATCAACGGCGTCTGGAAATATTTCGCAATACCGCGCAGTCTAGCTTCGTCGTTGCTTCCTACCAGCCACATCAACAAAAAGAACGCCATCATCGCGGTCACAAAATCCGCATAGGCGATCTTCCAGGTGCCACTCGCGTGTGGCCTCTTTATCAGTTTCGTGCGCCTGATAACGATCGGCTCGAGCTTCTTCTTGCCTGACTTTCTTGAACCTGGCCTGTCCACTGCCATAACGTCCCCGTATCGGTTATACGCACCGAATCCGGGATAGCAGAAGGCCGAAAGATAATGAGGAATGATTTACCTTGCGGCCCCGCTGGCACTCGACGAATGGTCGAATAGGAACTAGTCCCTTAGCCCGGAAGCTTTGCGTCCCTGCCTTTCGACAGGTTTGCCCATGCGCACGTTGATGCATCGATCAGCGAACACAGTCGAATGGATAGACCATCCGACCGGTACGGATTGTCGCACAGAAGATTCCTATCAGCTATCAGGAAATCCCTACTACCCCTACTCCATATATGGCGTTGTGCGTATTCGACATCTGCTGGCGCACGCCGCACAGATATCGACTTCGGTACAATCCCGAGCACAGCCAACCCTGCCAAGACATCGCCATGACTGAATACAACATCGCCATCGGCCTCCCCAAGCTAGTCGTGCAACACCAGGGCAAGCCCGTCACCATCCAGCGCGAGCAAGACCCGGCCGCCACCATCCGTGCCGAATATGCCCCCACCGCCCGCGCCTGCCCGCCCTACTGCATCCAGCCCATGAAGCTGGCAGAAGGCGTAGAAACTTTCGGCGAACTGGAAATATTGGATTACCTGAAAAGAATAAACGAGGGCGACACGCAACTGATGGTGATCGACTCGCGCACCACGGATTGGTACGAGAAGGTCACCATCCCCGGTGCGATCAATGTGCCCTACGCGCAGAACATGGCCGGCCATGCGACCGACCTGCCCGCGGTGAAACGAACGCTGGTGGAATCGTTCGGCGTAAAGGAGAACGGTGGCAGTTACGACTTCAGCAACGCACTCACCCTCGCCATCTTCTGCAACGGCCCATGGTGCGGTCAGACCCCCAACTACATCCGCACCCTGCTCAAGCTTGGCTACCCTGCTGATAGATTGAAGTGGTATCGCGGTGGCATGCAAGACTGGTGTTCGCTCGGGCTCACCACCGCCTGATTCCCTCGCCTGCACGCCCTGCCTTGGCTAGAATGCGCGCCGTTCCGCCGCCCTGCGCGGCATGCACGGACTATTAACATGACCACCGACTACAGCACCCTGTTCGGCTACCCAGCCGCCTTCCTCACCACCATCGCCTTCATACCTCAGGCCGTGCAATCCTGGCGCACACGCGACCTCTCCGGCATCTCGCTGCCGATGTACTCGATGTTCACACTAGGCGTGGCGTTATGGCTGGGCTATGGACTGGCGATCGGCAGCCTGCCGGTGATCGTTGCCAACGCCATCACCCTGATGCTGGCTTCCATCGTGCTCTGGTTGAAGATCAGCGAGACGCGCAAATGATCAGCCCCACTCGATCTCGACCGAGCCGCAGTTGTCCAACTTCTGCAGACAGGTCGTTTCCGGCGTCGCACTCAACAGTGTCAGCACCGCAATGATCGGGTTCTCGTGTGAGACCACCAGCACCCGCGCCTGCGGATGCCGCTCAGCCGCTTCATCCAGAAAACTGCGCAAGCGCGCCATCTGCTCGAGGAACGACTCGCCTTTGGGCGGCTTGATGTGCAGGTAGTCCGGGCGCACCAAGTCGTTGAACGTATCCACATGCAGCCCGTCCATACCCGAGATACGCTCGTTCAAGCGCGCATCCACCACCGGTCGCAAGGTGTGATGCCGCAACAGAATATCCATCGTCTGCTGCGCACGTGGGAACTCAGACACGTAAGCGTGCGTGAACGGCATCCCACGCAAACGTTCAGCCGCCGCCTCAGCCTGTTGCTTGCCGCGTGCAGTGAGATTAACGACCCGCGCCGGATCATCGTTGATCACATCGAGGACATTGCCTTCGCTCTCGCCATGTCGTACCAGAACGACCTTCATTTGTGCGCCCGCCAACCTCACTTCATGGTCAGCAGGAAGATGTTCTCCTGCATTCTCGTCACGCCGCGCGCCTTGAAGCGGGGTTCGCGATCCAGGATATCTGCCTGCTCCAACAAGCGTATCTCCGCATACTGATCATAGAGCGCCCGCACCTCCGCCTCAGACACCGCGAACGGCGGCCCCGGCATCTCCTCCTGCGGATAATCAAAGGTCACCAGCAGCACCTGCGTACCGGACGGCAACAACTCAGCCAGATGGCGCACATAGCGTTCGCGCATCTCCGGCGGCAAGGCCACCAGTGAAGCGCGGTCGAACACCGCACTCACACGCGACAGATGGTCGCGCGTCAGCTCAAAGAAATCACCGCACAGGATACCGATGCCATCCGCCTCGCAACGGTCAAAGTGGCCTTCGCTGGTATGCGTCAACGTCAGATTGCTCTCGGCGAAGAAATCGCGCACCGCGATCGGGCTCAGCTCCACCCCCAGCACACCATGCCCCTGCTGGCGCAGCCACAACATGTCCAGACTCTTGCCGCACAAAGGCACGAACACCTCGCCGCCCTTTGCCGTATGCAGCTCGCTCCAATACTTCAACAGATACGGATTCACCTCATCCTGATGGAAACCGATCTCCGCCCGCTCCCAACGCTCCAGCCAGAATTCCTTTTTCATTCACATCTCCCCACTCAGAACCAGTCGAAATATACACCGCTACAACCCACAGATCCCCGGCCCTAATGGGCATCATCGTTGGACCCTCATAACAGCCTCAAGTCTATCCATGTTACGATCAGCACGAAACTACCGCAGCGCAACGCCATTTCGATACTTCCAATGCGCGCCAAGAGCCAGATATGCCGAATACCCAACTACCAGACCAACCGCGAACAATACGGATCGAGGAACAAAGACAGTCAGTAAAGCGACTGGCCATCATCCTGATCGGATCGGTGTTCGTTGTCGAAGCCTCCGTCATGGGCATCATGACCTGGCTACCCACCCCCTCCAGGGTGGCTGCTGTACTGATCGACGCCACACTGCTCTCCCTGCTGCTGTTCCCTGTCTTCTACTACCTGCTGTTGCGCCCGCTGGTGAACAACATCGCGCGGCGCAAAGCAATCGAAGCAGACCTGCGCATCGCAGCCGTCGCCTTCGAGATCAAGGACCCCACCATCATCACCGATGTTGATGCCAACATCATCCGCGCCAACCAGAAATTCCTGGCCAAGACGCACTACACCATGGAAGAGATTGTCGGCAGGAACCCGCGCATCTTCAAATCGGGACTGCATGACGACCAATACTACCAGCGACTCTGGGACACCCTGTTACGCAACGACACCTGGAGCGGCGAGATACGCATCAAGAACAAGGAAGGCCGTATCCTCCACCCCTTCTGGCTCACCATCACCGCCGTCAAGAACGACCAAGGCGAAACCACCCACTACATCGGCATCTACAACTTCTGACTGTTAGCGGGGCTGGCAGCCTTCCGGTGCAAACATCGATTGACACCGCCCACCCCGCCCCCTAAAGTTCACCCCGACTTGCAGATTCGCTCAACGCACATCGCCCCGCACGCACGGGGCGAGGCACACAGCGATATCCCCGGAACAGGAGGCCGACGCAATACGAGATTCCCGCACTGACGGGAACGGTGTTGGCACTTAACTTGTTCGCAAAAGGGGTAGCAATGCTTCATCTCTTGATTCCAGTCGGCATGCGCCAGGACGCAGCCTCGGCTTATCGCCAGTCACTCCCGGGCAAACTGCTCATTCCGGCATTGCTCCTGTTCGCACTCTCCCCCTTCGCATCGGCATACGCTGCGGATGCCGAAAACTCGAATGGCTGTGGTTGCGAAGAAGGTCGCATGCATTCCGGCATGGATTGGAGTGCGCCTGTTGGACAGCCTATCCCGGTCGCCAGAGAAGGCGATGTCGTCGAGGTCGGACAGAATCCCAAAGACCCTTGCGGTAATTTCGTCGTGGTCAAACATCGTTACCCGGACGGCAAGATCGTCTATTCCAGATACGCCCAGCTTGGCGCGATCAAGCTTGCGGTCGGGCAGCATGTGCAGAACGGCGCGATCGTCGGAGAGGTCGGCAAGCAAGGCACACTACATTTCGAAGTGCGCCCCGTAGCCGCCAATGGTGCAAACATGCCATGGAACAAGGTCGGCACCGTCAATCCCGCCACCTTCGATTTCGATAAAGGCGAAAGCAATGAGCCGCCCGGCTTCCCCTTTGCCTCCTACCCCGATGCCGACATCGACAAGATCATTGATCGCGACATCGTGCACAAGCACGACAAGACTAATGGGGTAGACATCTGGACGCCTTTCCACAAGGTACACATCACCGCCAAACTGCTCGACTACCCCAAGGCCTGCGACAACGCATTCCTGAGCCGCGCGCTGGCAGTCAACAAAGTCTCTTTGCAAACCCTGCCGCCCATCACCACCTGCATCCGCATCAAGTCCCGCAAAGGCAACGAACAGACTTTATTCATTCAGGATCAGGTCGGTGCATTCCTCCCCAAGGAAGTGCAGATCGGCGAAACGCTAGACCTCTACGCCATCTATGTCTTTGCAAACACGGTCAGCAACAGGTTGGGGATGGTGGTGAATGAGTTTCAGGTTTCTGCCAAATAACGATCATGTAAATACTGAGGTCCGTTCCCGATTACTGATTACTCCCCAAAGGAGAAATAATGGCATCCGAATCACAAATTGAACTCTACGAGAAGCTGTACTTTCACGAAATAGAAGTGCGTGAGAATCTTAATGGAAGGCTACAGTTGCCTATGGCGATAATAGTTTCTTTGGCGGGTGTGCTTGGATACTTAATTCAGAATGTTGATGATCGGCAATTTTCAGCATCTCTAGCAATATTTACCATCACTATTTTCCTTAGCTCCGTCACATTGCTTACAGCGATTTTTTTCTTTGTTCGCTCTTGGTTTAACCATACATACGCATTTTTCCCTTCCGCAAAAGATACTGAAGAATATAGGAACCTATTAGCAAGTACTTATTTGGGATTTGAAGATGGAAAACAGCTAGCAAATCAATATTTCGAGGAATACATTCAGAACAATTTTATTAACTGCTCAACCCAGAATACACAGTGCAACGACATCAGATCATTAAATCTTCACAAAACCAATGGAACGCTGATAATCGCGACGATATTGGTATTCGCTTCATTTACATTTTTTGCATTAGGAAAGCTTGATCAAGCAAAAAATGGGAAGCCAACTGAAATTGTTATTTCCAAACCTATTGAGTTATCCAACAGTAACTCAACAAATTCGTTGCTCACACCACACCATATAACTTGTGATTGCCTTGGAATCGAAAAATGTTTCACCACCCCAAAGGAGCGAAGTAATGACAAATCAAAAGCAACCAACACCGCCGCCACCGCCACCGCCGCCTCAGCCAAGGCAGATTCGGGAAGGCGTAGAAATTGTGAAAAAGAAATAGGAGGGAAATAGATGGCAAACGAAAGAAAACCACCACCTCCTCCGCCTCCGCCTCCAGCAAGGTTGGTAAAGGGAGGGGTTGTATATGATAGAAAAGGCCCCACCTCACAACCACCAAGCCCACCAACTTCTGCTCCAAAGAAAAAATAAACAAGTAAAAAGGCGACCTCCCGGTCGCCTTTTTCATTCCTACCTAACCTACTCTCACCCCACCCACTTCCGCGCAGTCTGGAACATGCGCAGCCAAGCGCCGTTCTCTTGCCAGTCCTTCGGATACCAGGAATTCTGCACGGCACGGAACACGCGCTCGGGGTGCGGCATCATGATGCTGAAGCGGCCGTCCGGGGTGGTGAGGCCGGTGATGCCTTGCGGTGAGCCGTTCGGGTTGAGCGGATAGGTTGTCGTTGCTTTGCCGTAGTGGTCGATGTAACGCAGGGTGACCACATCCTGAGCGGCGTGCAGGCGATTGGTGTTGCCGAAGTCTGCGAAGCCTTCGCCGTGTGCCACGACGATGGGCATGCGGCTACCGGCCATGCCGTCGAACAGGATGGAGGGTGATTCCTGCACTTCCACCATCACGAAGCGGGCTTCGAACTGCTCGGACTGGTTGCGCGAGAAGTGCGCCCAGTTCTCTGCGCCGGGGATGATCTCGTGCAGGTTGCTCATCATCTGGCAGCCGTTGCACACGCCCAATGCGAAGGTGTCGTTGCGCTTGAAGAAAGCTTCGAACTCGTCACGCGCACGCGGGTTGAACAGGATGGACTTGGCCCAGCCTTCGCCCGCACCCAGCACGTCGCCGTAGGAGAAGCCGCCACAGGCGACCACACCCTTGAAGTCGTCCAGCTTCACGCGGCCCGCGATGATGTCGCTCATGTGCACGTCCACCGCCTGGAAGCCTGCACGGTCGAACGCAGCCGCCATCTCGACATGGCCGTTCACGCCCTGCTCGCGCAGGATGGCCATCTTGGGACGCGAGGTGAGCAATGCGGGTGCGATGCTCTCGTTCACGTCGTAGCTCAGCTTCACATGCAGGCCGGGGTCTTTCGCGTCGAGGATGCGGTCGTATTCCTGTTGCGCGCAGGTCGGGTTGTCGCGCAACGTTTGCATCTGGTAAGTCGTTTCCGACCACATACGGCGCAGCACGATGGCGTTCTCTTCGTAGACCGTCTGCTTGTTGCGCATCACGTTGAGCGTGCCGCTGGTGTTGAGACGTGCCACTTCGTGCACGTTCTCCAAGCCAGCCTCTTCGCACAGCACGAAGATGTCGGCTAGGTCGGCACGACGCACTTGCACCAATGCACCCAGCTCTTCGTTGAACAGCACGGCGAGGTCGTCGCCCTTCAGTTCGTCCAGCATCACATCCAGACCGACGTGCGAGGCGAAGCTCATCTCGGCCAGGGCAGCGAACATGCCGCCGTCTGAACGGTCGTGATAGGCGAGCAATTTGCCTTCGCGATTGAAGCGCTGGATCAGATTGAAGAAGGCCTTCAGCTTGTTGGCGTCGTCCACGTCCGGCGCTTGGTCGCCCACTTGTTTGTACACCTGCGCCAGTGCGGAACCGCCGAGACGGTTCAGGCCGCAGCCCAGATCGAACAGCAGCACCACGGTGTCGGTGTCGGCCACCAGTTGCGGGGTGAGCGTCTTGCGCACGTCCGGTGTGGGGGCGAAGGCGGAGATGATCAGCGACAGCGGTGCGGTGACGGTCTTCTTCTCGCCGCCCTCTTCCCATGCCGTCTTCATACTCATCGAGTCCTTGCCCACCGGGATGCTGATGCCGAGTTGCGGGCACAGCTCCATGCCGACCGCTTTCACAGTGTCGTACAGCGCGGCGTCTTCGCCGTGGTGACCGGCGGGGGCCATCCAGTTGGCGGAGAGTTTGATGTCGCCGATCT
>JBDRPZ010000104.1:0-2441 GCA_043826585.1 Pseudomonadota bacterium
GCTCAACAGCGGCCGTTCAAAACTACGAGTTCGATGGTGAGCGACAGTCTGCCCACAACGGCCCTTCAGTATCCAAAATACGCTGCCTCATAATGGTCATTCACTATGTGCAGATTTATAGTAAGCGCTTCTCTGGAAGCAGATGTTCACTTGTGAGTTGCGGAGTATTTAGTATTCGAGTTACTTGATTGTCGCCCACTCGGCGACACCTTCCCGCAGATGAATCGCTGAATATCCTTCCTTCTTGAGCAGATCAACTGCATCTTTTGCCATCAGGCAATACGGTCCCCGGCAGTAAGCAACGATAGAGCGATCCTTAGGTAATTCGCTCAGGCGCTGGCGCAACTCTTCCAGCGGGATCGATCTGGCGAACGGCAGGTGCGCGTTCAGATACTCCTCGGACGGACGCACATCCAGCACCACCACTTCGCCCTTGCGCGCCGCCTTCATCAGACTGTCGCGGTCACTGGCGATCAGGTCGTCCGGCCGTGTTGCGATCTTCTGCAAAGCCAGCTGCAAATCGACCAGCCGGTCTTCGGCCAGCGTGTGTACCTGCACCCACAAGTCGGCCACTGACTTGTTGGCCAGGCGGTACAGGATATTCTTGCCTTGCCGCTCCGTCTCGACCAGTTGCGCCATGCGCAATTCGCGCAGATGCGAGCTGGTTAGCTTCA
This sequence comes from Pseudomonadota bacterium, assembly GCA_043826585.1. Classification (GTDB taxonomy): domain Bacteria; phylum Pseudomonadota; class Gammaproteobacteria; order Burkholderiales; family Gallionellaceae; genus Sideroxyarcus. Next base: position 675 of record JBDRPZ010000104.1, read on the forward strand.
CGCTGATCGAGGCTTCGCGCGCGAGGGTCTCGACCGTCTTCTCACCCTGACAGAGCAACTCGATCAACTCCAGCCGCTTCGGGCTGGAGAACACCTTGCCGATGCGGGCGACTTGTTCGTACAGCAGATCCTTGATCTTGCGGGCGTCTTTCATTTAATCAATCCATTGATTTTCGGAATGTATGGCCGACACTGTAATACAGATTGACACATACAAACAAGCGATGCTCTAATCATTCCAGCAATCCCTAGATTGTTGAACCTCGGGAGGTCACCATGAATCACCTGTACATCCTCAACGACGCCCCATACGGCAGCGAACGAACCTATAACGCCCTGCGTCTGGCGGGCGCGGTCTCTAAAGTGGAAGGTAACACGGTGCGCGTGTTCCTGATCGGTGATGCCGCCGTGGCCGCGAACAAGGGGCAGAAAGTGCCGCAGGGCTTCTATAACGCCGAAGTGATGCTCGGCAATGTGGTGCGCCACGGCGGCGAGATTGGCATCTGCGGCACCTGCATGGAAGCGCGCGGCATCAACGAAAGCGGGATCGCCGACGGCACCCATCGTAGCACCTTGGCCGAACTGGCCGAATGGACCATCTGGGCCGACAAGGTTTTGGTGTTTTAACTCAAGGGAGAGAGCGATGTTCTTCAAACAACTGGCTACAAAGGAATCTTCATTGTCGTATTTCTTCGGCTGCGGCACCAAGGGTAAATCCATGGCGGTGGACGTGGTCGCAGGCGACGAGGAGTGGTACATCGAAGAGGCGAAGAAGGCGGGCGTCACCATCAACTATGTGATCGACACGCATGTGCATGCCGACCATTATTCCGGCGGCCGCAAGCTGGCGCAGATGGTGGGTGCGCCGTATTGCCTGCACGAATCGGACAGTGGTCGCGTCAAGTTCGAGTTCGAATCCCTGACCGACGGACAATCGCTCAACCTCGGCAACGTCAACGTCGAAGTGCTGTACACGCCGGGACACACGCCCGACAGCATCTGCCTGCTGGTGACCGACATGCGCCGCGGCGAACTGCCCTGGTTCGTTGTCACCGGCGACACGTTGTTCGTCGGTGCCATCGGCCGCCCCGACTTGCTTGGCCGAGAGAAGGAGATGGCTGCGCAGCTCTACGACAGCATCCATGCCAAATTGCTGACCCTGCCTAACGAGGTCGAGATATATCCCGGCCATCAGGCAGGCAGCGTCTGCGGTGCCGGTCTGTCTGGCAAGCCGAGCTCGACCATCGGTTTCGAGAAACGCTGGAACTCCGCCCTGACCGGCAGCAAGGAAGCGTTCGTCGAATCCCTGTTGCAGGAGATTCCGCCACGCCCCGCCGAGATGGACAAGATGGTCGCCGCCAACATCGCGGGCTGATGATGACGCACGCCACACTGACCCACGGCATCCGCGACAACCTTAACCAGTTCCTGCACCAACTGCTGCAAGTCATGCTGGTGGGTTTCACCATCGGCATGATGCGCACGGTGGTGCCCGCGCTGTCCGAATCCGAATTCGGCGTGCCGAAGGATTCCTTCATGCTGCTCACCGCGTTCGTGGTGGCGTTCGGGCTGGTCAAGGGCACGCTCAATTTCGTGGCAGGTCGCCTGTCCGAACGCATCGGCCGCAAGAAGGTGTTGCTGCTGGGCTGGGCTGCAGCACTGCCGATTCCCTTGATGGTGTATTTCGCGCCGTCGTGGAGCTGGATCGTCGCCGCCACCGTGTTGCTCGGCATCAACCAAGGCTTGACCTGGTCGATGACGCAGACT
>JBDRPZ010000105.1:0-3220 GCA_043826585.1 Pseudomonadota bacterium
TTCCAGTAGGGGATGGTCTCTTTCTCCAGCGAGAACACGATCTGTTTGATCAGCGGCAGTTTCTTGCCAGCATCCTTCAACAGTCCCGCCGCCGCATCACCCGCTTCGCCCTCCTCGGGATAGCGCTCGCTGTCGTAATACGGATTCTTGCTCAGCACCATACGCTTGTTGGGGTCGTTCTCGGACAAGTAGTAAGGTCCGCTACCGATGGGCCACCAGTCCAGTGTGAGGTTGCGCTCTTTCATGCCCGGCTGGGCATAGAAGCGTACGGCTTCCTCAGGCATGGGGGCGAAGAAAGGCATCGCCAGCCAATACGCGAACTGGGGATACTTGCCCTTGATGGTGATGCGATAGGTGGTGCTGTTCACCACTTCCACACCCGGTAATGGATACGCGTTCAGATCGATGAAGGCGTCCGGATCCGCCTTGCTGGCTGTCTGCAATGCGGCTGCGTAGTCCTTCAGTCCGATGATGTATTCCATCATCACACCCGCGATCGGTGTGTGCAGTTGCGGGTGGACCAGACGCTTGATCTGGTAGACATAATCTTCGGCGGTGACGGTACGCGTCCCCGTTTCGGCGAAGTCGGTCAGACTATGGATGCCTTCAAGGTCACTTTCCTTGAGATACAGATTGTTGGGTACCAAGGCAGGATGAGGCTGATAGCGCATATAGGGTTTGATGCGGATCTCATACACACTGTATGCGATCCTCGATTCATGCGCTGTCAGCGGTAATTGTTTGTTATGCGCATCGAAATAGCTCACACGCGGCATATCGCTGCCTGCCAGCGGCACCAGCTGATATGGACGCTTCAAATAATGGTATTGCAGGGGTGGTGAATAGATGTTCGCCAGGAACTCGTATTCGTTCTCGCTATAGGCCTGCGCCGGATCGAGATGCTTGGGACGCTCGGTAAAAGCGGTGTAGAGGATGGACTTTCCATCATCAGCGGTTGTGTAAGGAGAGTTCCACAGCACGCCGTCGCAGGCGGTGAGCAACAACAAAGACAGGGCGACAAACAGGGATTTCATGGTGAGAGAGTTTAGCCGAAAGGCTCATGTTCACGGTAACATAACGCAACAAATTACACGGTAGACGATGATGAACACTGACTGGCATAGTTTTTTGGCAAGCAAGAATGCGAACCTCGGCGAAGGGGTGGTGCACGATTTCGGTGATGCAGCGGCAGAGCGCGTTGCCGCCGAGACGGGTGCCATCATGTGCGACCTGTCGCAGTTCGGCCTGTTGCGCGTGAGCGGCGAAGACGCGCAAAGCTTCTTGCAGAACCTGCTCTCCAACGACATCCGCGATACCGACAGCGGACGCGCCCAGCTCTCCAGCTTCAACAATGCCAAAGGTCGTATGCTGGCCAGCATGCTGGTCTGGAAACAAGGCGACGACTATCTGTTGCAGATGCCGCGCGGACTATGCGAGGCGATACGCAAAAAACTGACCATGTATGTGCTGCGCTCCAAGGTGAAGATTGCCGATGTGAGCGATGAGAAGCTGTGCCTGGGCTTCAGCGGGGATAAGGCGCTGTCCGCCCTGCAAGGGCTATACGCAACCTTGCCGGCAGAAAACATGTCCGTGGCACATGCTGAGGATGCCACCCTGATCCGCCGTGATGCCGGCAGAGTACAGATCATCACCGATATCTTGCGTGCGACCGACATCTGGCAATCCTTGGGCGGGACTGCCATGGCAGTCGGCTCACCCTGCTGGGACTGGCTGGATATACGTGCCGGCATCCCGTTCATCCTGCCGCAGACACAGGAAGCTTTCGTGCCGCAGATGGTCAACTTCGAACTCATAGGCGGCATCAATTTCAAGAAAGGCTGCTATCCGGGGCAGGAAGTCGTGGCACGCATGCATTACCTCGGCAAGGCAAAGCGCCGCATGTATCTGGCGCGCGTGATGATCGATGCCGCGCCACTGCCCGGCGACAAGGTGTTCAGTGCCGCCGATCCGGCACAACCCTGCGGCGAGGTGGTGAACGCAGCGCAAGCTGCGCACGGCGGTTACGAGATGCTGGTAGTGGTGCAGACCGAAGCTGCGGATTCTTTCCCAGTACATCTCGGTACGTTGACCGGCCCGCGCCTTGAATTCGAGCCCCTGCCCTACGCGCTGCCGTGAACTTGCCGGCCACACTGTTCGGCAATAACTGGCTGTGGCTGTTCAACCTGCTGTTCGCGGCATTCCTCTATCACGCACTGAGCAAGGCTGACTGGCGCAAGTTGCTGAACAACCAGATCATGACCAATGCGCTGGTCGGTCTGGTCATCGGCGCGTTCGTGTTCTGGCAGTTCAATGCGGGCATACGCCCCGGTTTCAATTTCCACATCCTCGGCGCGACGCTTTTCACCTTGATGTTCGGCTGGCGGATCGCCTGCGCCACGCTCACACTCATCATGCTGGCTTCGTTCGCCAAGGCAGGTGCAGACTGGCTCGCATTGGGCATCAACGGTCTGCTGATGATCGCCATCCCGGTGCTGTTCACGGAATGGCTGTTGCGCTTCAGCCAGACGAACCTGCCCAAGAACCTGTTCTTTTATGTGTTGTGGAATGGGTTTATCTGCGCCGGACTTTCCATCGTGCTCAATGTGACGGCAACCACTTTACTGTTGCTGCTGCTCAGCCATTACACATGGGCCGAGGTACAACATCATTATCTGATCGCCGCCCCCATCATCATGCTGACCGAGGCCTTCATGACCGGCATGCTGATCACCGCCTTCACGGTATTCCAACCGGAAGCCGTGGCAAGTTTCAGTGATGCGGAGTATTTGGACGGAAAGTAATGGCGTTAACGAGGTTTGAGTTCGAGGGTCATCTTGATGTGCGGTAAACCCGCATCCATGAACTCTTTGCCTTGCACTGAGAATCCCATGCTCTGGTAGAAAGGTACGGCGTGGACTTGTGCGTCCACATCCACCGCCTTGCAACCGCGCGACCGCGCCTCATTGATCAGCGCTTCCATCAGCGCTGTACCCACCCGCTGCTTGCGCCAAGCTGGCAGCACCGAGATACGTCCGATATGTCCATCAGGCAACACTCGCCCGCATCCCACTGCCTCGCCGGTCAGGCTCAATGCCAGCGCATGACGACAAGCCTCATCGAACTCGTCCCACTCCAGCTCTTCCGGCACACCCTGCTCGCGGATGAAGACCGTTTCACGTATCGCGCGCAGCAAAGGTTCGCCGTCGTGCCATGACACCAG
>JBDRPZ010000106.1:0-7815 GCA_043826585.1 Pseudomonadota bacterium
TCTTCGCCTTCGGTCAGTTCCAGCTCGGCGATGCCCGAGTTCTCCACCAGTTCGATCAGTGTCTTCAGTTTGCGCAGATCCATTTTTTAGCTCCTTACAGAATGTTGTAGTGCGAATTGCAAAGCGAGTTCGTAACCGGTCGCCCCCAGACCGCTGATGACGCCAACAGCGATATCGGAGAAATACGATTCCTTGCGGAACGCCTCGCGGGCGAACACGTAGGAAAGGTGAACCTCGACGAAAGGGATGGCGACCGCTGCCAGCGCATCGCGCAGGGCGACGCTGGTGTGGGTGAAAGCGGCCGGGTTGATGATGATGAAGTCGGTACCGTCCGTGCGAGCCTGCTGCACGCGGTCGACCAGCATGCCTTCGGTGTTGCTCTGGAAATAATCCAGTTTGGCACCGCTCTTTTCGGCTTGTGCCGTCAATTTGACGTTAATTTCATCCAACGTGACGCGACCATAAACTTCCGGCTCGCGTGTGCCGAGCAGATTCAGGTTTGGGCCGTGGAGGACGAGGATGTGTTTCATGGCGCGCAGTTTGCCGCAAAATGGGGAACTTTGTCCATCAGTTCGGTGAAGTTGAGCGGAATCAGAGTCATAGGCCTGCCCGGGCGAGCGAGTTGCCGAATTGCTGTGCATTTTGATAGCCGATCACCCGCAGATCGGCTTGCTCGCGACCCTGCTTGTCGAAGAACAGGATGGCCGGCGGGCCGAACAACTGGAAGTGTTGCAGCAGGGCTTTGTCGTCCGCGTCGTTGGCGGTGACATCGGCTTGCAACAGCAGCGCTTTGCTCATGCGCGCATGGATTGCCGGATCGCTGAAGGTGAAGCGCTCCATCTCCTTGCACGAGATGCACCAGTCGGCATAGAAATCCAGCATCACCACGCGGCCTTCGGCTTGCGCCACGCGCGCTTCCAGTGCGGCAAGGCCTTTCACACGCTCGAAAAGCTCGGCCTCGGCGGGTGCGGCAACCCCGGGTGTGTTTTGCAGTGTACCCAGCGGGCGCAGGATGTCGCGCGCACCTGACAGCGCGCCGATCAGATAGGCCACGCCCAGCAGCAAGGAGAGGATGCCAAGCGCTTTGCCCAGCTTCTTGATGCCGCGCGCATTGGCAGGCAAGGGGTCGAGCGCATGCAGATAGATGGCGCAGAAGATCAGCAGTACCGCCCAGGCCAGCATCTGCGCAGGCATTGGGATGACCGGCGACACGATCCAGATGGCCAGTGCCAGCATCAGCACACCGAAGAAGCGCTTCACCGATTCCATCCACGGCCCGGCCTTGGGCAGCAAGGTGCCAGCAGAAGTGCCGATGACCAGCAGCGGCACGCCCATACCCAATCCCATCGTGAACAGCGCGCTACCACCCAGCACGGCATCATGCGTCTGACTGATATAGAGCAGGGCGCCGGCCAGCGGCGCGGCGACACAGGGCCCCATGATGATGGCGGACAAGGCACCCATGGCGAACACGCCGGTGAGGTGACCGCCATGCAGCTTGTTACTGGTGTCGGTCAGACGGCTTTGCAGTGCGGCGGGCAGTTGCAGCTCGTACAGGCCGAACATGGACAGCGATAACACGACGAAGATGGCAGCAAAACCGCCCAGCGCCCAAGGCGTTTGCAGGGCATTGGAGATCAGCTCGCCGGAATAGCCGGCCGCCACACCCGCCACCGCGTAAGTGATGGCCATGCCCAACACATAAGCCAGCGACAGCAGGAAAGCATGGGCATGGGTGATCTTGTGTCCGCGGCCGACGATGATGCCGGACAGGATGGGGATCATCGGGAACACGCAGGGGGTGAGTGATAGCAGCAGACCGAAGCCGAAGAAACTGACCACGATCAGCCAGAAGTTACCGTCCTTGAACAGGCGCGCGATCTGAGAGTTCTCATCCTCGGATGGCGGGGCGACGGCTGGCGCAGGGTTGCTGGCGGTCGTCACCAGATCGAGCGTGAGGGTCTTCTCGATGGGTGGATAGCACAGGCCGTCGTCGCTGCATCCCTGGTAGCTTGCGTTCAGCACCAGCGGCAGCTTGGGATCGACGCCTTCCAGTGCGATCTCGGCCTGAAAGCTGTTGTGGAACACTTTCATCACGCCGAAGTTGGGGTCGTTCTTGGTCTCACCTTCCGGCAGCGACACTTGCGTGATTTTGGCCGGGCCTTCACCCAGACTGAAGGTGGTCTTGTCGCGATACAGGTAATAACCCGGCGTGATGGTGAAGCTGGCGATCAGGGTGTGCTGATCGAGCGGTTGCACTTCCAGTGAGAAGGCCTGATCGGGTGGCAGGAACTTGGGTTTGCTGCCGAACGAGAGCATATCGGCCTGCACCAGTGGTGCGATGCATAACAGGGCTAGCAATAACAGACGACGTATCATTCATTGATCCTTAGTTTCTTGTTTCACCCAATCCAGGTACGACGGCAAGCCGGCCGTCACCGGCAAAGCGACGATCTCCGGCACATCGTAGGGATGCATAGTGCGCAACGTTTCCTCCAGTCGCACATAGGCATCGCGGGTGGTCTTGATCAGCATGGGCACTTCACACGCATGTTCAATTTTCCCTTGCCAGCGATAGACCGACGTACATTCGGCCAGTATGTTGACGCAGGCGGCGACGCGGGCTGAGACCAGCGCTTCAGCGATACGTTCCGCGGTGGCGCGATCCGGCAAGGTGGTGACCACCAGCAACACTTCACTCATCGCGCACCCGCCCGCGCGCAACGCACACCGAGTTGCATCAACTCATCCCACACATCGCCCTGGCGCAGACCTTTCACCAGACGGTCGATCAGTGCTGCCTGTTTCAAAGCACGTTCCGCGAAAGTCGGATTGAAACGGCGTGCCGCGCGTTCCACCAGTTTCGGGCTGATGCCCCACACCCGTGCTTCGCGCAAGGCACCGGACAGATTGCCGCCTTGTGCTACCGCTCGCGATACTTTGGCTAGCGCACGTATGTCTTCCGCCACCGCCCACAGGATCAACACGGTCGCCGTGCCTTCTGCACGCAGACCTTCGAGGATGCGCACATAACGCTCCGCATCGCCCGCCAGCATCGCTTCGGATAACTTGAACACGTCGTAGCGCGCCACATCCATCACCGAATCCTTCACCTGTTCGAAGCTGAGCGGCCCGGCCGGGAACAGCAAGGCCAGTTTCTGTATCTCCTGAAAGGCGGCCAGCAGGTTGCCTTCCACCTTCTGTGCAAGGAAGGTCAATGTGTCGGCATCGGCACTTTGGTCCTGCCGCTTCAGTCGTCCGGCGATCCATGCGGGCAGTGCGTTGATAGACACTTCATCCGCACTGATCACGGTGGCGTGCTGGGCCAGTGCGGTGAACCATTTGCTCTTCATGGCGGTGCCGTCGAGCTTGGGCAGCGAGATCAGTGTCAGCGTGTCGGCGTTCAGGTTCTCGCAATGCTCCTGCAAAGCTTGAGCACCTTCCACGCCCGGCTTGCCGCTGGGGATGCGCAGGTCGATCACTTTGCGTGCCGAGAACAGTGACATGCTCTGCGCACTGTTGCGTAACGTTGACCATTTGAAACCCTGATCGGCGATCAGTGTTTCTCGTTCATCGTAGCCGGCTGCGCGCGCGGCTGCGCGGATGGCATCGGCCGCCTCGATGGCGAGCAGCAAAGCTTCGCCGTGGATCACATACAGCGAACCCAAGCCCTTGGCCAGATGACGCGGCAGATCCTCGCTGGAAATATTCACGGGCACCTCAAATAATCCAAACTTCGTCGCAATACTGCGTTGCTCACAAAAAATCGCTCCTTACATATTAGTTATATGCTGCGTCGCGATTTTTTGTTCGCGCCTTGTCTTGCTTAGAATTTTGAATCATTTGAGATGCCCGCATGCTTATTCCTGTGGCTGCGGCTTGGCCCGCATCAGACGGCGCACGGTCTGGGCCACGGCATCGGCGCGCATGTCTTTGTACAACTGAGCCTCTTCTTGTTGTTTCGCCAGGATCAGCGCGTCGTCGTAAGCCAGTGTGCGATTCAGTCGCACATCGTCCGGTGGTAGCCATTCGACCTGTTGCAGGTCATAGGCACGCATGGAGACGCGATAACCCAACTGATATTCGCGCACACGCCCGCTGCCGGACAGCGACAGGATCTGCTTGGTGGTGTTCTCGGACACGATCTCCAGGATCAGCTCGGCCTGATCTGGCGTGGCGACAGGTTCCATCTTGTTCTTGCCCAGTGTGCGGCGCAGTTCCACGACAAAGGGCGTCTCGCCCTGCGTCTTGAGATAGACCGATTTGAAACCGAAGCGCACATCCTGCAGGTCGCTGCCGCGCAGATGGAAGCCGCACGCGGCCAGCGTCAGCAGCGAGAGGGAAAGCAAGATGTTGCGCATGGATATCATATTCAAGCCACCACGTTGATAAGACGACCCGGCACCACGATGATCTTTTTCGGGCTGGCACCTTCGAGATGTCGCTGCACGGCCTCGTGCGCGAGCGCAAGCTGCTCGATGCTGGCCTTGTCCGCGTCCTTGGCGACCAGCAGCTTACCGCGCAGTTTGCCGTTCACCTGGATCATCAGCTCGATCTCGTCCTGCACCAAAGCAGCTGCTTCGGCTTGCGGGAAGGGTTGCTCGCGCAAGTGAGTGCCGGGACGCAATGCAGTCCACAGGGATTCGGCGATGTGCGGCACGATAGGGTTGAGCAACAGCACTGCATTCTCCAGCACTTCCTGCGCCACACTGCGCGCGATCGGCGTGTCTTCGTTGAACTTCGCCAGCGCATTGAGCAACTCCATGGTCGCGGCGATGGCGGTGTTGAAAGTCTTGCGGCGGCCGTAGTCGTCGTCGATCTTCTGGATGGTCTGGTGCAGTTGCAATCGCATCGCTTTCGCGGCAGCACTCAACTCGCCATCCTTATATGCCGTGACCACACCCTGCTCGACATGGTCGTGTACCGCTTTCCACACGCGCTTGAGGAAGCGGAACGAGCCTTCCACGCCGGCATCCGACCATTCCAGTTGCTGGTCGGGCGGCGCGGCGAACATCATGAACAGACGCGCGGTGTCCGCACCGTAGGCGTCGATGATGGCCTGCGGATCGACGCCGTTGTTCTTCGACTTCGACATCTTCTCTGTGCCGCCGATGATCACCGGCTGGCCGTCTGTCTTCAGCGTGGCGCCAAGCGGACGCGCCTTGGCATCGACTTCCACATCCACATCGGCCGGATTGATCCACAGCTTCTTGCCGTTGGATTCTTCACGGTAGAAAGTCGGCGCGACCACCATGCCTTGCGTCAGCAAGTTCTTGAACGGTTCATCGCCTTGCACCAAGCCTTCGTCGCGCATCAGCTTGTGGAAGAAGCGCGCATAGAGAAGGTGCAGGATGGCGTGCTCGATACCGCCGATGTATTGATCCACCGGCAGCCACTTTTCAGCGGCAGCTTTGTCAACCATGGCGGTGTCGCACTGCGGGCTGGCATAACGCGCGTAATACCAGCTCGATTCCGCAAAGGTATCCATGGTGTCAGTCTCGCGCTTGGCTTGGCCGCCACATTGCGGACACGTGCATTCGTAGAACTCAGGCATCTTGGCCAGCGGTGAACCGGCACCATCCGGCACCACGTCTTCCGGCAGCTTCACCGGCAACTGATCGTCCGGCACCGCCACATCGCCGCAAGTCGGGCAGTGGATGATGGGGATCGGGCAGCCCCAGTAGCGCTGGCGCGAGATGCCCCAGTCGCGCAGGCGGAACTGCGTCTTCTTCTCGCCCAGGCCTTTGGTGGCCAAGTCGGCGGCGATGGCGTCCACGGCGGCTTCATGGTTCAGGCCGTTGTATTTGCCGGAATTGATGCACACACCTTTTTCCTTGTCGCCGTACCACTCCGCCCAGGCATCAGTGGAGAAGGTCTCATCCGCGACCTGGATAGATTGCTTGATCGGCAGATCGTACTTCTTGGCGAACCCGAAATCGCGTTCGTCGTGCGCCGGAACCGCCATCACCGCGCCTTCGCCGTAACCCATCAGCACATAGTTACCGACCCATACCGGCACCTGTTCGCCGGTGAGCGGATGCGTCACCTTGAGGCCGGTGTCCATGCCCTTCTTTTCCATGGTGGCGATGTCTGCCTCGGCCACACTGCCGTGTTTGCATTCTTCGATGAAAGCGGCGAGGGCGGGATTGTTCTGTGCGGCCTGTGTTGCCAGCGGATGCTCAGCTGCCACGGCGACGAAGGTCACGCCCATGATGGTGTCGGCGCGGGTGGTGTACACCCACAGTTTCTCGTCGTTGCCATAGGGGAAGGCGAAACGCACGCCATAGCTCTTGCCGATCCAGTTGGCCTGCATGGTCTTCACCTGCTCCGGCCAGCCGTCCAGCTGATCGAGGTCGCCCAGCAATTGTTCGGCGTACTGGGTGATGCGGAAGAAGTACATGGGGATGTCGCGCTTCTCGACCACCGCGCCGGAGCGCCAGCCGCGGCCGTCGATCACCTGCTCGTTGGCAAGCACGGTTTTGTCGATCGGGTCCCAGTTCACCACCGAGGTCTTCTTATATATGACGCCCTTTTTGAACAGGCGGGTGAACAGCCACTGTTCCCAGCGATAATAGTCCGGCTTGCAAGTGGTCACTTCGCGCGACCAGTCCACGCCCAGCCCAAGCGACTTGAGCTGCTGCTTCATGTATTCGATGTTGGAATAGGTCCAGGCGGCCGGCGGCACATTGTTGGCCATGGCGGCGTTCTCGGCGGGCAGGCCGAAAGCATCCCAGCCCATGGGCTGCATCACGTTGTAGCCCTTCATCTGGTGATAGCGGCTCAGCACGTCACCGATGGTGTAGTTGCGCACATGGCCCATGTGCAGCTTGCCCGACGGGTAAGGGAACATGGACAGGCAATAGTATTTTGGCTTGCTGCTGTGCTCGTCGGCTTTGAATGCCTGTGCGGCCTCCCACTCTTGCTGGGCGGCGGATTCGATGTCTTTGGGAGAATAGTGCTGTTGCATAGTCAAGGGGATGAATGGCTGGAAATTACAGGTTCGGCATTATAGCGACAACGACGGGCCACCGCCCGCGCCTCGCTACCGGAACCGAAACAAGGTAGAATCGCGCTCCAAAAATTTTATCCATATCGTTTTCAGGAGAGAGAACCTATGTCCGTCAAGCACCCCGTCATCGCCGTAACCGGTTCGTCCGGCGCAGGCACAACCACCGTCAAGCGCGCATTCGAGAACATTTTCCGCAGAGAAAAGATCAGCGCCGCCGTGATCGAAGGCGACAGCCTGCACAGTCTGGACCGCATGGCCTTCCGCGCAGCCGCTGCCGAAGCCACCAAGGCCGGCAACAACAGCTTCAGCCACTTCGGCCCGGAAGCCAACCACTTCGACAAGATCGAAGAGATGTTCAAGCAATACGGCGAAACCGGCATGTGCAAGCGCCGCTACTACGTGCACAGCGAACCGGAAGCCGTCGAGCACAACAAGCACTTCGGTTTGACCGATCTGACTCCGGGCGTGTTCACCCCTTGGGAAGACATCGAAGCCGGCTCCGATCTGCTGTTCTACGAAGGTCTGCACGGCATGGTCAAGGATGAAGCCAAGGGCGTTGACGCCAGCAAATATGTCGACCTGGGCATCGGCGTGGTGCCGGTGGTCAACCTGGAATGGATCCAGAAGATCCACCGCGACAAGGCAGAGCGCGGCTATTCCGCCGAAGCGACCGTGGATACCATCATGCGTCGCATGCCGGACTACATCAAATACATCACCCCGCAGTTCACACACACTGACATCAACTTCCAGCGTGTGGCGACCGTGGACACATCCAATCCTTTCATCGCGCGCGACATCCCGAC
>JBDRPZ010000107.1:0-26117 GCA_043826585.1 Pseudomonadota bacterium
TCGAAGTCTGCCCCGTCGACTGCATCGTGCAGGACCCCGCGCACGTCGAGAGTCGCGATCAATTGCAGACCAAGTTCGAGAGTTTGCTGGGTAGCGCAGCATGAACGACCTCAGCGAACAGAAACAGATGGGCGAGGTCACCACCCTCTATCATGACCTCAAGACCTGGGAACTGAACCCCGGCGACCAGACCACCCATGCCAAGCGCATGCCCGGCTTCTTTCGCAGCCTGAAGAACTACACGCAATGGGGCTTGTGGCTGCCGTTCTTCCTGCTGCCTTATCTGCGCTGGAACGGCCAGCAGGCCATCCTGTTCGACATCCAGAAACGCCAGTTCCGCTGTTACAACATCACGGTGTTGCCGCAGGATATCTGGATGCTGTCTCTGGTATTGCTGATCGCGGCGATGACTTTGTTCGCGGTGACTTCGGTGGCCTCGCGCGTGTGGTGCGGCTACTTCTGTTTCCAGACTGCATGGACCGACTGGTTCACCTGGCTGGAAGAGAAGATCGAAGGCAATCCAACGGCCCGGCGCAAGCTGGAGCAAGCGCCCTGGAGCTTTGACAAGCTTAAAAAGAAGATCGTCAAACATGCGCTGTGGTTGCTGATCGCGCTGTTGACCGGCATCAGTTATTCCATCTGGTTCGTCGACGCTTACGCTTACTGGGATGACCTGCTGCATCTCAACCTGCCCACGGTCGGCTGGGTGGTGCTGGTGCTGTTCATCGCGGGCACCTACATACTCGCCGGACTGATGCGCGAGCAGACCTGCTTCTGGCTCTGTCCTTACGCCCGCCTGCAAGGCGTGATGACCGATGCACAGACCATCCTGCCCGCCTACGATGTTGCACGCGGCGAACCGCGCGGCAAGCTGCGCCGCAATGGCGAGGTCGTGCCGCCGCAGGGCGATTGCATCGATTGTTTCCAATGCGTGCAAGTGTGCCCGACCGGGGTGGATATCCGCGAAGGCCAGCAGTTCGGCTGCATCACCTGCGGCCTGTGCATAGACGCCTGCGATGCGGTGATGGACAAGATCGACAAACCGCGCGGCCTGATCCGCTATGCGTCGCTGGACGAGCTGTCCGGCAAGCCGGTCAAACCGCTGTACCAGCATCCGCGCACGCTGGTCTATCTCACCATCATCCTGCTCGCCATCGGCGGCATCGTGTACGGCCTGACCCATCTCGGCGCGATGACGCTGAAAGTGTTGCCGGAGCGGCAACCATTGTTCGTGCAGATGAGCGACGGTGCTATCCAGAACAAATACGCCTTCAAGGTGCTCAACAAGACCAGCCAGGACTTGCACGTAAAAGTCAGCGCCCAGAGCGACATCACCGGCCTGGAACTCATCGATGCCGAACGCCAGCCACTGACCCATCAGCGTCGCGGCACCACCTTCACCGTCTTCGTCAAAGCACCCGCCTCCGGCATCACGCAGTCGGTGACGCCGATCAAGTTCCGTGTGGAAGGCGTGGAAGACCCCGGCGTTTTCGCCGAGTACACGAGCAAGTTCAACGCGCCCGCGCGCTGAGATGCAAAACCCACAGATCAAGAACAACGTTCACTAAGGAGGAAGGCAACATGCTGAAGGTCGTCTCAGGTTTTCTCGTCGGAGCAGTCGTTGCTGCATTGCTTATCTACAACCTCGCAGCGGGCATGATGTTCCGCGAAGTGCCCAGCCAGTTCGGCATGGAAGAGACGGTTGCCCGCATCCAGCAGAACGTGCTGCACGCCGGCAACGGCTGGGCGCTCTCCGGCCTGCGCAATGCGGCCAAGCCCATCGAGGCGAGCGGCGGCAACGTACTACCGGTGATGATGATCGAAGCGTGCAGCACGAACTACTCCGCGCCCATCCTCAAGGACGACTCGCTGCGTTTCCTCTCCAACCTGATGCCGTGCAAGATCTCCGTGTACAAGAAGAACGACGGCAAGGTCTACATCGGCCTGATGAATGCACAACTGATCGGCGACCTGTTCGGCAGCAAGGTGGGCGACATCATGGCAAAGGTCGCGGCGGACCAGGCGAAGTTCATCCAGTTCGACGCCAGTCAGCCCGCACCCGCGATGATCAAGAACGCGCCCGCTGCCAGTGGCGGTTCCGGCGCTGCTGCAGACGGTGGTTGCTGATATGCGCGCCCCACAGTTCATGATGCCGAGCCAGTTAAAATTCGTGCTGCCGCTGCTGGCCACAATCGCCTTGCTGGCAGCATCGACCGCGCATGCGGCCAACGCGAAGCTGGAGCAGATCATCGCGCCGAAGCAGCATTCCACGGCAGACCACAGCAAGTTCAAACTTTTGAATCAGGATTTCAAAACCGGCCCGCAAGTGACCAAAGCCTGCCTGACCTGCCACACCGAAGCCGCCAAGCAAGTGCAACACACCAAGCACTGGACCTGGGAATCAACCGATCCCAAAACTGGCAAGGTGCGCGGCAAGAAGAACATCATCAACAACTACTGCACCTCACCCGTCTCCAATGAGAACGACTGCATGGCCTGTCATGCGGGTTACGGCTGGAAGGACGACAAGTTCGACTTCAAAGCCGAGCAGAACGTCGACTGTCTGGTCTGCCACGACCAGACCGGCACCTACCGCAAGCTGCCAGGCTTTGCCGGCCACCCGGTGTACAAGCGTGTGGAATTTCCGCACGGCTCGGGCAAGTTCGTTGAAGCGGTCGACCTGAAGAAAGTCGCGCAAAGCATAGGCATGCCCACGCGCAGCAACTGCGGCTCATGCCACTTCTTCGGCGCGGGTGGCAACGGCGCGAAGCACGGCGATCTGGACAGCTCATTGAAGCATCCCGGCAAGTATCTGGACGTGCACATGGACGAGAAGGGTTTGAATTTCTCCTGCACGACCTGTCATGCCACGTCGCATCATGAAGTGTCCGGCAGCCGTTACGACGCAGCCGCTGCAGTGAAAGGCCCGGCACACATACGCGGCAAGAAAGACGAATCGCCCGCGTCGTGCCAGTCATGCCACAGCAACAAGCCGCACCACGAGGCCATGCTCAATCAGCACACGGAGAAACTGGCCTGCCAGACCTGCCACATCCCGGAATATGCGCGTAACCAGATCGGCACCGAGTCGAGCTGGGACTGGTCGCTGGCCACCACCATGGGGCCGGACGGCAAGCCGATGGCATACAAGGACAGCGCCGGACGTCGCTCCTTCGATTCCAAAAAAGGTAAATGGGAATGGAACTCCTACGTCATTCCCGAATACCGCTGGTACAACGGCTACTCCGACTACAAAGTGATCGGTGACAAGATCGACCCGAGCAAGACCGTGCACATCAACGAAGTGGGCGGCAGCGCCAACGATCCCGACTCGCGCATCTGGCCCGTCAAGGTGCATCGCGGCAAGCAGCCTTACGACAAGGTGAACAACTACCTCACCGTGCAGCACACCGCCGGTGAGGACCACACCGCGCTATGGCACAACTATGACTGGCAGAAGGCGATCGCCGCCGGTATGGAAGCGGCCAAGCTGCCCTACAGCGGCGAGTTCGGTTTCGTCGATACCGCGATGACCTGGCCCATCACGCACATGGTCGCGCCGAAAGGTGACGCACTCGACTGCGCACAGTGCCACAGCAAGAACGGACGCCTGCAAGGCATCGAAGGTGTCTACATGCCCGCACGCGACAGCAATCGCTGGCTCGATCTGATCGGCTGGACGCTGGTCGTGCTGACACTGTTCGGCGTGCTGATGCACGGCGCGCTACGCATCTATTCCAGCAGGAAGAAAGGATAAGAAATGAACACCGCGAACCGCATCTACCTGTACAACCGTTATGAACGTTTCTGGCACTGGTCGCAGGCGCTGCTGGTCATCTCGATGCTGATCACCGGCTTCGAGGTGCACGGCAGCTTCACCCTGTTCGGCTTCGAGCAGGCGGTGAACCTGCACACCATCAGCGCGTGGACCTTGCTGACACTGTGGGCCTTCACCATCTTCTGGCAGTTCACCACCGGCGAGTGGCGGCAATACATCCCGACGCTGAAGAAGGTGGACGCCATGGTGCGCTACTACGCCTTCGGCATCTTCCGCCACGCGCCAAACCCCTTCCACAAGACCGCGGCAACGAAACACAATCCGCTACAACGTCTTGCTTACCTCGCGTTGCTGTCGATGCTGTCACCGATCATCTGGGGCTCGGGCCTGCTCTATCTGTTCTATGCGAGTTGGGCCAGTCTGGGCGTCGACGGCTACCTGAGTCTGGAAGCGGTGGCGCTGGTGCACACGGCGGGCGCGTTCCTGATGCTGGTGTTCTTCATCGCCCACGTCTATCTCACCACCACCGGCCACACGCCGACTGCGCACATCAAGACGATGATCACCGGTTGGGAAGAGGCGGACTGACAGAATCGCAGGGGGCGCAGGATGGGTGGAGCGTAGCGACACCCATCAATCAGAAGTCACAGCGATGCGCGCTATTTCCCCGAGCGCTTCGCTACGTCGCGCAGCAAAGGCAGGTAGTCCATCCATTGCGTAAGCGGGCCATGATTGGCGAATACCACGATGCCGTGCTTGTCCAGCACATAGGTGGTGGGAAACACGGGGGCGATGTAACGGTCATGCACTGTCTTGCCGTCGGCGAGCAAGAAGGTGTCCGAGCCGGAATCCTGCGCGCCCGAATCATAGAAAGACATACGCAGTTTCTGCTGTTGCAGCCAGCGCCGCGCGACCGCATGACTTTCGCGCACTTGCAACATCACCAGACGGATGTCGGCGGACTTGTTCAGCGCACGCTGCAGCTGCTGCAACTCCGGCATCTCGTGCCGGCACGGCGGACACCATGAGCCCCAGAAATGCAGCACCACCACCTTGCCGCGCAGTGCGTCCAGACTCATCCGTTTGCCCGCGGCATCCTTGAAAGCCAGATTGAAGAAGCGCTGCCCAAGTTCATTGCCCACCTTTGCACGCTCAGCCGCCCCGCGATCCAGATAAGGCCCCCACAAACGCGACCAAGCCAGCGCATCGAACACCACCTTGTCATCCACCGCATACAGCAGACACGCGCGGCCGCTGTCGTTCTCGCAAAGTTGCAGCGTATCCTCGGCGACGGCATCCGCCGCGCTGCCCTCACCCATCCAGAACCATGTCCCGCCGGGCGCGATGGCAAAGGCACGATGCTGCTGCGCCGCCAGGAACGCGCGATAGCCATCCTGCCCGACGCGAGCAAGATGCGGGATCGCTTCTGCATCCCGCAGATCCGCCGCTTGACTCCACAATGGGAACGACAGCAGGAGCGCAAGGCCGCTTGCGCAAATCGATAGAAAGCCCAGGGTTCGGCGATACGGGCTAACAGTCTTGACGATAGCCATGTTTCAGGAAGCTCAACCGAGCAGATGCGCGCCGGTCATCATCAGCAGCAACAGAAGCCAGAACACCAGCGTGCGCCATACCAGCCCGATGGCGCTTTGCATGTGGTCGGTGTCCACGTCTTCACCGCTGCCCAGATCAGGGCGGTAGACGGGCTGGTCGTCCAGGATCATGGTTTGGCCGAGTTTGATGCCCAGCGCACCGGCACCGCTGGCCAGCACGATGCCCTGGTCGGGCTCGGGCCATTCCGCGGCCTGGGTGCGCCAGCTGTAGATGGTGTCTTCGAAGTTGCCGACGATGGCGAAGCTGCTGGCGGTGAGACGCACCGGCAACCATTCCAGCAACCGGCACATCTGCCCGGCGAAGATGCCAAAGTCGCTGCCCTCTTCCTGATCTTTCCAGCGCGCGCTGATGAATGTCGCTACGCGATAAAGCATGGCACCGACCGGGCCCATGCCCAGGATCATGAAGATGACGAACCAGACGATGACGCCGAACACATGACGGTGAGAAGCCAGTAGCGCCTGCTCGATAGTGAGCCGCGCGACCTCCTGCGGATTGAGATCGTGGCAGGATTTTCCTGTCCATTCGCTCAACAGGGTACGTGCCTGATGCAGATCGTTATCCTGCAGAGCCACATTGATGTCGGTGAAGTAATGACTGAACTGGCGGAAGCCCATAGTGAGATAGAGCACCAGCACACTGAAGGCCCAGCCGAACACGGGGTGCTTGGCGAACAGGATGCTGTAAACCGCCCAGATCGTCATGAACGGCAACAACACCGCCAGCAGCCAGGCGATACGTCCGTGGGAACGCTCACCCGCATCGAAACGGTCCCTGAAATACTGCGCGTAATCACCCAGCCAGGTGAGCAGATATTTGCGCGACGACAGCGGATGTAGCTGTTCCAGCAGCAGGGCGGCGATCAGTGACAGCAGGCTCATGGATTAGGTGGGGCATCCGTTTCGAATGTTGGCAAAGATACCACAGCCATGGGTAGAGTTGGGCTGCCTGCACAGATGAACAAGGCCTGCTCCGACTATCCGGATCAGGCCTTGTTCAGCTACGACTGCGGCATTCCTTTTAGGCGATCATGCCCGCCGCCACCGTGTTGTTGCTGGCCTCGTCGATGACGATGAAGCTGCCGGTCGAGCGATCGATGTCGTAGCTGTCGAACACCAGCGGCGACTGCACCTTGATCGCCACGCGTGCTATGTCGTTCATGTTCAGCTTTTCGACGGCATGCTGCTCCAGCGTATTCACGTCCACGCGGTAGTCGAGGCGCGAGAACAGGCACTTGGCGCTGCGCGTGGTGTGCTTGACCAGATATTTGCGACTCTTATCCAGCGGCGCTTCCGCCAACCAGCACAGTGTGGCTTCGAACTCCTTCTCCACCTTGGGCGCATGCGCACTGCTCTTGACGAACATGTAGCCGCGCTAGATATCAATCTCGTCGTTCAGCGTCAGCGTCACGGATTGCGGCGCGAACGCAGTAGCCAGATTGCCGTCATAGGTGACGATCTCTTTCACGGTCGTGGTGCGGCCGGAGGGCAGGATGGTGATTGCGTCGCCCACCGAGATCTCGCCGCCTTCGATGCGCCCGGCGAATCCTCTGAAGTCATGGAACTCGTTGGTCTGCGGACGGCACACCCACTGCACCGGGAAGCGAAAGTCGCTGGTATTCACGTCGTGGTCGATCGCCACCTCTTCCAGGAATTCCAGCAGGGCCGGGCCTTTATACCAATCCAGATTTTCACCGCGATCCACCACCATGTCGCCGTTCAGGGCAGACAGCGGGATGCAATGCACATCATGCAGATCGAGTTGCGCGGCAAAGGCCTTGTATTCGGCCACGATCTCATCGAAGCGTGCTTGCGAGTAATCGACCATGTCCATCTTGTTCACGGCCAGCACCACGTGCGGCACATTCAACAGGCTGGCCAGATAAGAGTGGCGCTTGGTCTGTGTCAGCACGCCCTTGCGCGCATCGATCAGGATGATGGCGAGGTTCGCAGTCGACGCCGCCGTCACCATGTTGCGCGTGTACTGCTCATGTCCCGGCGTGTCGCCGATGATGAACTTGCGCTTAGGTGTGGCGAAATAACGATAGGCCACGTCGATGGTGATGCCCTGCTCGCGCTCGGCTTGCAGGCCGTCAGTCAGCAGCGACAGATCGACGGCGGTCATGCCGCGCTTCTCGCTGGTCTTGCTGATGGCAGAGAACTGGTCTTCGAAGATGGACTTCGAGTCGTGCAGCAAACGGCCGATCAGTGTGCTCTTGCCATCGTCCACCGAGCCGGCGGTGATGAAGCGTAAAAGTTGTGTGTTCGTATCCATCAGAAATACCCTTCTTTCTTTCTCAGTTCCATGGAGGCCTCGGAAGTCTGGTCGTCCATGCGTGTCGCACCGCGTTCTGTGATGCGTGTAGTCGCTGTCTCGGCGATGATCTCTTCCACTGTGCGTGCGGTGGATTCAACCGGTGCGGTACAAGTCATGTCGCCCACGGTGCGGAAACGCACGGTAGCGACTTCCACCTTCTCGCCCGGCTTGGGCTGCACCAGATGCGATACCGGGATCACGTTGCCGCCGCGACGGATCACTTCGCGCTCGTGTGCGAAATAGATATCCGGGATGTGCAGATTCTCGCGGCCGATGTATTCCCAGATGTCTGTCTCGGTCCAGTTGCTGATCGGGAACACGCGGATGTTCTCGCCTGCGTTCACGCGGGTGTTGTAGGTGTCCCACAATTCCGGGCGCTGGTTCTTCGGATCCCACTGACCGAACTCGTCGCGGAAGGAAAAGATGCGCTCCTTGGCGCGCGCCTTCTCTTCGTCGCGGCGTGCACCGCCCAGGCAGGCGTCGAAACCGAATTCCTCGATGGTCTCCAGCAGCGTTACCGACTGGAACGGATTACGCGGCTTGCTCTCATCCTTGATCACGATCGTGCCGCGCTTGATGGAGTCTTCCAACGAGCGCACGATCAGTCGCTCGCCCAGATCGGCCGCCAGCTTGTCGCGCGTGGCGATCACTTCCGGGAAGTTGTGCTCGGTATCGATATGCACCAGCGGGAACGGGAACTTGGCCGGACGGAACGCCTTCTCCGCCAGACGCAGCATCACAATGGAATCCTTGCCGCCGGAGAACAGCAGCGCGGGATTCTTACATTCCGCTGCCACCTCGCGCATGATGTGGATGGATTCGCTCTCCAGTGCGTCCAGATGCGTAAAGGTGTGTTTCGTCATATTTTTCTCTACCAGTTTCATGATGTTTCTCTATTCGTGATCAAGCTGTTTCGATCTGCTTCACACCGGGGCGCGCGGCGATCTCGATGATGCGTGCGCGGCTGGCTTGCAGCGAAGTGCTGCTCACTGCCTGTACGCCACTGCCATGCGCCACGGCTGAACCATGACTTACGTGCAAGCCGCACTCTTTGTTCTCGGGGTTCTCCCACCACCAGCGACCCGCGCGGATGTCTTCGCCGGGCGTAACGGAGCGTGTGCACGGTGCGCAACCCAGGCTGGGGTAGAACTGGTCGTGCAGCTTGTTGTAAGGCACATCGTTCTGACGGATGTAGGCCCACACGTCCTTGTTGCTCCACTCCAGCAGCGGGTTGAATTTCTGCAGGCCGTTGTCCGCATCGAAGCTGGAAACCTCCAGCGTGCCGCGCGTCACAGCCTGGTCGCGGCGCATGCCGGTGATCCACGCGCCCTTGTCTTTCAGTGCACGACGCAGCGGCTCCACCTTGCGTGCGAAGCAGCAGCCTTTGCGATTCTCGACACTGTCATAGAAACCGTTGATGCCATGCTGCGACACGTATTGCTCGACCAGTTCACTGTTCGGGAAGTAGACGGCGAGCGGCACGTCGTAACGCTGGCGCACTTCCTGGATCAGGTCGTAGGTCTCTTTAGGCAGACGGCCGGTATCCAGACTGAACATCGCGATGCTCGGCGCATGCTTGGCGATCAGATCGGTCAGCACCATGTCTTCCGCGCCCAGACTGTTGGCGAATACGACTGGCGAAAATTCCTGCGCAGCCTGCTTCAGCACGGCCACGGTGGCTTCGATTTTTTTCTGCAGATCACTCATCATGCGACTCCTCTTTCAACTCGATTGAACAATGGCGTCGCCACATCAACCGACGCTTGATATTTCACAGAGAACGTATCGAAACCGGATACACCTCTCTGCAGGTTCTGGTCTGCGCGCATGGCGAAACTGTCGAAGCCCACGCGCTTCAGATAGAACAACTGGTCATGCAACACATCACCCATGGCACGCAGTTCACCGCGATAGCCATATTGCTTGCGCAAGCGGTACGCCAGCGTGTAGCCGCGACCGTCGGTGTATTTATGGATATCGATGGCGATCAACGGGAAGCGGTTCACGTCGTCGGGAATGTCCTCAGCACGCTCCAGGCCACCCAGCCACAGCCCCAGCTCTTTACGCTCGCGCAAGGCTTCCCATTGGCAGTTCCACACCGGTAACGGCACGATGTATTCACCTTGCGGTACGACGATGCTGTCGGCGGCATCACCTTCGTGAAGACGCAGCACTTGCCATGCGTCGTTCACCACTTGTTTGTCTTTGATGATTTCCATTTAAAACCTCGGCGAAAAATATGGCAGCTCGTACGGCACAGCCGCCTGCAATGCTTCGTAGTCCGGCAACAGCAGCTTCGTGTCTTCGACTATCTGTTCGGCATAGACAAAGGTCTTGAACGGCTCATGACCGATGCGCTGCAGCGTGTCGATGAAACGCTCACCATCGAAACGCTCACTCACATACACATGCAGCAAGCGGGCGATCACCGTAGGGATCTGCGCGAACGAGAACGAGCGGCCAATGATCTTGCCGATGGCAGCGGGCGTGCCCTTGTTGCCGCCTATCGTCACCTGGTACCACTCCTCGCCCGACTTATCCACGCCGAGGATGCCGATGTGCGCCACATGGTGGTGGCCGCAGGCATTCACGCAACCCGAGATGTTCAGGTCGATGTCGCCGATGTCGTGCAGATAGTCGTAATCCTCGAAACGCTCGGTAATGGCTCTGGACAACGAGATGGAACGCGCGTTGGCCAGTGTGCAGAAATCCGCACCGGGGCAGCAGACGATGTCGGTCAGCAGGCCGATGTTCGGTGTCGCCAGACCGGCCGCTTTCGCTTCCTGCCACAACGCGTACAGGTCGGCCTGCTTCACGTCGGCCAGCACCAGATTCTGCAAGTGCGAGAAACGCAGTTCGCCGAAGCTGTAGTGGTCGGCCAGTGCAGTCACCACATCGAGCTGGTCGGCACTGATGTCGCCGGGGGCACGACCGGGATGCTTGAGCGACAGCCACACGGCGGCATAGCCATCCACCTTGTGCGCGGTGACGTTACGCTGCACCCAGTTGGCGAATGCCTTGTCATCACGCTGCGCGGCTTCGAAAGAAGCATCGATCTGCGGCAAGGTTTCATAGGCGGGTGCCGTGAACGCTGCGCTCACACGCGCCACTTCCGCTTCGGTCAATGTCGAAGGGCCGTCCTTGTGCAACTGCCATTCCGTTTCCACCTGACGGCGGAACTCGCCGATGCCGATGGCCTGCACCAGTATCTTGATGCGCGCCGGGTACAGATTGTCGCGGCGGCCGAATTCGTTATACACACGCACGATGGATTCCATGTAGGTCAGCAGGTGCTGCCAGGGCAGGAATGCGATCAGCTCCTGACCGATGATGGGTGTGCGACCCAGACCGCCGCCGACCAGGATGCGGAAGCCCAGTTCGCCCTGCGCGTTCTTCACCACTTGCACGCCGACGTCGTTGATCTCGATCGCGGCACGGTCTTCGCTCGCACCGCTGACCGACACCTTGAACTTGCGCGGCAGGAAAGCGAACTCCGGATGGAATGTGCTCCACTGGCGCAGGATCTCGGCGAACGGGCGCGGGTCGACAAGCTCGTCGCGCGCCACACCGGCGAGTTCGTCCGAGGTGATGCTGCGTATGCAACTGCCCGAAGTCTGGTTGGCATGCATCTCGACCTCAGCCAGCTCGGCCAGGATCTTCGGCGTGTCTTCCAGCTTGAGCCAGTTGAACTGGATGTTCTGGCGCGTACTCAGATGGCCGTATCCACGATCGTAGGTACGTGCGATGTGCGCCAGCTTGTGCACCTGTGCGCTGCTCGCCAAACCGTAAGGGATGGCGATGCGCATCATGTAACCGTGTACCTGCATGTAGATACCGTTCTGCAAACGCAGTACGCGGAAATCATCTTCCTTCAACTCGCCGTTCAGGCGGCGACGCACCTGGTCGCTGTATTGCGCGACGCGCTCGGCGGTCAGCTGGTGATCGAATTTGTCGTATTGGTACATCACTGGGCCTCGTCTGAATAGCGCTTGGAAACCGGCAACTTCAGCGCGGCTTCCAGCGGGAACTTCGCACCGAAGGCGAGGATGTGTGCCACATCGTCGTCCTCGTCATGGCGCAAGGCCTGACCGATATACGCATGCTCGCCGTGCTGGCCGACCACCACGCCGACGCGTCCGCCGCAGGCGTTGAACCAGCTCACTTGCTTGGGTTTGTTGGGTGCGTTCTTGCTCATTTCTTTTCCTTCACTCAAATCAATTCAAAACCAGTCGGGTACCGATGATCAGCAACATCGTCGCCAGGATCGGGCGCAATACTTTTTCCGGCACTTTCGCGGACAGGTGGCTGCCGATGTAGATGCCCGGCAACGAGCCCAGCAGCAGACTGCCCAGCAATACGAAATCAACGGTCCCCAGTGTCATGTGGCCCAGACCTGCCACCGCGGTCAACGGCACGGCATGGGCGATGTCGGTGCCCACCACTTTCACGGTGCTCAGGCGCGGATAGAGGAACAGCAGTGCGACCGTCCCCAGCACGCCGGCACCGATGGATGAGATGGTGACCAGCACACCGACCACTGCGCCGGTGACGATAGTGGCGGCCGGCAGATGGCGGTGATGCAGTTCGTACACTGTGCCGTCTTCGCGCTGGCCCAGTTTCCTGATCTGGTCTTTGAACAGCAGTGCGGCGGCAGTCAGCAGCAGTGCGATACTCAACACGCCTGTCATCAAACCGCTCAAGGATTCTTCGCTAAGGCCCAAGTATTTGAACAGCCCGATAGTGAACAGCGCGGCAGGCAAGCTGCCCAGACTGAGCAGACCGACGATGCGCCACTCCACTGTGCCGTTGCGGCCATGCACCCAGCCACCCAGCGATTTGGTGATGGAGGCATACAACAGGTCCGTGCCCACCGCAGTCGCAGGGGAGACGCCAAAGAACAGCACCAGCAGCGGCGTCATCAGCGAGCCGCCGCCGACGCCGGTCACCCCGACGATCAGCCCGACCAGAAATCCCGAGATCGTGTACAACCAGTCCATCGCGCCACACCCTGTTGATTGAATATGGAGCGCATTCTAGGTGCGGCGCCTTATATCTCTAAATACTTTTATGTTAGTATCTTATAACCCAATAACATATAAGGTCCGACCTTGCACCGGCAGCAATTGCGCTACCTGAACGAGATCGTGCGCTGCGAACTGAACATCTCGGATGCGGCCGCCGCGCTGTACACCTCGCAGCCCGGCGTGAGCAAACAGATCAAGTTGCTGGAAGAGGAACTCGGCGTCGACATCTTCGTGCGCAACGGCAAGCGCATCGTCGCCATCACCGATCCGGGCAAGGCCGTGCTGGCGATCGCGCAGCGCGTGCTGCTCGAAACCAACAACCTGAAACAGGTGGGACAGGAATTCAAACGACAGGACAGCGGCGCACTCACCATCGCCACCACCCACACGCAGGCGCGCTACGCATTGCCGCAAGTGGTCAAGGCTTTCACGCAGGCCTACCCGGAAGTCAAACTCGGCCTGCATCAGGGCAGCCCGACGCAGATCGCAGAACAGGTACTGAGCGGCGAAGTGGACATCGGCATCGCCACCGAGAGTCTGGCGCTGTACGACGAACTGGTGAACCTGCCCTGCTACGATTGGCTCCACTGCGTGGTCGTGCCGCCCAAGCATCCGCTGCTGGATGAGAAACGCCTGACACTGAAGAAGCTGGCGCAATACCCCATCATCACCTACGACTTCGCCTTCACCGGTCGCAACAAGATCAACCAGGCATTCAGCGAAGCGGGACTGGAACCCAACATCGCGCTCACCGCCATCGACGCCGACGTGATCAAGACTTATGTCGAACTCGGACTGGGGGTCGGCATCGTGGCACAGATGGCCTTCATCCCTGATCGCGACCGCCATCTGCGCATGATCGATGCAGGACATCTGTTCCAGCCCAGCACCACGCGCATCGCCATCCGCCAGAACCAGTACCTGCGCGGCTTCGGTTACCACTTCATCGAACTGTTCGCCCCGCACCTGACGCGCGACGTGGTTGCACAGGCGCTGCACCAGAAGAGCTAGGTGCAGACCGATAGATGAGCGGCTTCATGTGGATGCAGCTGGCTGCGATGCAGGAACTGCTGAACGACAGACAGGCTCAGGCGATATAGAGCAGGATGGCGCAATAGTGCAGCGCACTACCCGCCAGCACGAACAAATGCCAGATGCCGTGACCGTGTTTGAAACGTTCCTCATAAAGGTAGAACAGGATACCGACGGTGTAAGCGATGCCGCCCGCCAGCAGCCAGGAGAATCCCGCCCATGACAAGGCGGATACCAGCGGTTTGATGGCGACCAGCGCGACCCAGCCCATGAGGATGTAGATCACCATCGACATCCAGCGCGCTTTGCCGGTCCGCCACAGTTCCTGGAATATCCCCAGCAGCGCCAAACCCCACACCACGCCGAACAGTGACCATCCCCACGGCCCGCGCAGACTGACCAGAGCGAACGGCGTGTAACTGCCGGCGATCAACAGGTAAATGGAATTGTGATCCAGCTTGCGCAGGATCAGCTTGAACTTTCCCTTGCGCGCGTTGTGGTACAGCGCGGAAGAGCTATACAACAGCACCAGCGTCGCGCCATAGATGGAAAAGCTGACGATCTTCCACACATCACCGCTGAGCGCCCCCAGCACGATGAGCACCACCCCGCCGATCAGCGCAAGGATCGCACCGACCAGATGGCTATAAGTATTGAACCGCTCGCCGAACTCCATCGCGCTTTGATTCCGTTGGTCGCATCACTGGCCGGGTGCACCTGCTTGATGACGCTCGATCACGCTGTCGATGAACTTGCGCAGAAAGCCTTCGGTCTGCGAACTATGGAAGCGGTCGATCTCGACACCGTGGCTGTAGGCGACCACAGTGGGGAAACCGCGCACTTTGTGCTTGCCGGCGATACGCATGTTCTCGTCGGCATCGACCACACCCAGGTAGAACTTGCCGTTGTAGTCGAACACCATCTTGTGCAGCAGCGGCGCCAGCACTTTGCACGGCGCGCACCATTCGGCGCTGATGTCCATCAACACCGGCAGCTGGTGCGAACGCGCCACCACCAGTTCTTCGAAGCTGTCTTCTTCCACGTTGTATGAATAGTCGCTCACTACTTTCTCTCCTTACTCAAATCAATTCGCGCCGCGCTTGTAAAAGTCGCGCGGGCGGAATCCCAATACGAACAGCACGACGAAATACACCGCTGCCCCGCCCACCACCAGTGAGCTCAGATGCAGGATGCGCGCCCAGCCCTGCGCTTCCAGCCAGTGCGCTTCGCTGCCCATGCCGAACCACAGGCTCGCGGCCAAGGCAGTCACGGCCAGCAGCAGCTTGAGCATGAACTTCATCCAGCCCGGCTCCGGTTGATAGATGCCGCGCTTGCGCAGGAAATAGAACAGGATGGCGGAATTCAGGCAGGCGGCAAGACCGATGGACAGCGCCAATCCGGCATGCGCCAGATCGAGACCGAACACGAACCATACGTTCATCGCCTGCGTCGCGATCAGCGTGACGATGCCGATCTTGACCGGCGTCTTGATGTCCTGTTTGGCATAGAAGCCGGGAGCCAATATCTTCACCAGGATCAGACCGATCAGGCCGATGCTGTAGCCGATCAATGCATTGCGCGACATCAGCACATCGTGAGCGCTGAATTCGCCATGTTGGAAAAAGGTGGCGAGCAACGGCGTGGCGATCATGCCCAGTGCCAATGCGGCGGGCAATGCCAGCAGCAGGGTCAGGCGCAAGCCCCAGTCCAGCAGCTTCGAGTATTCCGCCACGTTGCCATCGGCATGACAGCGCGACAGCGACGGCAACAGGATGGTGCCCAAAGCCACGCCCAGCAGGCCGGTGGGGAATTCCATCAGGCGGTCGGCGTAATACAGCCAGGACACGCTGCCCGCCACCAGGAAGGAAGCGAAGATGGTGTTGAGGATGAGGCTGATCTGCGCGATGGAGACACCGAACACCGCCGGCCCCATCTGTTTGATGACGCGCCACATGCCCGCATCCCTCAGGCTGAAGCGGATATTGGGCAGCATGCCGATCTTCTTCAGGAACGGTAGCTGGAAGCCAAGTTGCACGATGCCCGCCACGAACACCGCCCAGGCCAGTGCGAGGATGGGCGGATCGAAATACGGCGCCGCCCACAGTGCACCGCCGATGAAGCACACGTTGAGCAGGATGGGCGCGAAGGCCGGTACCCAGAATTTGTTGTAGGTGTTGAGGATGCCCGCCGCCACGGCGACCAGCGAGATGAAGAAGATGTAAGGCGAAGTGATGCGCAGCAATTGCACGGTCAAGTCGAATTTCTGCGGGTCGCTGGCGAAACCGGGCGCACTTATATATACGAGGATGGGCGCGGCGATGATGCCGACCAAGGTCACCAGAAACAGGATCAGCGCCAGCATGGTGGTCACATGGTCGACCAGCAGTTTGGTCTCCTCTTGGCCACGCTGACTCTTGTATTCGCCGAAGATGGGGACGAAGGCCTGCGAGAACGCGCCTTCCGCAAAAAGGCGGCGCAGCAGGTTGGGAAGCTTGAAGGCGACAAAGAAAGCGTCGGTCGCAGCGCCTGCTCCGAACACGCGCGCGATCAGGACATCGCGCACGAACGCCAGGATGCGCGAGACCAGTGTCAGGCTGCTGATCGCGGCGAGTGCCTTCAGCAGGTTCATGCCTTACCAGCCATTCTTCTTGGGATCCCTGCGTTCCATGCCGAGCGTCGGGTAAAGGCCGGTCGCGCCTGCAACATCGCGACTGCGCCCTGCCCGCACTTGCAGTTCGTTGCTGACGATGAACTGGCGCACCTGCTCAAAACCTTTGGGATCGGCTGTTTCCAGCGAAAAGCGCACCACCACTGAAGGCACACCCTGAATCGTAGCCGGATGCACATAAGAGGAATAGACGGTGCGTCCATCCTTGCCGGTTGTCGCCAACATATCGCTCAGTCGCTCATTCCAGTTGGATGGACGGAAGATGACGCCTTCCTTGTTCACCCCCTGGATCACGAATTCGGCCAGATCGGGCGAACGTTTGATATTTTCAAGCAATTTGAGTCGCATCCGTGGGAATATTAACGGCGCGCATTGTAACATCGCCCCCGGAAGCCCCTCTGCCCGCGGACTTGCGGGCGGAAAAAACAATATCTTGCAAAAGGCCGAAGCCGTACATATAATGCGCGCCTTTTTACGCAAGCCGAATCCCTAGGAGTCATTACATGGCCAATACTGCACAAGCGAGAAAACGCGCACGCCAAGCTGAAAAACAGCACGCACACAACACAACACTGCGCTCCGAGATGCGCACTGCGATCAAGAAAGTGATCAAAGCTATCGCTGCTGGCGACAAGGCTGCAGCACAGGCCGTGTATCAGTCCTCCACCAGCGTGGTCGATTCCATCGCGGACAAGAAGATCATCCACAAGAACAAGGCCGCCCGCCATAAGAGCCGCCTGTCTGCTGCCATCAAGGCAATGGCCTGATCTATAGCAGATAAGCTCTGCGACCAATCAAGGCCGACAGCGCTGTCGGCCTTTTTTGTTTATAGTTCCAGCATCAGAGAAGCAACAAGACCAGAAAGCTTGTCATGTCACATTTGATGAACACCTATGCAAGGCAACCCGTCGCTTTCACCCACGGTGAAGGCGTTTGGCTTTTTGACAGTAACGGCAAGCGCTATCTGGATGCGCTGGCCGGCATCGCCGTCAATACCCTGGGCCATGCCCATCCTGAATTCACTGCTGCGCTGACCGCTCAGATCGGCAAGCTGATCCACGTCTCCAACGTCTACCAGATCCCGGAGCAGGAGCGCATCGCCGACAAGCTGTGCGAACTGTCCGGCATGCAGGAAGCCTTCCTGTGCAACTCCGGCTGCGAGGCGAACGAGGCTGCCATCAAGCTGGCGCGCATGTACGGTCACAGCAAAGGCATCGACATCCCCCACATCATCGTGATGGAGAAATCCTTCCACGGACGGACACTGGCAACGCTCTCCGCCACCGGCAACCGCAAGGTGCAGGCAGGATTCGAGCCGCTGGTGAAAGGTTTCGTGCGCGTGCCTTACGATGACATCACCGCCGTCGAACAAGTCGCGGCCAACAACCCCGACGTTGTCGCCATTCTGGTCGAACCGATCCAGGGCGAAGGCGGCATCCGCATCCCGGACGCTGCCTATCTGCAAGGTCTGCGCAAGATATGCGATGCCAATGGCTGGCTATTGATGCTGGACGAAGTGCAGAGCGGCATCGGCCGCACCGGCAAGTGGTTCGCCCACCAGCACACCGACATCAAGCCGGACGTGATGACGCTGGCCAAAGGCCTGGGGTCGGGCGTGCCCGTCGGTGCTTGTCTGACAGCGGGCAATGCCGTCGGCACTTTCAAGCCGGGCAACCACGGTTCCACCTTCGGCGGCAATCCGCTGGCCTGCACCGCCGCACTGACCACCTTGAGCATCATGGAAAAGCAGAACATGCTGGCCCATGCCGCCACGCTGGGCATCTGGATCAAGCAGCAATTCCAGGAGCGGCTGGGTGGCTTGAAAGGTGTAGTCGCCGTGCGCGGACTGGGCATGATGATCGGCATCGAGCTGGGTAAACCCTGCGGCGAACTGGTCGGCAAGGCGCTGGATAGCGGCCTGCTGATCAACGTGACTGCCGACAATGTGGTACGTCTCGTACCCTCTTTGATCTATACGCAAACCGAAGCCCAGCAACTTGTGGACATGCTGTGTCCGCTGATCGAATCGTTGCTGATGCAGGAGTAATCATGAGCGAGCTCAAGCACTTCCTACAATTCAAGGATCTCACCCGCGAAGAGTTCGAATACCTGTTCGAGCGTACGCGCATCATCAAGGAACGTTTCAAGGGTTATCAAAAATACTGGCCGCTGGAAGACCGCACGCTGGTGATGATCTTTGAAAAAGCCAGCACCCGCACCCGCCTGTCGTTCGAAGCAGGTATGCATCAGCTGGGCGGTTCGGCCATCTACCTGAACACGCGCGACTCGCAACTGGGTCGCGGCGAGCCGGTGGAAGACGCAGGCCAGGTCATCTCGCGCATGAGCGACATCGTGATGATCCGCACCTTCGAGCAAGAGATCATCGAACGCTTTGCGCGCAACTCGCGCGTGCCGGTGATCAACGGCCTGACCAACGAATACCATCCCTGCCAGATACTGGCCGACATCTACACCTACATCGAGCATCGCGGCTCGATCAAGGGCAAGACCGTGGCCTGGATCGGTGACTCCAACAACATGTGCAACACATGGTTGCAGGCAGCAGAGATCCTCGATTTCAACGTGCACGTCTCGACCCCGCCCGGCTATGAAGTCGAGGCTGAACGCGCCGGTCTTTACGGTCACGAGCATTACGAAGAGTTCGCCGACCCGATGGAAGCGGCACGCGGCGCAGACCTGGTCACCACCGATGTCTGGACGTCCATGGGCTTCGAGGCTGAGAACGAAGAGCGTATGAAAGCATTCGCCGACTGGCAGGTGGACGGCGACATGATGCGTGTTGCCGCCAAGGATGCGCTGTTCATGCACTGCCTGCCCGCGCACCGCGGCGAGGAAGTCTCCGCTGAAGTGATGGATAGCCCGCATTCAGTGGTGTGGGATGAAGCTGAAAACAGGCTGCATGTGCAAAAAGCATTGATGGAATATCTGATGCTGGGGAAACTCGACAACTAAGGCGGCACCGTGAAAGACACCCTGAAGCCCGGCATTCGTTACGAACACCGCTTCGTCATTCCGCCGACGAAGACGGTCCCGGCGCTTTATCCCGAATCACCAGAGTTTCAAGCCATGCCGGAAGTATTCGCCACCGGCTTCATGGTCGGCTTCCTCGAATGGGCATGCATCATGTGCCTCATGCCGCATCTGGACTGGCCAACCGAACAATCACTGGGCACCCATATCAACGTCAGCCATGAGGCCGCTACGCCACCGGGACTGGAAGTCACCGCCACCGTCGAACTGACTGCCGTTGAAGGGCGACGTCTCACCTTCGCCGTTTCGGCGCATGATGGCGTTGACCTGATCGCACGCGGCACACACGAACGCTTCGTGATCGACAGAGCGCGGTTCGACAACAAGTTGCAAAGCAAACGCAAAGATACGTAAACGAATTAACCAACATTGACAGGAACATCATGAGCGACATCAAAAAAGCAGTATTGGCTTATTCCGGCGGACTCGACACCTCGGTCATCCTTAAATGGCTACAAGACACCTACCAGTGCGAAGTGGTCACCTTCACCGCCGACCTCGGCCAAGGCGAAGAACTGGAACCGGCACGCCAGAAGGCGCTGCAATTCGGCATCCCCAAGGAAAGCATCTTCATCGATGACCTGCGCGAAGAATTCGTGCGCGACTTCGTGTTCCCGATGTTCCGTGCCAACACCGTGTACGAGGGCGAATACTTGCTGGGCACTTCCATCGCGCGCCCGCTGATCGCCAAGCGTCTGATCGAGATCGCCGACCAGACCGGCGCACAAGCCATCTCGCACGGCGCGACCGGCAAGGGCAACGACCAGGTGCGTTTCGAACTGGGTGCTTATGCATTGAATCCGAACATCAAGATCATCGCCCCATGGCGCGAGTGGGATCTGCTGAGCCGCGAGAAGCTGATGGCTTATGCCGAGAAGAACGGCATCCCGGTCGACATGAAGCACAAGCAAGGCGGTTCACCCTACTCCATGGACGCCAACCTGTTGCACATCAGCTATGAAGGTCGCCATCTGGAAGACCCGGCAGCCGAAGCGGAAGAAAGCATGTGGCGCTGGACCGTCTCTCCGGAAAAAGCACCGGATGCGGCGGAATATCTGGACATCGAATTCGAGCGCGGCGATATCGTGGCACTGAACGGCACCCCCATGTCGCCCGCAGAGGTATTGCGCAATCTGAACACACTGGGCGGCAAGCACGGCATCGGCCGTCTCGACCTGGTCGAGAACCGCTACGTCGGCATGAAGTCGCGCGGCTGCTACGAGACACCCGGCGGCACCATCATGCTCAAAGCGCACCGCGCCATCGAATCCATCACACTGGACCGCGAAGTCGCGCACCTGAAAGACGACCTGATGCCGCGCTACGCCAGCATGATCTATAACGGCTACGGGTGGGCACCGGAGCGCATCGCACTGCAAACCCTGATCGACCAGACTCAGCAGGTGGTGAACGGCTGGGTACGCGTCAAGCTGTACAAGGGCAATGTGATCGTGGTGGGTCGTGATTCCAAGACCGATTCGCTGTTCGATCCGACCATCGCGACCTTCGAGGACGACAAGGGTGCCTACGACCAGAAGGATGCGGCAGGATTCATCAAACTGAACGCGCTGCGCATGCGCATCGCCGCCAATCTGCACAAGAGGAAGTAACACACAGCAAGGGAGGAGATCATGCTGTACGAACTGACTGGAGACATATTGCTGAGCGAGGCCAAAGCCATCGTTCACGGCGTTGCACCCAACGACGATTTCCATCAGGGGCTGGCACTGCAATTGCGTGAACGCATGCCCGCCCTGTACAAGGATTTCCGCCACCACTGCCAGACTCAGCATCCGAAGTCCGGTACCAAGTGGGTATGGCAAAGTGCCGATGGTCGCTACATCGTCAACCTGTTCACGCAGGAGGGCGCTTATGCCCACGGCAGCAAGCCCGGCCCTGCCTCCCTTTCTCACGTCAACCATGCATTGCATGCCCTGCGCGGTTTTGCACAAAAAGAGAAGCTCACCAGCATGGCGTTACCGCGACTCGCGTGCGGTGTGGGCGGTCTGGACTGGAACGACGTGAAGTCGCTGATCGAGAACCAGCTCGGCGACCTCGACATCCCCGTCTACCTGTATGTGAACTACCAGCAGGGTAGCAAAGCCAACGAACCAAAATAAACAAGGAAACAGAAATGTCAGACAGATTCGATAACGTCTCCGTAGCAAAACAAGCCTCCGTGTACTTCGATGGCAAGTGCGTGTCGCACTCGGTGTTCTTCCCCGACGGTTCGCGCAAGACATGTGGCGTGGTGATGCCGGGCAGCCAGTTGACCTTCAACGTCGGCGTGCCGGAACTGATGGAGATCACCAGCGGTACTTGCGAAGTGAAGATCGCCGGAGAAGACGCATTCAAGACTTACGCCGCAGGCAGCAGCTTCAGCATCGCCGAGAACGGCAGCTTCGATATCCACGTTGGCAACGAAGCCCTGAACTACGTTTGCAGCTACGGCTGATACGGCCCAGCGCCCCACACAAAACAAGGAGAGACACATGCCCACCTTCGACATCGTTTCCGAAGTAGAGAAGACAGAGGTCAAGAACGCGGTTGAACAGACCAACAAAGAGGTCGGCACCCGCTTCGACTTCAAGGGGTCTGACGCCCGCGTGGAGCAGGCTGAATTGGTGCTCACCCTGTTCGCCGACAACGATTTTCAACTGGAGCAAGTGCAGGATGTCCTGAACGGCAAGTTGGCCAAGCGCGGCGTGGATATCCGCAGCCTGGACATCAGTGACAAGATCGAGAAGATCAGCGGCAACAAGGTCAAGCGCAACTGCACCATCAAGGTCGGCGTGGAGACCGAACTGGCCAAGAAGATCGTCAAGCTGATCAAAGAAAGCAAACTCAAGGTACAGGCCAGCATCCAGGGCGACACCGTGCGCATCACCGGCAAAAAGCGCGACGACCTTCAGGAAGCGATCGCCTTCATCAAGAAATCCATCACCGATTTCCCGCTGCAATACCAGAACTTCCGCGACTGATATCCATGGCGAACACCATCGAGGCATTCATCGAATTCTCGTTCAAGGGTGAGGATTACGAACTCCATTCCACGCTCGATCTGGATCAGCAACTGGAACGCCATATGTCGCTGGAATCGATGCACCACGTCATGGCTGTGGAGCATGGTATCGATACCTACTCCTATCTGTTCGAGGTGATGCAGGTCGCCGACATTCTGTACAGCAATCCGCAGGGGCGCGCTGCCGACTATCTGCATGACGGACAGTTCGATTTCGAAGCCTATGCCGATGAGAACGAAACCCTCGCCCAACTCGCTCCGCTGCAAGCCATCGCCCTGCGAGAGATGGGTGTGGATGACCTGGAGCAGCAACCGCAACTCAAACAAGCGTTGCTGCGCGCCTATAGACTCGGGCTTGAGCAATACAGCAACAAACGCTGATTCACCGAGATACCGCCTGTCTTGCCAGGCACTTGCAGGTTGCATTCGCCCTCTCATGGAGAACCAAAATGAGCTCAGTACTGGTCTTATTCGCCAACGGCAGTGAAGAACTGGAAGCTATCACTATCGTCAATATCCTGCGCCGCGCCGGTGTGAGTGTGACGCTGGCCGGTCTGGAAGCTGGTCCCTTGCGCGGCAGCAGACAGGCTGTGTTGCTACCGGACTGCACGTTGGATGAAGCAGTGACCCGACATTTCGACATGCTGGTACTGCCCGGCGGGCAGCCCGGCACCAATCATCTCAAAGCAGATGCTCGCGTATTGAAATTGGCACAGGATATGTATCGCGAAGGCCGTTATGTCTGCGCCATCTGTGCCGCGCCTTCAGTGCTCGCCACGGCCGGTTTGCTCGATGGCAAACAGGCCACCAGCTTTCCCGGCGCACTCGATCCCTTCCCGCAAGTACAGCGCCAGCCCCAGGCTGTGGTCGAGGATGGCAAGCTGATCACTTCGCGCGGACCGGGTACGGCGCTGGATTTCGCACTGACTCTGGTCGAACGCCTGTGCGGCAACGCCAAACGCGCGGAAGTGGAAGCCGGACTGGTTCGCTGATGTCAGACACCAACGTTCAGCCGCGACGGATGCGCAGACTGCCACCTGTCATTCTCGCGCTGCT
Organism: Pseudomonadota bacterium; assembly: GCA_043826585.1. Taxonomy (GTDB): domain Bacteria; phylum Pseudomonadota; class Gammaproteobacteria; order Burkholderiales; family Gallionellaceae; genus Sideroxyarcus. The sequence goes on from JBDRPZ010000107.1 coordinate 23,562, forward strand.
GCTGCAATTCGCGGCGTTCGTGACGGTGAGCTTTGGCGTGCGCCTGCTGGCACTCTCCCCTTCGCCCTTCGTTTTTGCCATCGCCTGCGGCGTGCTCGCTGCCGCATTCAGTCATCTGGCAAAACAAGCACGCTGGTGGCTGCCCATTCAGCTGCTGTTCGTGCCCGCACTGGCGATCACACTCGATACAAACATACCACCCTACGTTTTTCTGCTGGCCTTTCTGCTGATGCTGTTGCTGTACTGGAGCACGTTCCGCACCCAGGTGCCGCTCTACCTTTCCAGCAACAAGGTGTGGCAAGCACTGGAGACTCAACTACCTGTCGATCGACCATTCAGTTTCGTCGATCTCGGCTCAGGCATAGGCGGTGTGTTAATGCACCTCTCTCGCACGCATCCTCAAGGGACATTCCACGGTGTGGAAACAGCACCATTGCCTTTTGCATGGAGTTGGCTGCGCATCAAGTTCGGGGGCTATTGCAACTGTCATGTTTACTGGCGCAGCTTGTGGGATTGCGACCTCGCAAAATATGATGTGGCGTTCGCCTATCTGTCACCCGTGCCGATGGCCGCGCTTTGGGAAAAAGTACAGAACGAGATGCGTCCCGACAGCTTGTTCATCAGCAACACCTTCGCAGTCGACGATCATCCACCGCAAAAAATCCTGAAAACCGATGATATGCATCACTCGGAACTCTATGTGTGGCGCAAATGAATCGCTTTATTTCAGACGCTTACGAGCCCCTTGGCAAAACGCTTCCCAAGCCGGAATTTTTTCGCTAGGATGCCTACCGTCCAAGTTGTACTTCAAAGCGCCATAGCGCGACCTGACATAAAAACCCTTCAATAACGACGAGAAAAAACATGAGCGAGCACATCCGTTACATTACCGACGACACATTCACCGCTGAAGTTCTGCAATCTCCGTTGCCAGTGTTGGTTGACTACTGGGCCGAATGGTGTGGCCCTTGCCGCATGATCGCCCCCATCCTGGACGAAGTCTCCCAGGAATATGCAGGCCGACTGAATGTCGCCAAGCTGAACGTCGATGAGAATCAGCAGACACCGCAAAAATACGGTGTGCGCGGCATCCCCACTCTGATGCTGTTCAAGAATGGCAACATCGAAGCGACCAAGGTCGGCGCACTGTCCAAGTCGCAATTGACGGCATTCATTGACAGCCACATCTAAACGCTTTAGTCTCGCGCCCGCAATTGCCCGTTTCGTCCTGAAACACTGATACAAAAAAGAAAAGACTGACACGGCAATGCGGCGCGGGAACATCCGCAACCTGTAACTCACCTCCAGCCAGACTCCTTAAACTTTGCGTTCATTCGCAACATCCTGATCATGAATCTATCCGATATCAAGACCAAACCCATCACCGAACTGGTGGAAATGGCTTTTGAAAACAAAATCGACAACGCCAACCGCATGCGCAAGCAAGACCTGATCTTTGCACTATTGAAGAATCAAGCCAAGAAAGGCGAAAGCATCTACGGGGAAGGTACGCTGGAAGTGCTGCCGGATGGCTTCGGTTTCCTGCGCTCGCCGGACACTTCCTACCTCGCCGGCCCTGACGACATCTACGTCAGCCCCAGTCAGGTACGACGCTTCAATCTGCATACCGGCGATTCCATCGAGGGTGAGATCCGCACACCGAAGGAAGGCGAGCGATATGTGGCGCTGGTCAAGGTAGACAAGGTCAACGGCGAGCCGCCCGAGAACGCCAAGAACAAGATCCTGTTCGAGAACCTGACACCACTGTTCCCGACCAAGCAGATCTGCCTGGAGCGCGACATCCGCGCTGAAGAGAATCTGACCGGCCGCATCATCGACATCGTCGCGCCGATCGGCAAAGGTCAGCGCGGCCTGCTGGTCGCTTCGCCCAAGTCCGGCAAGACCGTGATGCTGCAACACATCGCACACTCGATCTCGGCCAACAATCCCGATGCGACATTGATCGTGTTGCTGATCGACGAGCGTCCGGAAGAAGTGACCGAGATGAGCCGCACCGTGCGCGGTGAAGTGGTCGCCTCGACTTTCGATGAACCAGCCACCCGTCACGTGCAAGTTGCCGAGATGGTGCTGGAAAAAGCCAAGCGTCTGGTCGAACACAAGAAGGATGTGGTCATCCTGCTCGACTCCATCACCCGTCTGGCTCGCGCCTACAACACCGTGATCCCCTCTTCCGGCAAGGTATAGACCGGTGGTGTGGACGCCAACGCCCTGCAGCGTCCCAAGCGCTTCTTCGGTGCGGCACGCAACATCGAAGAAGGCGGTTCGCTGACCATCATCGCGACAGCGCTGGTCGATACCGGTTCGCGCATGGACGATGTGATCTACGAAGAATTCAAGGGCACCGGCAACATGGAGATCCATCTCGACCGCCGCATGGCAGAGAAACGCATCTACCCGGCCATCAACGTGAATCGCTCCGGCACCCGCAAGGAAGAACTGCTGATCAAGCCTGATCTGCTGCAGCGCATCTGGCTGCTGCGCAAGCTGATCTACCCCATGGACGAGCTGGAAGCCATGGAATTCCTGCTGGACAAG
>JBDRPZ010000108.1:0-36089 GCA_043826585.1 Pseudomonadota bacterium
ATCCAGGCGATCGCGTTGACGAAGGCGATGGTCTGGTAATAGTCCTTGAACGCGTAAGTCTTGCTGATGCGTAGCCCGTTGAGTGCCCAGCCATCCAGCCGTTCTAGCAATTCGGCAACCTCGTTCGCGCTCAGCGCGGAATCGCCCGTTTTGCAGGCTTGGCAGTGTTGGTGCAGCAGGTCGTTTGTCATATCGAACCTCACTTGAAGTGGTAGTAGCGCTGGTTCAGCCATGCTGCGAGGTCTTGTTTCTCCTGCGCGCTGAGCTGTTTGCCGATGGCACCCGAGCAACGCTCCATCTGCACGATGAGATCGTCCGCCGAGCGCACGGTGCGGTCTGCGCGCGTGAAGATGGCGCTGCCGTCGCCGCCGACGCGCGCTTCGTGGCAGCTGCTGCATTCGTACTTCTTGAACAGCCCCTCACCGCGCTTGGCATCGCCGTCGGCGAACGGTGTCGCGTGCGCGCTTAGCGAGAGGATAGTGAGCAGGAACAGAATGGTCTTCATTTGTTGCCTCCTATTCTTTGCAGGTGGGCGATGCGCATCGGTGCGGGCGGATGCGATTCGTAGAACGCAGCGTACACCGGATCGGGTGTCAGAGTCTTGGCGTTGTCCTGATACAGTTTGACCAGTGCGCTCACAAGGTCTTTGGCGTCGGTCTGCGCGGCCGCATAGGCATCGGCCTGGTATTCATGTTTGCGCGACCAGGCCGAGGTGAGCGGGTGCAGGATGAAGGTGAACACCGGCATGACCATGAAGAACAGCAGCAGTGCGGTGGCGGTCGATTGCGTGCTGACGCCCAGCCCGGCGTAGAACCATTCGGTCTGCATCAGTTGCGCCAGTCCCCACAGGAAAGCGAGGCTGACGGCGAAGGTGGCGACGATGCGTTGCAGCACATGGCGGCGTTTGAAGTGGCCGAGTTCGTGCGCCAGCACGGCATCCATCTCGGCCGGTGTGAGGCGTTGCAGCAGGGTGTCGAAGAACACGATGCGCTTGGTTTTGCCGAAGCCGGTGAAGTAGGCATTGCCGTGCGTGCTGCGCTTGCTGCCGTCCATCACGAACAGGCCGCTGGCCGAGAAGCCGCAGCGCTGCAGCAGCGCTTCGATGCGCGTTTTGGTCTCAGCATCTGTCAGCGGTTCGAATTTGTTGAACAGCGGTGCGATGTAGCTGGGATAGATGAACAGCAGGAACAGGTTGAACACCACCCACACGCTCCATACATACAGCCACCAGTATTCCCCCATGCCGTCCATCAGCCACAACACGGCGAACAGCAGCGGCAGGCCGAGCGCGGCACCGAGCAGCAATTGCTTGAGCATGTCGCTGAGGTAGAGCTTGAGCGTCATCTTGTTGAAGCCGAAGCGGGCCTCGATGTTGAAGGTGCGGTACAGGTCGAGCGGCGTTTCCAGCAGCGATTGCAGCATCAGCACCGCGACGATGAGCAGTGCGCCTTGCAGCAGGTGGCTGTCGAACAGCGGCGCGATCAGGTCGTGCAGGGTCTGGATGCCGCCGCCTACCGTGAAGGCTAGCAGCAGTGCCGCATCGAACAGGATGCTGAGCAGGCCGAAGCGCACCTGTGTGCTGGTGTAATCGGCGGCTTTGTGATGCGCGGCGATGCCGATCTGTTCACGGAAAACGAGGGGCACTTCGGCGCGGTGCGCAGCGACATGGTCGAGCTGGCGCCATGCCAGCCAGGCTTTGACGACGACGTTGGTCAGCAGCAGGGAAACGAAGATGGCGGAGAATTGACTGGGGAGCATGGTTAGGAAGGCCGGGCTGTGCGACAATCGCCGCAATTTCAATAACGAATCTGCGGTGAATTATGGCACAGAATCAGAACAACCTCGTTTGGCTGGACATGGAGATGACCGGCCTTTTGCCCGACTCGGACCGCATCATCGAGATCGCCATGGTGGTCACCGACGGCGAGTTGAACACGGTCGCGGAAGCACCGACACTGGTGGTGCACCAGTCCGATCTGGTGCTGGACGGCATGGACAACTGGAACAAATCCACACACGGCAAATCCGGCCTGATCGACAGGGTCAAGGCATCGACGCTGGACGAAGCGACAGTGGAAGCGCAGATGCTGGAATTTCTGAAAGAGCATGTGCCGGCACGCACTTCGCCGATGTGCGGTAATTCCATCTGCCAGGATCGACGCTTCATGGCGCGCTGGATGCCGCAGTTGGAAGACTATTTCCATTACCGCAATCTGGATGTGAGTACGCTCAAGGAACTGGCGCGACGCTGGAAGCCGGAAGTGGCCAGCGGCATCAAGAAGCACGGCAAGCATGAAGCGCTGGCCGATATCTATGAATCCATCGAAGAGATGAAGCACTACCGCGAGCATTTCATAAAATTATAAGGTGGCGTTGAATACGTCCTTCGTTCGCCATGTTGGGACGAACGGACCGTTAAGCGTGCCATAGGTGCGGCGCGTCACCAGGAGGGGGGCTCCATGCAGGCTGTGAGAAAGATTTGGCGTGCGATCGGGGTGCAGGAAAAACTGCACATCCTGATCCAGGGGGCTTTGCTCATACTCTTCTTCATTCTGATGGAATGGGTGGTCAATCATTTCGAAATGCAGATCGACCGCTCGGCCGAGTTGCGCGCGGAGGAAGCGGCCGACGGCCTGATCAACGGCATGAACATGCTGATGCTCACCGGGCAGATATCCGATCCCGAGAACCGCCGCCTGTTCATCGACAAAATGTCGAAGTCGCAGGGCATCGCCGAAGTGCGCATGATCCGCGGTGCGGCGGTGAACGAGCAATACGGCCCCGGCCTGCCGGAAGAGCAGCCGCGCGACGAGATCGACCGGCAGGTGCTGGCGACCGGCAAGCATGTCTTTCAGCACACGACTGGCCCCGATGGTCGACCGCTGCTGCGTGTGGTGATGCCTTTTATCGCTACCGAGAATTTCCGTGGTACCAATTGTCTGAGCTGCCACCACACCAAGCTGGGCGGTGTGAACGGTGCCGCCAGTGTGACCATCGATCTGTCGGCGGGGCAGCGCCAGTTGGAAGAGATGAAGGATCGCTTATGGGTCGGTCACTTGGCCGTGCAGTTGCTGCTGCTGGTGCTGATCACGCTGTTCGTGCGTCATGTGATCGTGCGCAACATCACCCGCCCGGTGAAGAAACTGCAGCAGGCGATGGCCGGCATCGAGCACGACATGGACTTGTCGCGCCGGGCCGAGGTCGATGCGGACAATCCCGACATCGGCGAAATGGCGAAGAGCTTCAACCTGCTGGTTGAGAAATTGGATCAGGCGACAGAACGCCTGCAGCTGTTCGCCAAGATGTTCGAGAACAGCGGCGAGGCCATCCTGATCACGGATGCGGATCGCAACATCCTGACCGTCAATCCCGCCTTCGAGCACATCACTCAATTTTCGGCAGCCGAAGTGCTCGGCAAGAACCCCAAGATACTCAGCTCCGGCAAGCAGACGCACGAGTTCTATGCGCTGATGTGGGGGACGTTAGAGATCACCGGCAAGTGGTCTGGCGAGATATGGAACCGGCGCAAGAACGGTGAGATCTACGCGGAATGGTTATCCATCGCGGCAGTGAAGAACGCCAAGGGCGAGGTCATCAACTACATCTCGTCATTCACCGATATCACCAAACGCAAGGAAGCCGAGCAACGCATCGAGTTCCTCGCGCACTATGACTCGTTGACCAAGCTGCCGAACCGTGCGCTGTTCGGCGACCGTCTGCGCCGTGCCTTGCTGCTGGCAGACCGCAACAAATACAAGGTCGGTCTGATGTTCCTCGATCTGGACAAGTTCAAAGAGGTCAACGACACCCTCGGCCATCTGTCGGGTGACCAGTTGTTGCTGTCGGTCGCGGAAAGATTGCGGGATTGTGTGCGCGCTTCGGACACAATCTGCCGCCAGGGCGGTGACGAATTTCTCATCCTGATCGAAGAGATCGATTCGAACATCGAACTGACCCGTATCGCGGACAAGATCATGGATGCCATGTCGCGGCCGCACCTGCTCGGCGACGTGTCGCGCACGGTCAGCTTCAGCATCGGTGCAGCCCTGTATCCGGACGATGCGGATGACGAGCAGTCGCTGATCAAGCACGCCGACCGCGCGATGTATCTGGCCAAGGAGAGCGGGCGCAACAACTTCAAGCTCTACGAGCCCGGGGATTCTTGAAGCACCTGCTGGTCGACATCTCAGCGCACGGTTACGGCCACATCGCGCAGACGGCGCCGGTATTGAACCTGGTGGCGCAGCGACTGCCCGGACTGCGCGTCACTGTGCGTTCGCACGCCCCCACTGAATATCTCCGGAAGCGCATCCTTTTTCCTTTCGAACATCGGCATTCATCGCTGGATTTTGGCATGACCATGCTCGATGCGGTCAGGGTGGATGTACCGCAAAGTCTCGCTGTTTATCGCGAATATCACATCGCTTGGAGGCAAAAGGTGGATGCGGCAGCGGAGACGATGCGTGCACTGCAGCCCGATCTGTTGCTGGCGAACGTGCCATACCTTTCGTTGGCCGCTGCCAGAGTCGCAGGTATCCCGTCTGTGGCGATGTGTTGTCTGAATTGGGCAGACATCTATCGCCACTATGCGCCGGATGATGACGAGGCGGCGGGTATCCATGCGCAGATGCTTGAGGCGTATGACTGCGCTGAAGTATTCCTCAAGCTAAATCCGGCCATGCCGATGAGTGATCTGCGCAATACGCGCGAGCTGGCCTGCGTGGCCCAGACAGGCGAGCCCAACCTTGAGTTGCTGAGAGTGCGCAGCGGCGCATCCGCCCAAGACAGGCTGGTGCTGGTGGCGATGGGTGGGATTGATTATCGTTTGCCGATGGAAAGCTGGCCGCATATCGCCGGCGTGCGCTGGCTGGTGCCTGCGGCCTGGGGTATACGTCGCGACGACGTGACGTCATTTGAATCACTGGATATGGATTTTCGGGATGTGCTGGCGTCCTGCGATGCGATATTGACCAAACCGGGTTACGGCACTTTCGCCGAGGCGGCTTGCGCCGGCATCCCGGTGTTGTATGCACCCCGCGGGGACTGGCCGGAAGCGCCTTATCTGGTGGAATGGTTGCAACAGTATGGCGTTGCTATTGAGATCGATAGCGACCGGTTGGCGACCGGCGAGTTGAGCGAGACGCTGGCTGCACTATGGGCAAAACCGCGACCGGCACGCCCGGAGAATATCGGCGCGGCGGAGGTTGCTGAAACTCTGTGTAAAATGCTGGCCTGAAAATTTAATCCACCGATCAACGCACCGTATCCGCTGTCATGACGCACCACGAGATAAATTCAGAGTTCGCTATCCACAATCATGTGGAGATCGTGCATGTTCTGAACGAACTGGCGAAGCATCGTGTATTGATCAATCTCTCGACGCACGAGGGCGATGCTCTGGTGACCACCGTGCTTTACGTCAGTGGCGACCGCAAGTTCGTGTGCATTGATGTCAGTTCGGACGATGCGATCAACCAGAAGATCACCGACAGCAAGCTGGTCTCGTTCGAGACGCAGTCGGAGATCAAGGTGCGCTGGCATTCCACACATCTGCAACTGGTCACCGCGAAGGACGGTTTGGCATTCTCACTGCATGTGCCCTCGGTGATCGAGCGTGTGCAACGCCGCGAGTATTTCCGTTTGTACACGCCGCAGGGCAGCAATGCGCTGGTGTGCAGGATACCGACAGGCGAGGACGAGGTCATTGAAGTGGCGCTGGTCGACATGAGCGCGGGCGGGATCGGCGTCTCGTACCGTGGCGCATCGAACGACGTGTTTGTGCAGGGGGCGATTCTGGAAGGTTGCAGCATCGACTTTCCGGAGATCGGACGGGTGCCAATGAATCTGCGCGTGTGCGGCATCTGGCAATCGACTTCGACTAAGAGCGGCGAGCAGATCCACCGCATCGGCATGGAGTTCGTCGGACTGAGCCGCGGAGTGACGAATGTGATCCAGCGCTACATGATCCAGCTCGAAGCGGAGAGGATCACGCCGGTCTGACGCGGCTTAGTTGGATGCACCCTTCTCCTGGGCGAGCGTCCGCGAGTGTTCCAGCGCTGCTGCATCCGGCGTGATCAGCCAGCCTTGCAGATTGTCCATCACCAGATCGGTCAGTGCATGCATCCAGTCGTCGCGTGCGTTGAGACAGGGGATGTAGTGATATTCGCCGCCGCCCGCATGCTGGAACTCTTCCTTGCCTTCCATGGCGATCTCTTCCAGCGTCTCCAGACAGTCCGCCACGAAACCAGGACACACCACATCCACGCGCTTGAGTTTTTCCGCGCCCCATTGCTTGAGTGTGGCGCTGGTGTAGGGCTGTATCCATTCGGCCTTGCCGAAACGTGACTGGAACGTCACGGCATATTGTTCAGGCTTCAGGCCGAGTTCCTCCGCCAGCAGGCGTCCGGTCTTCAGGCATTCGCAGTGGTACGGGTCGCCTTTCTCCAGCGTGTATTTCGGCAGGCCGTGGAAGCTCATCAGTAGCTTCTCGGGGCGTCCATTCTTCATCCAGTACTCGTTGATGTTGGCCGCGAGCGCCTTGATGTAACCGGCATCGTCGTGAAAATGCTTGATGGTGCGGATGGCGGGCGTGTTGCGCATCTGCTGCAATTCGCGGAACACGATGTCGGTCGCCGTGGCAGTGGTGCTGGCGGCGTACTGCGGATACATGGGCACGATCAGGATGCGCTGGCAGTTCTGTTCTTTGAGTTTGCGCAGTGCGTCGGGAATCGAAGGCTGGCCATAGCGCATGGCGTACTCGACTGCGAACGGCGCCTGGGTGCGCTGGCTCAGATAGCCTTGCAGCAGCACCGCCTGCTTCTCGGTGTACACGCGCAACGGCGAACCTTCCTTGAGCCAGATCGAGGCGTATTTCGCAGCGGACTTCTTCGGGCGCACATTGAGGATGATGCCGTTCAGGATCAGCCACCACACCAGACGCGGGATCTCCACCACACGCGGATCGCCGAGGAATTCCTTGAGGTAAGGGCGCACCGCCTGCGCGGTCGGCTCATCGGGCGTGCCGAGGTTGATCAACAGGATGCCGGTCTTTTCTGGTGTGCCGTGGGTGTATGCGGGTTCTGTCTGATAACTCATTTTGACTTCAATGTTGTGAGAGCGCGTTGCTCAATAGCTTGGCGGTGATGTCCACGATGGGCACCACGCGTTCGTAGTTCATGCGCTTCGGCCCGACCACGGCCAGTGTGCCGACGATCTGTCCATCTGCTGTGTAAGGGGCGCTGATGACGCTGCATTCGTCCAGTCCGGCCAGACCGGATTCGTTACCGACGAAGATGTGTACACCCTGCGCGTGGCGTCCGGCATCGAGCAGGTGCAGCAGGTCGGTCTTCTGTTCGAAAACGTTGAACAGTTTGCGCAGCTGCTCCATGTTGGCGGATAGATCGTTTACATGCAGCAGATTGCGTTCGCCGCTGATCACGTAATCTTCGTTCTTGTGCGCCACGGCTTCGTCGCTGGCAGCCATCGCCGCGCTCATCAGCGCGGTCATGTCGTGTTGCAGTTGGCGCAGTTCACTTTGCATGCGCTGATGGATGTCGCCGAACGCCAGGTCGGCGTAATGCTGGCTGAGGAAGTTGCCCGCCTCGGTCAACTGCGACTGGCTGTAATCCTTGGGCGTAAGCAATACGCGGTTCTCCACCTCGCCGTTCGGCATCACGATGATGAGCAGCACGCGCTTTTCGGACAGGCGCAGGAATTCGATCTGGCGCACTTTGATCGCAGCCCGTTTGGGCGTGGCCACCACACCGGCGAAGCGCGTCAGGTCGGACAGCAGGTTTGAAGCCTGGGTAAGCAGGCGCGACGGATTGTTCGGTTGCAACTGGCTTTCCAGTTGCTGTACGCGGGATTCTGACAGCGGCTGCACCACCATCAGTTTGTCGATGAACATGCGATAGCCGAGCGCGGTGGGGATGCGGCCGGCTGAAGTGTGCGGGCTGGCGACCAGACCGATGGATTCCAGGTCAGCCATCACATTGCGGATGGTGGCAGGGCTGACTTCCAGGCCGGAATACTGCTGCAATGCGCGTGAGCCCACGGGTTGTCCGTCACTTACGTAGCGTTCTACCAGCGTCTTGAGAAGGATTTGCGCGCGATCATTGAGCATGGTGCCGATTCTAGCATCCCGTGTCGAAATGGCCGTTGACAGCCTGCGAGCACCTCACTTACATTACTGACCGGTCAGTCAGTAGTGAGCAATCATGAGCAAGCAAGAGAATATCGAGACACCCGTGCGCCAACGCCGCAAGGAAGCCCGCCCCGCCGAGTTGACAGCTGCTGCGCTCGAACTGTTCGTCGAGCGCGGTTTTGCCGCGACCAAGCTGGACGATGTTGCGGCCCGCGCAGGGGTGTCGAAAGGCACGCTGTATCTCTACTTCGCCAGCAAGGAAGAGTTGTTCAAGGCGGTGATCCAGCAGGGCATCCTGCCGGTGGTGGAGGAAGGGGAATCCATGCTGAAGCAACATCAGGGCGATGCACCTTCCTTGTTGCGCGGTCTGTTGCTGCGCTGGTGGGAATTGACCGGGGGTACGGCACTGGCGGGCATCCCCAAGCTGATGATCGCCGAGGCGGGCAATTTCCCGGAAGTCGCCCGCTACTACCATGAGAATGTCATACAACGTGTGCACGAGTTGTTCGGAAAAGTGCTGCGCATGGGCATCTCACGCAAGGAGTTTCGCAAGGTGGATGTCGAGACGGTGGTAGATGTGATCATCGCGCCGCAACTGATGTTGGCGATCTGGCAGCACTCGATGACGCCCTGTTCCTGTGGCGGCATGCGCGATCCCGAGGCATTCATCCGTACCCATATCGATCTGCTGTTGAACGGTCTGTCGACCAAGGAGTAAACCCATGAAGAGAACAAGTCTGATCCTGATGTTGTCGTTGATATTTGCTGCCTGCAGCAAGGAAGCGCCTCTCCCGGTCAAGGTGGAACGCCCGGCTGAAACCCTCTTGGTGGGCGCGCTGGCGACAGACAGCGGCAACCTCTACAGCGGCGAAGTGCATGCGCGCTATGAGGCGGTGCTGGGCTTCCGCATCGGCGGCAAACTCATCGAACGTCTGGTGGATGCGGGCGCTGTGGTCAAGAAAGGACAAGTGCTGGCACGACTGGATGGTGCGGATACCGGTTTGCAGGCGAGTGCCAGCAGCGCGCAGTTGCAACTGGCCGTCGAAGAACTGAAGCGTTATCGCGAATTGCGTGCGCAGGGTTTCGTCAGCCAGTCTGCGCTGGATGCCAAGGAAACCGCGCTCAAGGCGGCGGAAGCGCAGGCCGGGCTGGCCAGCAACCAGGCGGCGTACACCAGTTTACTGGCGGACCGCGACGGTGTGGTGTCGGCGACCTATGCCGAAGTCGGGCAGGTGGTCGGGGCCGGTCAATCCGTATTGCGTGTGGCACAGCACGGTGAGCGCGAGGTGCTGATCTCGATCCCCGAGTCGCGTTTCACTTCCGTGAAAGTCGGCATGCCGGCAGAAGTGGTGTTGAGCGCGGCTGGTAGTGGACAGCATGTGTTACCCGGCCATGTGCGCGAGATATCACCGGCTGCCGATCCGGCCAGTCGCACCTATCCGGCATATGTCGCATTCGATGCCGGGCATTCACAGGTTGCATTGGGGATGACGGCGAACGTCAGGCTGCTGAAGAAAGCGAACAAGAAAGAGACTCAGGCAGACAGTGGATTCCTGATACCGATGACTGCCTTGTTCCAACAGGGCGATAAGGCGGCCGTGTGGATCGTGGCAGCGGATCGAAGTGTGACTTTGCGCGCCGTGACCGTCGCCTCGTATCGCGACGATGGTGCGGTGATCAGCAACGGCATCCAGGCAGGCGAACGCATCGTCAGAGCAGGCGTACACAAACTGGCTGAAGGCGAGAAGATCATGCCCATCGAGAACGGTCGCGCATTATGAGTTTCCCCAACCTTTCCGAATGGGCGCTCAAGCACCAGCAGATGGTGGTGTATCTGATGGTGGTGCTGTCGATCGCGGGTGCGCTCTCCTTTGTGAATCTGGGGCGCGCGGAAGATCCGGACTTCACGCTCAAGATCATGGTGGTGCGCACCTTGTGGCCGGGCGCGACTGCGCAGGAAGTGGAGCGCGAGCTGACCGAGCGCATCGAAAAGAAATTGCAGGAGACGCCCTGGGTGGATGTGCTGAAGTCGGCCTCCAAACCGGGTGAATCGCTGGTCTTCATTTACCTCAAGGATTACACGCCGAAAGCCGAGGTGCCGGAATCATGGCGTCAGGTGCGCAAGAAACTGGACGACATCCGTCACACCATGCCGGACGGCGTGCGCGGCCCGTTCCCTAACGACGAGTTCGGCGATGTGCAGGTGAATATATTCGCATTGACCGGTGACGGTTTCGGTCTGGCAGATCTGCATCGTTACGCTGACAAGGTCGCACTCGAATTGCGTCGCGTGAAAGATGTGAAGCGCGTGGAGCTGATCGGCGTGCAGGACGAGAAGATATTCATCGACGTGCAACCCGCGCGTATGGCGCTGCTCGGCATCTCGCCGCTGGTGCTGGTCGATGCACTGCAAAAGCAGAACACCGTCAATCCGTCCGGTTTCATCGAAACCGACAAAGACCGCATCCGCATGCGCGTCAGCGGTGCCTACGACAGCGTGGAACGCGTGCGTGATACGGATATGCAGGTGAACGGTCGCCATTTCCGTCTGGGCGATATCGCTCAAGTCAGTCGAGGATTGGCCGATCCTCCCGGGCCGCAGATGCGAGTGGGCGGCCAGCCCGCCATCGGTATCGGCATCGTGATGGACAAGGGCGGTGATGTCATAGCACTTGGTGAGAACGTGCAGGCTGCGATGCAACGTCTTGGCAATGAACTGCCGGTGGGTATCGATGTGCACGAAGTCGCCAACCAACCGAAAGTGGTGGAAGGTTCGGTCAGCTTGTTCCAGCGTTCGCTGGGCGAGGCGATACTGATCGTGCTGGCGGTTTCCTTCCTCAGCCTGGGTATGCGGACCGGCATGGTGGTGGCGCTGTCCATCCCGCTGGTGCTGGCGATCACTTTCTTCGCGATGAAGGTGTTCGGTATCGATCTGCAACGCATCTCTTTGGGGGCGCTGGTGATCGCGTTGGGTCTGCTGGTGGACGACGCCATCATCGCGGCGGAGATGATGGTGGTGAAGATGGAGCAGGGGTGGGATCGCTTCAAGGCGGCGACCTATGCTTACACCTCGACGGCTTTCCCGATGCTGACCGGTACGCTCATCACCGCAGTCGCGTTCACCCCGGTGGGCTTTTCCAAGTCCGCCGCCAGTGAATACACCGTCTCCATCTTCCAGGTGGTGACCATCGCACTGCTTACCTCGTGGGTGGTGGCGGTGGTGTTCACGCCCTACATCGGCTACAAGTTGCTCGACGCGAAAGCCCTGATGGCCAAAGCGCAAAAACATGGTGAGGATATCTACGATTCGCCTTTCTATCGCCGTCTGCGCGCGCTGGTGGTGTGGTGTCTGCGCAATCGCTGGAAGGTGATCGGTGCCACCGTGCTGGTCTTCGTTGTCACGATGGGGATGTTCGGAAAGTTCGTGCAGAAACAGTTCTTCCCGCCCGCAAGTCGTCTGGAAGTATTGGTGGATGTGCTCTTGCCGCAAGGTGCATCGATCAAGGCGACGGGTAACGAAGTGCAGCGCATCGAAAAACTGTTGCAGGACGATCCAGCCATCGATTACTACTCGGCCTATGTCGGCAACGGCGCGCCGCGTTTCGTTTTGTCGCTGAACCAGCAATTGTTCGCCGACAACTTCGGCCAGTTCGTGATCGTCACCAAGGATCTGCAAGCGCGCGAAGACTTGCTCAAGCGCCTCAACGAAAAACTCGGCGGCACCGAGTTCGCCGATATCCGTGTGCGCGTGTCGCGCATGGAGAACGGTCCGCCCATCGGCTATCCGGTGCAGTTCCGTGTGTTGGGAGATGACCTGACGCAGCTGCGCAGTATCGCGGAAAAGGTCGCGCGCACCATGCGTGCCGACCCCGGCCTGAATAATGTCAACTTCGAATGGAACGAGAAGATCAAGAGCGTGCGCGTCGAGGTGGATCAGGATAAAGCACGCCAGCTGGGCACCTCGAGCCAGGAGGTGTCGCGCACCTTGCAGGCGTTCTACAACGGCATCGCCATGACGCAATACCGCGAGGATGACCGCTTGATCGATGTGGTGTGGCGCGGCGGGGTGAGCAAGGACGTGCGCACTCTGGATCGACTGCCCGATCTGGATATCCCTTTGCCCGGCGGCAAACATGTGCCATTGGCGCAACTGGCCAAGCTGGTGCCGGTGCAGGAGGAAGGACTCATCTGGCGGCGCAATCGTTTGCCGAACATGACGGTGCGCGCCGATATGGCCGATAAGACCCAGCCCGCCACAGCTTCCGTGCGTCTGGATAAACAGCTGGATGAGCTGCGCGCGACCTTGCCTATCGGCTACCGCATCGAGATGGGCGGTAGCGTCGAAGAGTCCGCCAAAGGCTCGACCGCCATCGCGGCGGTGATGCCGATGATGCTGGTCGGCGTGATCACATTGCTGATGATGCAGTTGCAGAGCATCAGCCGCACCGTGATGGTGCTGCTTACCGCGCCTTTGGGTTTGATCGGTGTGACGTTCGGTTTGCTGTTGTTCCAGGCACCGTTCGGATTCGTGGCCAATCTGGGCTTGATCGCCTTGATGGGTATGATCATGCGCAACTCGGTGATCCTGGTCGACCAGATCCGGCAGGACGAAGAAGCGGGCAAGCCGCAGTGGGAAGCCATCGTTGATTCCACGGTGCGCCGTTTCCGCCCCATCGTGCTGACTGCCGCTGCCGCCATCCTCGCCATGATCCCGCTGTCGCGTCAGGTATTCTGGGGGCCGATGGCGGTGACCATCATGGGCGGGCTGATCGTGGCGACTTTGCTGACCTGTCTGTTCCTGCCCGCCTTGTATGCGGCCTGGTACAAGGTGCGCGAAGAAACAGCGGCCTGACATGGCGGGCGTAGTCCCGATATGGTTTAATCGCGACCCATGAACACCGCCTTCAAAACCATCGCGATCATCGGCAAATACAAGACGCCGGAGATCGTCGTGCCTGTCCTCAAGCTGGCTGAGTTTCTCGCCGCGCAGGGCTATGAGGTCGTGATCGACAGCCTGACGGCGGAAAATGCCAAAGACTCGTCGTTCCGCTCGTTGCCTTTGGAAGAGATGGGGCTGGAGATCAATCTGGCTGTTGTATTGGGCGGCGACGGAACCTTGCTCAACATCGCGCGCACACTTGCGCCGCATCACATCCCGCTGATCGGTGTCAATCAGGGGCGCATAGGCTTCCTGACCGACCTTTCGCTGGAGACGATGAAGAAGACGCTGTCGGCCATGCTGAAGGGTAAGTATGTTTCTGAAGAACGCTTGCTGTTGCAGGCCGCCGTGGTGCGCGACAAGCGCGAGGTGTTCCACGGGCTGGCCTTCAACGAAGTGGTGGTGCACCGCAGCAACGTCAGCAGCATGGTCGAATTCGAAGTGCGCATCGACGGGGAATATCTGTACAACCAGCGCGCCGACGGACTCATCATCTCCACCCCGACCGGCTCGACTGCCTATGCCTTATCTTCCGGCGGCCCCATCCTGCATCCTTCTCTGGACGTGCTGGAACTGGTGCCGGTGTGTCCGCACTCACTGAGCAATCGTCCGCTGGTGGTGAAAGGCTCTTCCGTGATGGAACTGCTGATGCACCGCAACGGCGACATCCACGTGCGTTACGACAGCCATTCGCACGTAGATCTGCAACTGCACGACAAGGTCATCGTGTCGCGCTATCACCAGCCGGTGCTGCTGCTGCATCCCGAAGGCCACAGCTACTATCACACGTTGCGCGAAAAGCTGCTCTGGACGCAGACACTTTAAGAAGAACATGCTGAAGCATCTCCTCATCCGCGACTTCGTCATCGTCGACACGCTCGAACTCGACTTCTCATCCGGCTTCACCGCGCTCACCGGCGAGACCGGCGCGGGCAAGTCCATCCTGATCGACGCCTTGTCGCTGGCGCTGGGCGAACGCGCCGACAGCACCATGGTACGCGCCGGTTGCGACAAGGCCGACATCAGTGCCGAGTTCGACATCGCCGAGCTGCCGCAACTGCAGGACTGGCTGCGCGAGCAGGAACTGGAAGGCGACGAAGGCGTGTGCCTGTTGCGCCGCACGCTGGATGCGGGCGGGCGTTCGCGCGGTTTCATCAACGGCGGCAGTGCCACGCAACAACAGATGCGCGAAGCAGGCGCTTACCTGCTCGATATCCACGGTCAGCATGCGCACCAGTCCTTATTGCGCGCCGATGCGCAACGCGAACTGCTGGATAGCCAGGCAGGCTTGACCGATCAAGCTGCGGGTGTCGCCGCTGCCTGGAAAGAATGGCAGAACATCCATAAGCGTCGTGTGCAACTGGAGCAGAACGCCGAGTCCATCGCCGCCGAGCGCGAACTGTTGAGCTTCCAGCAAAACGAATTGCAAACATTGAACTTCAGCGAGGCGGAGTGGAGCGAATTGCAGGCCGATCATGCGCGCTTGTCGCATGCCGCGAGTCTGATCGAGACCGCACAGTTCGGTGTCGATGTGCTGAGCGAATCGGACACAGCTTGCCTCGCGCAACTCAATGCGCTGACATCGCGCATGCGCGCCGGGCTGGAGTTCGATGCCGGTCTGCAGGACACGCTCACCATGCTGGAGAGCGCGCAGAATGAATTGCAGGAAGCGGTGTATGCACTGCGCCACTACCAGGAACGGCTGGACGCAGACCCCGAACGCATGCGCCAGCAGGAACAGCGCATCGCCGATGTGATGGAAGCCGCGCGCAAATACCGCATCAAACCCGAACAGCTGCCGCAGGAACTGGAGGAGTTCACGCAGCGTCTGGAAGAGCTGGGCGGCAGCGCCGATCTGGCTGCGCTCGCCAAGCAGGACGAGGCCGCACAACAAAGCTATCTCGCCGCAGCCAAGAAATTGAGTGCCGCGCGCGGCAAAGCGGCCAAAGCGCTGTCCGACGAGATCACCGCCGCCATGCAGACGCTGGCCATGCAGGGCGGCCAGTTCGCTGTGGCCTTGCTGCCGCTGGCCGAAGGTAATGCGCACGGTCTGGAAAGTGTGGAGCTGCAAGTGTCTGCCAACCCCGGTTCACCGCTGCGCAGCCTGGCCAAGGTCGCCTCCGGCGGCGAGTTGTCGCGTATCAGTCTTGCCATCCAGGTCGCCGCCAGCCGCGCCGCCAGCGTGCCCACGCTGATCTTCGACGAAGTGGACAGTGGTATAGGCGGACGCGTGGCCGAGATCGTCGGCAGCCTGCTCAAGAAACTCGGTCAGCGTCATCAAGTGCTGTGCGTCACCCACTTGCCGCAG
Organism: Pseudomonadota bacterium; assembly: GCA_043826585.1. Taxonomy (GTDB): domain Bacteria; phylum Pseudomonadota; class Gammaproteobacteria; order Burkholderiales; family Gallionellaceae; genus Sideroxyarcus. The sequence continues at coordinate 15,391 of JBDRPZ010000108.1, forward strand.
GTGGCGTCTCAAGCCGACCACCAGTGGCAGGTGAGCAAACAGAGTTCCAGCGAGCAGACTTTGAGCAACATTCAGGTGCTGGGCGAGGCGCAACGCATCGAAGAGATCGCGCGCATGCTGGGCGGCGCGACTATCACCGATACCACGCGCAAGCATGCCGCCGAGATGCTGGGATCGGCTGCTTGAAAGATTGACCGTTCGTGCTGAGTAGGCGGCTGGGCCGCCGTATCGAAGCATCTCCAATAAACCAGTCTGATTGCCTTGAGGTATCATGCCGCCTGTTCTCAAGTACCTGACCCGAATCTAATCCATGCGCCTCATACTGATCACGATCTCATTGCTGCTTGCCTCATGCAGCAACTTCTCCAACTATCTGCCGACCTTTACACCGCACAAGATCGAGATACGCCAAGGCAATCTCATCACGCAAGAGATGCGCGCGCGCATTCGCATTGGCATGAGCGAAACACAGGTTAAAGCCGTGCTCGGCGCACCGTTGATTGCCGACACCTATCATGCCGGTCGCTGGGATTATCTGTACCGTCTGGAGAAGAAGGGCAAGCTGGAAGAGAACCAGCGTCTGACGCTGTATTTCGAGAATGGCGCTCTGGTACGCATCGACGACGCTACGCCACTGTTGCCTACGGCTGTACCCATTCAGGAGATGAAAGATGAAGATTAAAGTCGCCATTGCCGGTTGCGGCGGACGCATGGGAAAGGTTTTGCTGGATTGTGTGGCTGAAGCCGACGACCTGCAACTGCACGCTGCACTGGAACACACAGGCAGCCCCTTCATCGGCAACACCGTCGCCGATGGCGTGAAGATCACCGACGACATCGAAGGCGCACTCAAAGGCGCGGATGCGCTGATCGACTTCACCCGCCCCGAAGGCACCATGCATCACCTCGAGATATGTCGCAAACTTGGCGTCTGCATGGTGATCGGCACCACCGGCCTGAACGCGCAGCAGAAAGCCGCGCTCGGTGCCGCCGCGCAGGACATCGGTATCGTGTTCGCCCCCAACATGAGTGTGGGTGTGAACCTTGTGTTCAAACTGCTGGAGACCGCCTCGCGCGTGCTCAGCGAAGGCTACGACATTGAGATCATCGAAGCACATCACCGCCACAAGGTTGATGCACCTTCCGGTACTGCACTCGGCATGGGCGAGGTCGTTGCGCGCACATTGGGTCGTGATCTGGAAAAGTGTGCCGTGTATGGCCGCGAAGGCGTTACCGGTGAACGCGATCCCTCCACCATCGGTTTCGCCACCGTGCGCGGCGGTGACATCGTCGGTGATCACACGGTGTTGTACGCAGGTGTAGGTGAGCGTATTGAGATCACGCACAAGGCCAGCAGTCGTGCGACATTCGCAATCGGTGCGCTGCGTGCGGCACGGTTCCTCAAGGCTAATCAGGCGGGGATGTATGACATGCAGGATGTGTTGGGGTTGAAGTAAGTTCTTGCCGTTTTGATTATGTCCTGCTGGATTTGTGGGAATGATGCCGATACCGGCGAGCATATGATTAAGGTCTCTGACCTTAAAGCTTTGTTCGGTCACACTAGTTTGGAAAAGCCATTGTTTCGGCGAGTGGATAGTGGGCCGCAGGAAAAGGTGCCTGGTGTTCGTTCGGAGAAACTGAAATTTCGGACCCGCCTTTGCGCCTATTGCAACAATACACGAACTCAAGCGCATGATAAAAGTTGGGAAGCACTTGCAGCTTATCTTCGTGCACGCAAGCCACTAATCCGGCCTGGAGAGGTTGTTCGAACTACACATGCATTTACCAATGGCGTAAGGCCGGGTTTGTTGGGTGTGCATCTTTACTTTGCGAAACTCACGGGTTGTCTTGTGCTTGATGGTGGTGTTCCGTTAGAAACTCGGTCGCTCGCAGAGGCGATTCTTCAAAATCGGCCACACCCGAACCTGTATCTGTCATTTCTTGTTTTGACTAGCCGTCGTATTCAGCGACATGCTTTTGTCACGCCTGTCCATACGATCACAATTGATGGAAATTTATCAGGTGTGCAGTGGTTTTATTTCGTGGGCCGCATCGGCGTGCATGTTACATATGCAAATGCGCTGCATAATCGAAAAAAGCATGTGCACCTATGGCATCCGTCTGATTCCGAAAAGACAATTACCTTGGAAGGGTTGTGATGGGGTTGGGGGAGTGTGGTATTCATCAAAAACCGTCGGGCAACCCCCGACGGTGTTGAATTTGATGGAATCAATACATTTCCATCTCACATAGCAAATAAGGCTAACCGCAATACTTTCCTGATATCCTCCGCGGACTTCTTTTTGCTGGTTCTCTCAATAGATCATGGCGTATTCCGCAATCCTTAGCGTTTCCCTGTTTCTGCTCATCGTTTTCGGTATTGAACGCTTGTGCCGTGGCAATGGCATACCTTCCGTTCTGGTGTTGGTGGTGGGTGGTTTGATCGCCAAGCCGCTGCTTGATTCTTTGGGCATTCAGCTTGCCTGGACTGGCAAGCTGGTTCCTATCATCGGGACGATAGGTTTGGTGCTTATCGTGCTTGAAGGAGCGCTTGATATCGAATTGAAAAAAGATCGTTTGCCGCTTATTTCGAGCACATTGTTTCTAGCCACTTCCGGTTTTGTGATCGGTGTGATCGTTTTTGCTGTCGCTTTGCGATTGTTGTTGGATTGCAGCGTTGTACAGGCGGTGTTGGTGGCGACGCCGTTTGCAGTCATCAGTAGTGCGGTGGCGATTCCCAGTAGCAGCTTTTTGTCAAAGTCCGGGCGAGAATTCGTGGTTTATGAGAGCTCGATGTCGGACATTCTCGGTGTACTGGTCTTTTTCTCGCTCATTGCTTCTGATGGCAGTGTCTCGGGCGCGTTGATGTCGCTGCTGGGCGGAGGGTTCTTTTCGCTGCTGTTGTCCTTGTTGTGCGCCGTGGCGCTGATGTTCATTCTGTTACATATCGATGGGCATATCCGTTTCGTGCCTTTGCTGGCCGGTTTGTTTGCGCTGTATGCCATCGGCAAGCTGCTGCATCTGTCGCCGTTGCTCATGGTGCTGTTCCTTGGCTTGCTGCTGAACAAGCCTGAGTGGGTCTCTCATTTTCCGCCGTTGCGGAACTGGGTCGCTGATGATTACCCGGCTACGCTTTCTGAGTTCAAGACGCTGGTTGTGGAACTGACTTTTGTCGTGCGAGGGTTCTTCTTCGTGCTGCTGGGTTACTGGGCGGATATGTCAGACCTGATCTCTCCGTGGGCATGGCTGACCGCGCTCGTGGTGTTGGCGGTTATCTATGGCAGTCGTTTTGCATTGCTGAAGCTTATGTCGACACCGGTCGATTCCAGGCTGTTGCTATGGATCGCCCCGCGCGGTTTGATCACCGTGCTGCTGTTCCTTGAGGCACGCGAGCAGTTTGAGTTGCCGGGCTATCTGAGTGGTTCGGTGATCCTGGTGGTGTTGGGGTCGTCCGCGTTGATTCTTGCGACGCGGAAGATCCAGGGTAAGCAGCCGCCGGTGGATGCGCAATAGTCGGCGACTATTACCTTACATGACGAGCATCTTGAGGCCGATCAGGATCAGCACCACGCCGCCGAACATCTCTGCCTTGCTCTCCAGCCAAGTGCCGCTCTTCTCGCCGATACGCACGCCGATCCAGCTGAAGGCGAAGGTGGTCACGCCGATGATGGCACAAGCAAGGTAGGCGTTGACTTCAAGTAGGGTCAGGCTGAATCCGGCGGCCATGGCGTCGATGCTGGTGGCGATGGCGAGCAACAGCATCATGCGGTGGGTGAGGGCTGCGATGTCTTCTTCTATGCCTTCGTGCAGGCTTTCGTAGATCATCTTGCCGCCGATCAGTGCCAGCAGGCCGAAGGCGATCCAGTGTGCATAGCTTTCCACCCAGCCCAGTACGCCTTTACCGCCGAGGTAGCCTATGAAGGGCATGAGCGCCTGAAATAATCCGAAGTAGAGTCCAGCTTTCAGGCCCAGTCCTTTGGTGTCGCCTTTTGAGCCGAGTCCGATGGAGACAGCGAAGGCATCCATGCTGAGGGCGATGGCGAGGATGATGACTTCAAACATGATGAGATTCTCTGGTGGGCGATGGAAAGGGGGCGGATTATACGGGGGATGCAGGCTGAATTTGATACGGCATTGCTCTTCAGCTATAATGCGCCCCGCAAATGAGCGGGATGAACATAGGGTTCGTCCCGCTTCTTTGTAGGTACGCTCGCAATCCAGCTCGGGCATGCCTTATAGCCAGCCAATCAAGGAGTTACACGTGTCGCAAACGAAACCAGCCATCCTAGTCCTAGCCGATGGAACGGTATTTCGCGGCATTTCCATCGGGGCAGAAGGCAGTAGCGTCGGCGAGGTGGTGTTCAACACTTCGATGACGGGATATCAGGAGATCCTGACCGATCCTTCTTATTGCAGCCAGATCGTCACCCTGACATATCCGCATATCGGCAACGTCGGTTGCAACCCGGAAGACGTGGAGTCGAGCAAGGTGTTCGCCAGCGGTCTCATCATTCGCGATTTGTCGATGACGGTGAGCAACTTCCGCGCGACGCAATCGCTGCCTGAATACCTCAAAGCAAACAATGTCGTCGCCATCGCCGGTATCGACACGCGCAAGCTGACACGCATCCTGCGCAGCAAAGGGGCGCAGAACGGTTGTATCGCGTCCGGTGATGATGTCGAGGCAGCATTGGCAGCGGCCAAGGGCTTTGCTGGTTTGGCCGGTATGGACTTGGCGCAGACCGTGACTTGCGACAAGTCTTACGAATGGACGCAGCGCGAGTGGAAGCTGGGCGAAGGCTACAGCGATGCGACCGAATCCAGATTCCATGTGGTGGCTTACGACTTCGGTGTGAAGCGCAACATCCTGCGCATGCTGGCCGAACGCGGTTGCAAGGTGACTGTGGTGCCTGCCAAGACACCGGCAGAAGATGTGTTGGCGATGAATCCGGACGGTGTGTTCCTGTCCAACGGCCCCGGCGACCCTGAGCCTTGCGATTACGCTATTGCAGCAGCAAAGAAGTTCTTGGAAATCGGCATTCCGATGTATGGCATCTGTCTGGGTCACCAGATCATGGGTTTGGCCTGTGGCGCCAAGTCGGTGAAGATGAAGTTCGGTCATCGCGGCGCGAACCATCCGGTGCAGGACGTGGCGACCAAGCACGTGATGATCACCAGTCAGAATCACGGTTTCGCGGTGGATGCGGCGACGCTGCCGAAGAACGCGCGCGTGACCCACGTCTCACTGTTCGACGGCACGTTGCAAGGTTTCGAGCTGACCGACAAGCCCGCGTTCTGTTTCCAGGGGCACCCGGAAGCGAGCCCTGGTCCGCACGATGTAGCCCCGTTGTTCGACCGCTTTGTCGCGTCGATGGAGAAGAAGTAAATGCCAAAGCGTACAGATATTAAAAGCATCCTGATCATCGGCGCAGGCCCCATCGTCATCGGGCAGGCGTGTGAATTCGATTATTCCGGCGCACAGGCCTGCAAGGCGCTGCGCGAAGAAGGTTATCGCGTCATCCTCGTGAACTCGAATCCGGCCACCATCATGACCGATCCGAACATGGCTGACGCCACCTATATCGAGCCGATCACTTGGCAGATGGTGGAAAAGATCATCGAGAAGGAAAAGCCGGATGCGATCCTGCCGACCATGGGTGGACAGACCGCGCTGAACTGCGCACTGGATCTGGCCAAGCATGGCGTGCTGGAAAAATACAACGTCGAGATGATCGGCGCATCGCGCGACGCCATCGACAAGGCGGAAGACCGCGAGAAATTCAAGCAGGCAATGACCAAGATCGGTCTGTCCTCGGCGCGTTCCGCAATCGCGCACTCAATGGAAGAAGCGCTGCAAGTGCAGCAGGTGATGGGTTTCCCGACCATCATTCGTCCTTCCTTCACCATGGGCGGCAGCGGCGGCGGTATTGCCTACAACCGCGAAGAGTTCGTGGAGATCTGCGAGCGCGGTCTGGAGGCGTCGCCGACCAAAGAGCTGCTGATCGAAGAATCGCTGCTCGGCTGGAAAGAATACGAGATGGAGGTCGTGCGAGATCGCAACGACAACTGCATCATCATCTGCTCCATCGAGAACCTGGATCCGATGGGCGTGCACACCGGCGACTCCATCACTGTCGCCCCGGCTCAGACGCTGACCGACAAGGAATACCAGATCCTGCGTGACGCAAGCTTGGCCGTGCTGCGCGAGATCGGCGTCGAGACCGGCGGTAGCAACGTGCAGTTCTCCATCAACCCGGACGACGGGCGCATGGTGGTGATCGAGATGAATCCGCGCGTGTCGCGTTCGTCCGCTTTGGCTTCCAAGGCCACCGGCTTCCCTATCGCCAAGGTCGCGGCCAAACTGGCTGTCGGCTACACATTGGACGAGTTGCAGAACGACATCACCGGCGGCGCGACCCCGGCTTCGTTCGAGCCGACCATCGACTACGTGGTCACCAAGATCCCGCGTTTCGCATTCGAGAAATTCCCGCAAGCCAACGACCGCCTGACCACACAGATGAAATCGGTGGGCGAGGTGATGGCTATCGGTCGCAACTTCCAGGAATCCTTCCAGAAAGCTTTGCGCGGCCTGGAAGTCGGCGTGAACGGTCTGGACAGCAAGTACGACGACCGTGACGAGATCTGTGCTGAACTCGGCAATCCCGGTCCGGAGCGTATCTGGGCGGTGGGCGATGCTTTCCGTCTCGGCATGAGCGTGGAAGAAGTGTTCAACATCAGCAAGATCGACCCGTGGTTCCTGGTGCAGATCGAAGACATCATCAAGCAGGAGCAAAGTCTGGATGGTCGCACGCTGGAGAGCATTTCCGCGGACGAAATGCGTGCGATGAAGCGCAGCGGTTTCGGCGATGCACGCATGGCGGCTTTGCTGGGTATCGATGATGAGTCGGTGCGTGCCTATCGCCATGCTTTGAATGTGCGTCCAGTGTTCAAGCGGGTCGATACCTGCGCGGCCGAATTCTCGACCAACACCGCCTACATGTATTCCACTTACGAAGAAGAGTGTGAATCGCAGCCGACCGACAACAAGAAGATCATGGTGCTGGGCGGCGGTCCGAACCGCATCGGTCAGGGTATCGAGTTCGACTATTGCTGCGTGCATGCCGCGCTGGCGATGCGTGAAGACGGTTACGAGACCATCATGGTCAACTGCAACCCCGAGACGGTTTCCACCGACTACGACACTTCCGATCGTTTGTACTTCGAGCCGCTGACATTGGAAGACGTGCTGGAAGTGGTGGCCGTCGAAAAACCGGTCGGCGTGATCGTGCAATATGGCGGTCAGACACCTTTGAAGTTGGCGCACGGCTTGGCCAAGAACGGCGTGCCCATCATCGGCACTTCGGTCGACATGATCGACTGCGCGGAAGACCGCGCGCGTTTCCAAGCCATGCTACGCAAGCTCGATCTGAAGCAGCCGCCGAATCGCACTGCACGCACCGTCAAGGGCGCACTGGAAGTCGTGAACGAGATCGGCTATCCGCTGGTGATGCGTCCTTCCAACGTGCTGGGCGGTCGTGCGATGGAGATCATCCATGCTCAACCCGATCTGGAGCGCTATATGCGCGACGCGGAAGAGATGGGCAAGGACTGGCCGGAACGCCTGCCTATCCTGCTGGACCGCTTCCTGAACGACGCGATCGAAGTGGATGTGGATGCGGTGTCCGACGGTGAGCAGGTCATCATCGGCGGCATCATGGAACACATCGAACAGGCTGGCGTGCATTCCGGTGATTCGGCTTGTTCCTTGCCGCCGTACTCCTTGTCTGTCGCGATGCAGGATGAGTTGCGCCGCCAGACCGTGGCGATGGCTAAAGAATTGAATGTGGTCGGACTGATGAACGTGCAGTTCGCGATTCAGGGCGAGACGGTCTATGTGCTGGAAGTGAATCCGCGCGCATCGCGTACCGTGCCTTATGTATCCAAGGCGACCGGTGTGCCGTTGGCGAAAGTCGCGGCGCGTTGCATGGCAGGACAGTCGCTGGCGGACCAGGGTGTTACCAAGGAAGTCATTCCGCCGTACTTCTCTGTGAAGGAAGCGGTGTTCCCGTTCATCAAGTTCCCCGGTGTGGATGTGATCCTCGGGCCGGAGATGAAATCCACCGGCGAGGTGATGGGGGTGGGCGCGACCTTCGCTGAAGCGTTCGTCAAATCACAGCTTGCTGCCAGTGTGAAGCTGCCCAAGAGCGGCAAGGCGTTCGTCAGTGTGCGCGAAGAAGACAAAGCGGGCGCGGTCGAAGTTGCGCGTTCGCTGGTCGGTCTGGGCTTTACCGTTGTGGCGACACGTGGTACGGCAGCGGCCATCACTGCTGCAGGCGTGGATGTCTCCATCGTCAACAAGGTGGCCGAGGGGCGTCCGCACATTCTCGACATGATCAAGAACGGCGAGATCAATCTGATCGTCAACACGGTGGACAGTCGTCCTTCTGTGATGCGTGATTCCTACTCGATCCGTCATGCGGCGTTGCAAGGCCGTGTCACCTATTACACAACGATCGCCGGCGCTCGTGCTGCCTGCCTCGGCATGCAGCATCTGGCCGAGTTGCAGGTCTACGACGTGCAGTCTTTGCACCGTCGTTTCAACTAAGGAATATTTTTATGAGCAAAGTCCCATTGACCGTAGTCGGCGCCGAGCTATTGCGCAACGAATTACACCGCTTGAAGACCGTCGAACGTCCTTCGGTGATCAATGCGATCTCTGAAGCACGTGCGCAAGGCGACTTGTCCGAGAATGCGGAATATGAAGCTGCCAAGGAGCGCCAATCTTTTGTTGAGGGCCGCATCGTCGAGCTGGAATTCAAGCTGGGCAGCGCGCAGATCATCGATCCGAAGGCTTTGAGTACCGACGGTCGTGTGGTGTTCGGTACCACCGTGGTGATGGAGGATGTCAGCAACGGTGACGTTGTGACTTACCAGATCGTGGGTGAGGACGAGGCCGACATCAAACACCGCAAGATATCCATCAGCTCACCGATCGCGCGTGCGCTGATCGGCAAGGTGGAAGGTGATATCGCTGAAGTGCAGGCCCCGGGCGGGATCCGCGAATACGAAGTCGTTGAAGTTCAGTACATCTAACGTTTGGACGCAAGCTGCTTCTTGGTGAGCGGCTTGCCTTTGCGGCGCTTTGGGGCTTTGGCGATAGGGGTGGGCAGCGGGCGATAGATCACCAGCATCTTGCCGATATGTTGCACCTCTGCCGCGTTCAGTACGGTGCAAATCTCTTGCAGCATCGCCTCACGAGATTCGCGGTCGTCACTCATCACCTTGATCTTCAGCAGATCGTGGCTTTTCAAACTGCGCTCGATCTCATCGAGCACTGCCGGGGATAATCCTGCATTGCCGATCATTACGACAGGTTTGAGGGCATGGGCGCGGCCTTTGAATGCCAGGCGCTGGGCGATAGTGAGATTTAGCATGTGTACTCCAGATTGGGCGCGCATTCTAGCAAAACGGGGGCATGTCCGCAGAAATTACGGATTCCCATGGAATTAACCAGTTGTTGGCTGTTCGTAGCGCGCTAATCTGCATATGACTCCCTTATCAGGCACGAATCAATGAAAGCATCAAAATCCAGCAAACAATGGATGCGCGAGCATGTGAACGACCCTTATGTGCAAATGGCGCAGAAGGACGGCTATCGGGCGCGTGCGGCTTACAAGTTGCTTGAACTGGATGAGCGCGACCATCTGATCAAGCCCGGCATGGTGGTGGTGGACTTGGGGGCGGCCCCCGGCAGTTGGTGTCAGGTGGTGGCGAAAAAGCTGGGTGAGCATGGGCGCATCATCGCTCTCGACTTGCTGCCGCTCGATCCCTTGCCGCGTGTTGAGTTCATTCAGGGCGATTTCCGCGAAGAGAGTGTCTTGGCGCAATTGGAAGAAAAGCTGGACGGTCGGTCAATCGGCCTTGTAATTTCCGATATGGCCCCCAATATCAGCGGTGTAGTCATGGCGGATCAGGCACGTGCCATGTATCTGGCTGAACTGGCGCTCGATTTCGCAGTCAGCCATCTCGCTCCCGGTGGCGCATTCGTGGCCAAGGTATTTCAGGGGACGGGTTTTGAGGATTACATCAAATTGATGCGTACCCACTTCACCAAAGTGGTCGCGCGCAAGCCCAAGGCATCGCGGGATCGCAGTAACGAGCAGTACCTGGTGGGCTTGGGAAAGCTTGAGTAATCGGTGCTTCCGTAGTCTAATGCGCTTTCGTTTTTCGCTCATATTTGAGGAGCAAGTGTGAATAATCTGTTCAAGAGTATAGGGATCTGGATGGTCGTCGCCATGGTGCTGATGACCGTCTTCAATCAGTTCAACGCGCGCCAGCAGCAATCGGCGCATGTGCAACTCGATTATTCGCAATTCCTGGAAGCGGTACGTTCGGGTCAAATCGAGAAAGTCACCATCGAAGGGCGTACGCTCAAGGCGGTCACGGCTGATGGCAAGCGCATCACAAGTTTTGCCCCCAGCGATATCTGGCTGGTTTCCGATCTGCTGAAGTATGGCGTGAAGGTCGAAGCCAAGCCAGACGAGGAGCAGGGCTTCTTCACTCAGGTATTCATTTCATGGTTCCCCATGCTGTTGTTGATCGGCGTGTGGATATTCTTCATGCGCCAGATGCAGGGCGGCAAGGGCGGCGGCGCATTCTCGTTCGGAAAAAGCAAAGCGCGCATGCTGGATGACTCCAAGGAGCGCGTGACCTTTGCCGATGTGGCAGGTTGCGACGAGGCCAAAGAAGAGGTTTCCGAGCTGGTCGACTTCCTGCGTGACCCTGCCAAATTCCAGAACCTCGGCGGACGTATCCCGCGCGGAGTGCTGATGGTGGGCAGCCCCGGTACCGGCAAGACGCTGTTGGCCAAGGCCATCGCGGGTGAAGCCAAAGTGCCGTTCTTCTCCATCTCCGGTTCCGACTTCGTCGAGATGTTTGTCGGCGTCGGTGCGGCACGTGTACGCGACATGTTCGAGCAGGCCAAGAAACAGTCACCGTGCATCATTTTCATCGACGAGATCGATGCAGTCGGTCGCCAGCGCGGTGCGGGTCTGGGCGGCGGCAACGATGAGCGCGAGCAGACATTGAATGCCTTGCTGGTGGAGATGGACGGTTTCGAAGGTACTTCCGGTGTGATCGTGATCGCCGCGACCAACCGTCCGGACGTGCTGGATGCAGCATTGCTGCGTCCCGGTCGTTTCGACCGTCAGGTGGTGGTGCCGTTGCCGGACATTCGCGGTCGCGAACAGATCCTCAAGGTGCACATGCGCAAGGTGCCTTGCGCGGAAGACGTGAAGGCAGACATCCTGGCGCGCGGTACGCCCGGCATGTCCGGTGCCGATCTGGCCAATCTGGTGAACGAAGCAGTGCTGTTCGCCGCGCGCCGCGGCAAGCGTTTTGTCGAGATGGACGATTTCGAAGCCGCCAAGGACAAGATTTTCATGGGGGCGGAACGCAAGTCGATGGTGATGCCGGAAGAAGAGCGTCGCAACACGGCCTATCACGAGTCCGGTCATGCACTGGTCGCCAAACTGATGCCGAAGACCGATCCGGTGCACAAAGTCACCATCATCCCGCGCGGCCGCGCGCTGGGACTGACCATGCAGTTGCCGTCCGAAGACCGTTACAGCATGGACAAGGTGCGCATCCTGTCCACGATCGCTGTGCTGTTCGGTGGGCGAATAGCTGAAGAGATTTTCATGGACCAGATGACCACCGGGGCTTCCAATGACTTCGAGCGCGCGACCGACATGGCACGCAAGATGGTAACGCAATGGGGTATGTCCGATGCCTTGGGTACCATGGTGTATGGCGAGAACGAAGGAGAAGTCTTCCTTGGCCGTTCGGTGACCACACACAAGAATATCTCTGAAGCCAGCATGCAAAAGGTCGACGCTGAGATCCGTCGTATCCTTGATGAGCAATATGCGCTGGCGCGCAAGTTGATCGAAGAGAATCGCGACAAGATAGAAGCGATGACCAAGGCGCTACTGGAATGGGAAACCATCGACGCGGAGCAGATTGACGACATCATGGCCGGCAAGCCGCCGCGTCCACCCAAGCCGGCAACGGTGACGCCGCCAGCCGAGCCGCCCAAGGACGAGACACCGACAGCGCCGGCAACCGGCGAACCGGCACAAGAAACCTGATGCAGTAAATAAAGAGGCTTGGGGACAGGCCTCTTTTTCTTGAATGACTATTACCCCGATGCAACTTCTTTGCGGTTCGTTCACCCTCGACCTGTCCCGTCCGAAAGTGATGGGTATCGTCAATGTCACGCCGGATTCCTTTTCGGACGGGGGCCGCTATGTTTCATTTTCCAGTGCCATCGACCATGCTCATCGGCTGATCGAAGACGGTGCGGACATGCTCGATATCGGCGGCGAGTCCACGCGCCCCGGCGCGGCTGAAGTGGGGGAGCAGGAGGAGCTGGATCGCGTGTTGCCGGTCATCGAGGGTTTGCGCGGTATCCCTGTGCCGATCTCCATCGACACCTGGAAGCCTGCCGTGATGCGTGCGGCGATCGGCGCCGGGGCGAGCATGGTCAATGATGTGAATGCATTGCAGGCAGAAGGTGCGATACAGGCAGTTGCGGCAACGGGAGCGGCCATTTGTCTGATGCACAAACAGGGTACCCCGCGGTCGATGCAAGTGCACCCGGAGTACGAGGATGTCGTCAGCGAAGTCACGGATTTCTTGAGGCAGCGCATCGCCGTTGCGGAGGCCGCTGGTATGGGGCGGGAACGCATCGTCGTCGACCCAGGTTTTGGTTTTGGCAAGTCGCTGGCGCATAATCTGGCATTGTTGCGCGAATTGGAGTCGTTCTCGTCACTCGGTGTAGCGGTTTTGGCGGGAGTCTCGCGTAAATCCATGCTTGGTGCGATCACCGGCCGCGGAGTGGATGAACGCCTGGCGGCAAGCGTGGCTGCGGCCATGCTCGCAGTGCAGCGCGGTGCTGCCATCGTGCGAGTGCACGACGTTCGAGAGACCGTCGATGCTTTGAAGATTGTGAATGCAGTGAATGAGGGTTGATATGAGCAGAAAGTATTTTGGAACTGATGGCGTGCGCGGCAAAGTGGGTGAGCATCCCATCACGCCGCAGTTCGTGATGCATCTGGGTTATGCAGCCGGCAAGGTGTTGGCCAAGGCGGAGCATTCGCCTGCTGAGCGCCCTGCAGTCTTGATCGGCAAAGACACGCGCATCTCCGGATATATGCTGGAATCTGCGCTGGAAGCAGGTTTGATCGCGGCGGGTATCGATGTGTATCTGGCCGGGCCGGTGCCTACACCTGCAGTCGCGTATTTGACGCGTGCATTGCGCCTGCAAGCAGGGGTGGTTATATCTGCTTCGCACAATCCCTTTGAAGATAACGGTATCAAGTTCTTTTCCGGGGCTGGCACCAAGCTGCCGGACGACGTCGAACATGCCATCGAGGCAGCGCTGGATGAGCCGATGCAAACCAATGCTTCCGATGCGTTGGGCAAGGCCAGGCGCATCGATGATGCTGTCGGCCGCTACATCGAGTTCTGTAAGAGCACTTTCCCCAACGAGATGAATCTGCGTGGCATGAAGATCGTGGTGGATTGCGCGCATGGTGCGACCTATCACATCGCGCGTCACGTGTTCCATGAACTGGGTGCGGAAGTTGTCGCAATCGGTGCAGAGCCGAACGGCTTGAACATCAACGACGGTTATGGCGCGACCAAACCGCAGAATCTGCAAAAAGCCGTGGTCGAGCACAAGGCGGATGTCGGCATCGCGCTGGATGGTGATGGCGACCGTCTGGTGATGGTCGATGCCGCAGGCAAGTTATATGACGGTGACCAGTTGCTGTATGTCATCGCCAGGCAGCATCATGCCGAAGGCACCATGAAAGGCGGTGTGGTCGGCACCCTGATGACCAATCTCGCCTTCGAACACGCCATGCAGCATTTGGGTATCCCGTTCATGCGTGCCAAAGTCGGAGACCGCTATGTGATGGAGCTTTTGCAAAAGCAAGGCTGGCAGCTCGGCGGCGAGAACTCCGGACACATCATCTGTCTGGACAAGCACAGTACCGGCGACGGTATCGTTTCCGCCTTGCAGGTCTTACATGCCTTGCGCATGAAGAAGCAGACCTTGGCCGAGGCGGCAGGTGACCTGCATATGTATCCCCAAGTGCTGATCAACGTAAAGATGGCGAAGAAGGAAGACCTTTCTGCACATCCCAAGGTGAAGCATGCGGTCGAGACCGCAGAAGTCATGCTGGATGGCAAGGGGCGTGTGTTGCTACGTCCTTCCGGTACAGAGCCTTTGTTGCGCGTGATGGTTGAAGGCGAGGATGGCGCCAAGGTGCAGTTGTGTGCGGAGAAGATCGCGGAAGCGGTCAAAGCTGCTGCGGCTTAGTCTGGAATCTGTCTGGATGAAATGAAGAACGCCGAGCTTAGCTCGGCGTTCTTGTTGCTGCATTCGAAATGACTAGCCGAATCGTCCGGTGATGTAATCCTCAGTCTCTTTTCGTTTTGGATTGGTAAATACCGTACTGGTATCCCCGAACTCGATCAGGTCGCCCAAGTACATATAAGCGGTGAAATCCGAGATACGCGCTGCCTGCTGCATGTTGTGGGTCACGATGACGATGGTGAAGTCCTTCTTCAGTTCGTCGATCAGCTTCTCGATGTGCGCGGTGGAGATCGGGTCGAGCGCGGAGGTCGGTTCGTCCAATAGCAGCACTTGCGGTTTGACGGCGATGGCACGGGCGATGCAAAGTCGCTGTTGCTGGCCGCCGGACAGGCTGGTGCCACTCTGTTTCAGCTTGTCGCTGACCTCGCCCCAAAGTGCTGCCTTCTTCAGCGCCCATTCGACGCGCTCATCCATCTCGTTGCGGCTCAGGTTCTCATACAGTTTTACGCCGAAGGCGATGTTGTCGTAGATCGACATCGGGAACGGTGTCGGCTTCTGGAACACCATACCGACCTTGGCGCGCAGCATGTTGAGGTCCTGCTTTGGGTCGAGCACGTTGCTGCCGTCCAGCATGATCTGGCCGGTGGCTTTCTGCTTGGGATAGAGCTGATACATACGGTTGAAGGTACGCAGCAGGGTCGACTTGCCGCAGCCGGACGGGCCGATGAAAGCGGTCACCATCTTTTCCGCGATATCGAGATTGATGTCCTTGAGCGCGCGGTAATTGCCGTAGAAAAAGTTGAGGTCGCGTACGATGACCTTGGGTGTGTTGACTGTTTCAGCGTTCATGAGTAGTGATTCCCGATATCAATGTGTAGTTGCGCTCTGGCGGAACAGGATACGCGCCAGGATGTTGAGTGTTAGTACGCTCATGGTGATCAGCAGTGCACCGGCCCACGCGAGATGCTGCCAATCCTCATAGGGGCTCATGGCGAACTGGAAGATCACCACCGGCAAGTTGGCCAGCGGGCTGTTCATGTCGGCACTCCAGAACTGGTTGTTCAGTGCAGTGAACAACAGCGGTGCAGTCTCGCCGCTGATGCGGGCGATGGCCAGCATCACGCCGGTGATGATGCCTGCGCGAGCGGCTCGCAGGGTGACGAAACTGACGATCTTCCATTGCGGCGCACCCAGTGCGGATGCGGCCTCGCGCAAAGTGTTGGGGATCAGGCGCAACATGTTCTCGGTGGTGCGGATCACGATGGGGATCACGATGATCGCCAACGCCAATGCACCTGCCCAGCCGGAGAAGTGCCCGACTCGGATCACGTACACCTCGTACACGAATAGGCCGATCACAATGGAAGGGGCGGACAGCAGGATGTCGTTGATGAAACGCGTGACCGGTGCCAGCCAGCCGCGCTGCCCGAACTCGGCCAGATAAGTGCCGGCAAGGATGCCGATGGGCGTGCCGATCAGCGTGCCGAGCAGGCTCATCATCAGCGTGCCGGCGATCGCGTTCAGCAGGCCGCCTGTACTGCCGGGCGGCGGCGTCATCTGCGAGAAGACGGCAGGGGTGAGTGCGGTCAGGCCGTGGCTGAGCAAGGTGATCAGGATCCAGCACAGCCAGAACAGGCCGAAGGCCATGGCCAGCATGGAGACCAGCAGGCCGGTGACGTTGATGATGCGGCGGCGGGTATAGAGTGTCAGCATGGCGTTCAGGTGGTCTGGCCCTCGCCTTTGCCCAGCTTGTGCAGCATCAGGCGAGCGAGTGACAGGACGACGAAAGTGATGAAGAAAAGGATCAGGCCCAGCTCGATCAGCGCCGAGGTATACAGCTCGCCGACCGCTTCGGTGAACTCGTTGGCCAGTGCCGAGGAGATGCTGTTGCCCGGCATCAGCAGGGATTTACTCAATTCATGCGCATTGCCGATGACAAATGTGACGGCCATGGTCTCGCCCAAGGCGCGGCCCAGGCCGAGCATGATGCCGCCGACTACGCCGATGCGCGTGAAGGGCAGCACGATCTTCATCACAACTTCCCAAGTCGTGGCGCCAACACCGTAGGCGGATTCTTTGAGCATCGGCGGTACGACTTCGAACACGTCGCGCATGACCGATGCGATGAACGGGATCACCATGATGGCGAGGACGATGCCGGCGGTCAGGATGCCGATGCCCATCGGCGGACCGGCGAAGAACGGGCCGAGCATGGGCAGGGGGCCGATGTAGTCGTTGATCCACGGTTCGATGTGGTCGGCAAAGAAAGGTGCGAACACGAACAGGCCCCACATGCCATAGATGATGCTGGGAATACCCGCCAGCAATTCCACGGCGATGCCGAGCGGTCGGCGCAAGACGCGCGGTGACAGCTCGGTCAGGAATATGGCGATACCGAAACTGACCGGAATGGCGATCAGCAAAGCGATACCGGATGTAACGAGTGTGCCAACGATGGGTACCAGTGCGCCGTATTCATCGGTGACCGGGTTCCATTCATCATTGACGAGAAAGTGAAAACCGAACGCATCTATGGCAGGCATACTGCCGATCACCAATGAGGTGATGATCGCAAGCAATAGTGCCAGCACGCCAAACGCAGACAGACGTGTCAGGCCACGGAACAACATGTCCAGCCAAATCTGTTGCTTGAGCCGGGCTTGGTGCAGGAGCGTCGATTTCATTTTTTATGGGTCTTGTGTGAAATTGGGGGGCATAGCGCCCCCCGAATTATAACTTGAGTGAGCCGTCCGGCACACTCAGGCTTTGTTTACTTCCAGATTGCTTTGCCGTGGCTGTCTTTGATCTGATCCTTCCATGCCTTGCGGATCATGGCGGTGACATTGTTCGGCAACGGCACGTAGTGCAGATCGGAGGCCATCTTGTCGCCGTGGCTGTAAGCCCAGTCGAAGAACTTCAACACTTCAGTGGCGGTGGCAGCATTGTCCTGATTCTTGTAAACCAGAATGAAGGTTGCACCGGCGATAGGCCAGCTGTCTGCGCCCGGCTGATCCACCAGAATCTCTGCGAATCCTTCGGAAGCTTTCCACTTGGCATTGCCGGCTGCGGCCTTGAAGCTGTCGGCAGTCGGAGAGACGAAGTGACCGTCGTGGTTCTTCAGTTGAGCGTAGGACATCTTGTTCTGCAGCGCGTAGGCATATTCAACATAGCCGATAGAACCCTTGATGCGCTGAACATAAGAGGCGACACCTTCGTTACCCTTGCCACCCGTACCTGCAGGCCACTTCACGGCCTTGCCTGCACCGACTTCGCGCATCCATGCTGTGCTGACTGCTGCCAGATAGGATGTGAAGATGTGCGTTGTGCCGGAGCCGTCAGCGCGGTGCACCACGGTGATGGCTTGATCGGGCAGATTCAGGCCCTTGTTGTCTGCAGCGATCTTGGGGTCGTTCCACTTGGTGATCTTGCCCATGAAGATGGCAACCAGCGTGTCGCTGGACAACTTCAGTTGGCCTGGGGAAACGCCTTCAACGTTCACGACAGGCACCACGCCACCGATCACGGTCGGGAACTGTGTCAGACCCAGCATACCCAGTTCGTTGGCTTTCATCGGGGCATCGGAAGCGCCAAAGTCAACTGTCTTGGCTTTGATCTGCTTGATGCCGCCGCCGGAGCCGATGGACTGATAGTTCATGCCCACGCCGGTTTCATTCTTGTACGCTTCAGCCCATTTTGCGTAAACGGGGTAAGGGAAGGTTGCGCCGGCGCCGGTGATGTTGCCGGCATGTGCCACGGTAGCGCCCAGCAGGGTCAAGGACAGGCCGAGCCCGCTCAAGATTCGATTCAGTTTGCTCATTTAAAGATTCTCCGAAGGATTGATCGTTTTGCTCGACTTGTGTCAGCGGGATGCATCGTATGCGTGAATTGTTACACGATTATTACACAGGCTGTTCTGGCATGGCGCTGGCAGGGGAAGATATGGTGCTTGGTAGGGGGTATATTTGGCAGATTGACCGAAGTTCGTTTCGCCGTTACTATCGCCGACCTCAAAACGTCGGAAGAATAGTCTGATGCGACGCAAATTAGTGGTTGGAAACTGGAAGATGCACGGCGATCTGGCAAGCAACAAGGCTTTGCTGGAGGGCGTGTTGGCTGGCGTGAAAGAGCTGAACGCCGCTGATTATGGCGTGTGTGTGCCTTACCCGTATATGGCTCAGGCGCAGTCCCTGTTGCAAGGCAGCAATGTGGCTTGGGGTGCTCAGAATCTGAGTCAGCATGAAAAAGGTGCATTCACCGGTGCGGTAGCGCCGGGGATGCTGGTGGATTTTGGGTGCCGCTACGTCATCATTGGCCACAGTGAGCGCAGGGCGTTGTTCCATGAGAGCAACGACATCGCCGCCGCCAAGTTCGATACGGCGATCAAATTCGGTCTGACGCCGATCTTCTGTGTCGGCGAGACACTCGAAGAGCGCGAGAGCGGCGTGACCGAGCAGGTCGTGGGGCGCCAGCTGGAAGTGGTACTGAATCATGTCGGCGCGCAAGCGTTGGCGAAAGCGGTCATCGCCTATGAGCCGGTCTGGGCGATAGGAACCGGCAAGACAGCGACACCGGAGCAGGCGCAGGCCGTGCATGCCTTCATCCGTCAGCGCGTGGCACAGCTGGATGCGGGTGTGGCACAAGGGCTGCGCATCCTGTACGGCGGCAGCATGAAGCCTGGCAATGCCGCAGAATTGATGGGGATGCCGGATATCGACGGCGGCCTGATCGGTGGTGCGGCTTTGGTGGCGGAAGATTTCGTGGCGATCTGTAGCGCTGCGCAACAATAAATTTAGAAGCTGGAGTTAAGCGTGGAAACATTGGTTTGGGTAGTGCATGTGGTTACTGCGGTAGTGCTGGTCGGCTTGGTGCTGATCCAGCACGGCAAGGGCGCCGATATGGGGGCTGCATTCGGCACCGGCTCTGCGGGAAGTGTGTTCGGCTCCAGTGGTTCGGCCAACTTTTTGAGCCGTAGCACAGCGGTGGCCGCAACCGTCTTTTTTATCACCAGTCTGACATTGACGACCATGTATGCTCAGCCTGAGAAGCAGTCGGGCGTGATGGATCGTGTGGATGTGGATGCGCTCCAAGTGGAAGCGCCGGCAGCTGCGGGTGCGCCTGATTCCAAAGCAAAGGAAATCCCGCGATAATTAATAAGTAGTATGCGGAGTTGGCGGAATTGGTAGACGCGCAGCCTTGAGGTGGCTGTGTCCGAAAGGACGTGTGGGTTCGAGTCCCATGCCCCGCACCAGACAAAACTAAAGAAGAGCCTGGCTGATTCAGCAAAAGGTCGAATATAAACTAGAGCATTGCTTTGCACTCCGCTATATTGCGGGATCACAGAGGGAGGGGACTCAAGCATGTTGGAAAATTATTTTCCGGTACTGTTGTTTATCGGCATCGCTTTGGTAATGGGTATCGCACCCTTGGTTCTTGGCATCATCACCGGGCCGAACCGTCCTGACGACAAAAAACTGTCTCCATACGAATGCGGCTTTGAGGCATTCGAAGATGCTCGCATGAAATACGATGTGCGATTCTATCTCGTCGCCATCCTTTTTATCCTGTTCGATCTCGAGATCGCGTTCCTCTTTCCATGGGCGATCGTTCTGAAAGAGATCGGTACCTTCGGTTTTGTTTCCATGATGGTGTTTCTGGCCATTCTTGTGGTCGGTTTCGTCTACGAATGGATGAAGGGCGCGCTGGAATGGGAGTGATGGCGCAAACGCGGATGTGATCCTTCCGCGCATGTGGCAATTCAATTGAATGAGTAGAACCGAGGCACGCCAGCGAGAGTGTCTAAAAACATGAATGTGCGGCCGCCGGAAGGCGTTGTTGTGCACGATGAAGAGGGGAGCATATGGGCATTGAAGGAATTCTGGAAAAAGGCGTGATCACCACCACCGCCGATACCATTATCAATTACGCGCGTACCGGTTCCCTGTGGCCGATGACCTTCGGTCTGGCATGTTGTGCCGTCGAAATGATGCATGCCGCTTTGCCGCGTTACGACCTGGACCGTTTCGGTGCCGGTGCATTCCGCCCCAGTCCGCGCCAGTCCGACGTGATGATCGTGGCTGGCACGCTGTGCAACAAGATGGCGCCCGCGTTGCGCAAGGTCTACGACCAGATGGCCGAGCCGCGCTGGGTGATCTCCATGGGCTCATGCGCAAACGGCGGCGGCTACTATCACTATTCCTACTCCGTGGTGCGCGGCTGTGACCGCATCGTTCCCGTCGACATCTATGTTCCCGGCTGTCCGCCGACGGCTGAAGCCCTGCTGTACGGCGTGATCCAGTTGCAGAACAAGATCAAGCGC
>JBDRPZ010000109.1:0-39318 GCA_043826585.1 Pseudomonadota bacterium
ACCGCTTCGACGAACGCGACGGCGCGGTGAAAGCGCTGCTCACGATGGCGATCAGCACCTGCAACCGTCTGGACAAATATGTCGGCATCTGCGGCCAGGGCCCGTCGGACCATTTCGACTTCGCCCCGTGGCTGATGGAACAAGGCATCCAGACAATGTCGCTAAACCCGGAAACCCTGCTGGAGACCTGGCGCAAGCTGGGCCAAGCTAAGTAGGCCGTCCACCCGATTGCCCGTCCCTCCGCTTCTCTCTCCCGCTCTCCTCGGCGGGCGTGTCGGGCCCTTACCCTGAAGGGTCGCCAGCGATGGCGACCCTTTCCCATACAAGGGCATGAGCCTGTTTTGGCTTGTGTTTTTGCCCTGTTTCCAGTACCTTCCGCCCCTCGCTAGGGGTCTGCCAAATGGCAGTGAGACACACCCTTTGAACCTGTACGGGTCATGCCGTCGTAGGGAAGCATCCTTCCGGTGCTTCTTGCAATTTCAGGAGTACCACAATGAACGCACCCGAATTCCTTTCCTCCACCGCCCACGTCGACGAAGCCGCGATCAAGCCGCTGCCGAATTCGCGCAAGATCTACGTCGAAGGCTCTCGCCCCGACATCCGCGTACCGATGCGCGAGATCACGCTGAGCGACACCCACCTGAACAACGGCGTTGAAAAGAATCCGCCGATCTACGTGTACGACTGCTCCGGCCCCTACACCGACCCGACCGTGAAGATCGACATCCGTTCCGGACTGGAAGAACTGCGCGCAGGATGGATCGCCGAGCGCGACGACACCGAAGAATTGCCCCGTCTGAGTTCCGACTACGGCCAGCAACGTTTGAACGATCCGGCACTGGCCGACATGCGCTTCAACCTCAAGCACACGCCACGCAAGGCAAAGCCCGGCAAGAACGTGACGCAGATGCACTACGCACGTCAGGGCATCATCACACCGGAGATGGAATACATCGCCATCCGCGAGAACCAGCAGCGCGACGGTCTTTCCGGGATGATGTTGCAACAGCACCCCGGCGAGAACTTCGGCAAAGCCATGCCGAAAGAGATCACGCCCGAGTTCGTACGCAGCGAAGTCGCTGCCGGCCGTGCCGTGATCACTGCCAACATCAACCACCCCGAAGTCGAGCCGATGATCATCGGCCGCAACTTCCTAGTGAAGATCAACGCCAACATCGGCAACTCCGCGCTCGGTTCCAGCATTCAGGAAGAAGTCGAGAAGATGACCTGGGCCATCCGCTGGGGCGGCGACACCGTGATGGATTTGAGCACCGGCAAGAACATCCACGAGACACGCGAATGGATCATCCGCAACTCGCCCGTACCCATCGGCACCGTGCCCATCTATCAGGCGCTGGAGAAGGTGAACGGCAAGGCCGAAGACCTGACCTGGGAGATCTTCCGCGACACACTGATCGAGCAGGCCGAACAAGGCGTGGACTACTTCACCATCCACGCCGGCGTGCTGCTGCGCTACATCCCCATGACCGACAATCGCATGACCGGCATCGTCTCGCGCGGCGGCTCCATCATGGCGAAGTGGTGTCTGGCGCACCACCAGGAAAGCTTCCTGTACACGCACTTCGAAGAGATCTGCGAGATCATGAAAGCCTACGACGTGACCTTCTCGCTCGGCGACGGTCTGCGTCCCGGCTCCATCTACGACGCCAACGACGAAGCACAACTCGCTGAGTTGAAGACGCTGGGCGAGCTCACCCAGATCGCGTGGAAGCATGACGTGCAAGTGATGATCGAAGGCCCCGGTCACGTGCCCATGCACATGATCAAAGAGAACATGGACCTGCAACTGAAGTGGTGCCACGAAGCGCCCTTCTACACGCTCGGCCCACTGACGCAAGACATCGCCCCCGGCTACGACCACATCACCAGCGCCATCGGCGCCGCGTTGATCGGCTGGTTCGGCACCGCCATGCTCTGCTACGTCACACCCAAGGAACACCTCGGCCTGCCCAACAAGGCCGACGTGAAGGAAGGCATCATCACCTACAAGATCGCCGCCCACGCCGCCGACCTCGCCAAGGGCCACCCCGGCGCGCAGATCCGCGACAACGCCATGAGCAAGGCGCGCTTCGAGTTCCGCTGGGAAGACCAGTTCAACCTCGGCCGCGACCCGGATCGCGCGCGCGAATTCCACGACGAGACCCTGCCCAAGGACTCCGCCAAAGTCGCCCACTTCTGCTCCATGTGCGGCCCGCAGTTCTGCTCGATGAAGATCAGCCAGGACGTGCGCGACTTCGCTGCCGCACAAGGTGTGTCAGAGAAGGAAGCACTGGAGAAGGGAATGGAAGTTAAGTCGGTGGAGTTTGTGAAGCAGGGGGCTGAGGTTTATCACAAGGCGTAAGCTGTTCACATGCTGAATGAAGAACGGGCCGCATTGCGGCCCGTTTAGTTTTCCACTATCAATATTTCGCCCTGGCATCCCAAGCATTCATTTACGAATACCTGCTCCCCATCGATTTCTTGGATTTCTTTCAGCTCTAGTCGGCTGCCACACTTCCCACAGCAGTCTGGCTGATCGGACATGATGAAGTAGATCGGAGAGTCCAGCAGACATGCTTGTTGCTCCATTGCACATAGTCCTCTTCAAATTTCGGTGAATCCTATTTCCTTCAAATAATTGTAAGTTCCATCATAGAACTGAGGGTTACGAGTATGGTCATCGACATCGCCGTTTGGCACTACCAGAACCATTCCCTGACGAGCTCTAGTCAATAAAACCCGATATGCATTTTTTAAGTACAGCTTTCGCTCGTCTTTGTTGATTCTGTTCCAACTATTTCCACGGAATGAATGGTGAGCCCACCCATTCTTGGTATACCGAAAATCCGCATCCCAAGTAACGCATGTCCAATCAAGCTCCAGCCCCTGAACATGGAACTCGGTAGCAACATCCTCCAAGAAATATGACGAACGCACATCGTCTTTTTCTTTCAAAAACCAATTTACTGGATCCATTGGGGATTTGACATCTATCGCATGTGGCCGCAGTCGCTCAGCTTGTGATGAAACGACAATCCCATAACGCTCACTTCCACGTGCGTGGCGTTTTAGCCAAGCCTTAGCCTTCCCCACATCCCTTGTAATTACGATCGGGTAACGGCCTTTGATCTTTTCATAGGTTTGTTTAGCTGAATCAATTTCTAAATCCAGTAGCTGCTTAACTAATTGTGAAACATCCTCTGCACGAAATGATCGCATCGATACGCCCAAATGCAACTCATCCGAATAAATTACTTGGGCATGTGATTCAAGT
This sequence comes from Pseudomonadota bacterium, assembly GCA_043826585.1. Lineage (GTDB taxonomy): Bacteria > Pseudomonadota > Gammaproteobacteria > Burkholderiales > Gallionellaceae > Sideroxyarcus. The sequence goes on from JBDRPZ010000109.1 coordinate 3,275, forward strand.
TGCTTTAGCGCTCCTCCAGCCTGATATTCGCTATCTGTTAGGCGGGATGAAACATAGACTCGCCAATCTGGAAATGACCGAGTTATTGAATTTACCCACTCACCAATTCCAGCCTCTCCGGTATTAATTTCTTGCCCTCCACCTACCAGACAAACAATCACTGCCCAGTCCTTATGCCTATCCATACAAGAGACCAAAAACTCCGGTTCTGACTGGTTAAAGTTTGGGTGGTTCTTCTTGCGCCGCATAAACGAAGATGTCTGTTCAACATTCCAAGCGCGTTGAGCTTCATCGAAAATAGCTACATGCTCAATTGGCGGCTTACTTTCATCTCGTAAGCATTCGTCCCTAAAGTGATGAACATTTTGTATAAACGCCTTTACAGAGCTTCTTGCTTCGCCAATCTTCACTCGCTCACCTTTGCTTTTACCGCGTGCTACTTGATCGCGCGCAAGGGCTTCGCAAAGGATATTTACTAGCGGGCCATTACCAGACAGGTAAACGCTGTACATGTCGTCCTCAGCCTCAGAATGTTTTGTTGCAACATCCAGCCCAACCAAAGTTTTCCCGGCGCCGGGCACTCCAGTTACAAGACAAATAGATTTGTAGGCATGTTCTTTTGAGATGCTGATCACATCCGAGACGGCAGTGGACGTCAGTCGTAAATTTGTCGCGCCCGCATCAGAGCGCGTAATTTCTGAAACCGCGTGGTTGTTATACAAAGCCATCGCTGCTTCAATAATAGTGGGCGTTGGGCAGTATCTCCCTGCCTCCCACTCTGTGGCATTAACTTGCCCTTCTCCAATGAACTTCAATACTTCGTTGAGGGCTTCGCCCAATTGATCTTTATTTGTTTTTATTGGAAATAGTAGCTTGTCATTTCTTGGAGTGAACGCAATCACCATTGACTGTTGCGGTGCCTCGGAAGCAATCAATATTGGCGCAATGAATTGCTCATGACTTGATTCATGAAAGTTCTTCAGGTCTAAGGCGTAGTCAAACACCTGATCAAAAGCATAAGTGGTATGTACCTTCTCACCCACTTTGAATTCCAGAACCAATACTACTGGGCCAATCAGCAATACAACGTCAATCCTCCGCCCCATGCGTGGAATAGAATATTCAAAATATATGGAACCTTCCTGCTCTGCTAGCGCAACGCGCAGTATTTCAATTTGAGTAACCCACGCATCTCGCTGTGTTGGAATGAGTGCGAAGTCATTCTTTTGCGACATCGCTCCCATAATTTCATCAGTTGATGATTGCAGGAAGTCTGAAATTGTCGCTGAGTAATATGCACGTTCCATTCGTTTTATATGCAAGCAATCCATAAAGACCGCCGAAGAATAACCTTTCTCAATCTGGTGTGAAATCAATTTTCTGATTGAGGCATTACCCTTATCATGCCTGCCATGAACTGCCGCCCCTCCTGCGCCGCCTGCTGTATCGCTCCCTCCATCACCTCCCCGCTTCCCGGCATGCCGCATGGCAAACCCGCCGGAGTGCCGTGCGTGCAGCTGGATGAGAATCTGGGTTGCAAGGTGTTCGGCCAGCCTGAGCGCCCTGCTTTCTGCGGCGGCCTGCAGCCTTCGGCGGAGATGTGTGGCGAGTCGCGTGAGCATGCATTGGCCTGGCTGACACGTTTGGAGCAGGCGACCTGCCCGCGGGTATAATCCCGCGCCATGAATCCTCCCCTCCCCCACCTTCCCCAAGACATCACTGCTGAATCACCCTGCATCGGCCATTGCTCGACAGTGCTGGGCGACGAGGTTTGTCGTGGCTGTTCGCGTACGTTCGACGAGGTCATTCGTTGGGTGGAGATGAGTGAGGATGAACGACGTGATGTGAACCGACGCATTGCGATGGAACAGTGGGAGCAAGCGTCCCACAAATCAACTTAGGAACACAATGGACATTCTGCTTCTGTTGAAAGCGGCCTTTCTCGGCGTCATCGAGGGCCTGACTGAATTCTTGCCTATCTCTTCTACCGGCCACTTGATCATCATCGGCGATCTGATCGGTTACAACGATGAGACGAGCAAGGTATTCAAGATCGTGATCCAGCTGGCGGCGATTCTGGCGGTGTGCTGGGACTATCGCGAGCGTTTGATGCGCACGGTACGCGGCATCAAGACCGACCCGGTCGAGCAGCGCTTCGTGGGTTTGCTGTTCATTGCCTTCCTGCCTGCTGCCGTGCTGGGGCTGATGTTCCATTCGACGATCAAGGCTTTGCTGTTCAATCCGATCACGGTGGCGACGGCGCTGATCGTGGGCGGCTTCATCATTCTGTATGTGGAGAAGCGCAACTATCATCCGCGCCTGAATTCGGTGGATGAGATGCGCTGGCCGGATGCGCTGAAGGTGGGTTTCGCGCAGGCGTTGGCGATGATCCCCGGCACCTCGCGTTCGGGGGCGACCATCATGGGCGGTTTGATCTTTGGACTTTCGCGCAAGACGGCGGCTGAGTTCTCGTTCTTCCTCGCGATCCCGACCATGTTCGCGGCGACGGCTTATGACTTGTACAAGAACTGGACGGCGCTGCACGCTTCCGACATCCCCGTGTTCGCGGTCGGTTTCATCACTTCTTTCATCGCGGCGATGTGGGCGGTGAAAAGCTTCATCAAGTTCATCTCGAACCACACCTTTGTGGTGTTCGCCTGGTATCGCATCGTGTTCGGCGTGGTGGTGCTGATCAGTGCCTACACCGGCGCGGTGAACTGGTCGCACCCATAAAAAAGCCCGCTTGCGCGGGCTCTTTCTTTGATTGCTGTTACGCGATCAACCTTGTTCCCAGGGCAGATCCTTTGCGCGCCAGCCGTTCAGCTTGTTGCGCTGGTTGCTGCTGTTCTTGTCGCCTTCGAATCCTTCGAGGATGTTGTAGCAATCCGCATAGCCGTTCTGCGTGGCGAGCGCTGCAGCCATGTGTGAACGCTGCGCGGTGCGGCACAGGAAGAGCACCAGTGATTCTTTGTCCACTTGCTGTTCCAGCGAGGCCATGAAGTTGGGGTTGGGTTTCATGCCGGGGTAGCCCAGCCATTCGATCTCGACTGCGCCCGGCACTTTGCCGACCCAGTCGATCTCGGCACGGGTGCGCACGTCGACCAACTTGGCGCCGGGGGCGCTTTGCCAGATGGTGTTGGCTTCTTCAGGTGTCAAAGCCCCTTCGTAAGGCAGGCCCAAGTCCTTTGCCCTGTTCTGTGCTGTGGTCAATATTTCTGTGATTTTTCCCATGATGCGCTTTCTTGATTATTAAGGTTCGGGGCGCGAAATGTTATCCTGCACCCTCGCCTGCATACTATCCCAACAGCAATGAAAAATCATACGCACGCACATAGCCACGACAAGGCAGCGGCCTTTGAGCCGACTCATCCCGAGCGCTTTGCGGCGGCGCGCAAGAGTACGTGGGTCAGCCTGCTGGTCAATCTGTTCCTGACTCTGGCACAACTGATCGGCGGCTTCTTCGGTAAGTCTCAGTCATTGATGGCGGATGGCCTGCACTCTCTGTCAGATTTGCTGGCGGATATTCTGGTTCTGTTCGCCAACCGCCACGGTAACAAGCATGCCGATGAGAACCATCCATACGGCCATGCACGTATCGAGACTGCGGCTTCGCTGATCCTTGGCGCGAGCCTCGGCGCTGTCGGTGTCGCCCTGCTGATCTCTGCAGGCATTCGTTTGCAGCATCCCGAGCATGTCCAATCCGTGGAGGTGTACACGTTGTGGGTTGCTCTGTTCACGCTGGCAGCAAAGGAGACGCTGTTCCGCTACATGTTGGCTATCGCAAAACGCGTGCGCTCACAGATGCTGGTGGCGAATGCGTGGCATGCGCGTTCCGACGCGGCTTCTTCACTGGTGGTCATCGTGGGTATCTCGGGCAACTTGCTGGGCTACACCTTCCTCGATCTGATCGCTGCCGCTGTGGTGGGTGTGATGATCGCTTATATGGGCTATCAGTTCGCGCGTGATGCGATGCTGGAGCTGGTGGATACCGGACTGGAGGCGGAGGAGGTGCGGGCGATCCGCAACACGCTCAAGTCGGTTCCGGGGGTGCTGGGATTGCACGATCTGCGCACGCGCAAGATGGCGGACAACGCTTTGGTCGATGCGCACGTGATGGTCGATCCCTACATCAGTGTGTCGGAAGGGCATTACATCGCGGAGGCGGCGCGGGCTGCCGTGCTCAATAGCCATCATGTGATGGATGTGATGGTGCATATCGATCCTGAAGATGATGTGCACTCCAAACCGAATGCCCATACGCCACAACGACATCTATTGTTGGTTCATTTACACAAGCGGCTTGGTCAGGAATTGCCTGCAGATGCGCATATCCTGCTGCATTACCTGAGTGGCAAGATCGAGGCTGAGTTGCTGCTGCCGGCAACGACAGACATGGATGCGCTGCGGGAAAAGTGCGACGCCATCGTCGCCGATGACCCGTATTTCAAGCGTATCGAGGTATTTCAGGCTGTTGCACCAAAATAGTGCCTAGCTTGTCTGGGTCGCCCCGATTTTGGGCATGCACGATAGCCGCCAAGAGCGTTTAGATATGGCACAATGCTCGCCTGACTGGATATCCGGCGATGGCATAGTTCCTGCTTTTTTCGGCCCGTACCAATCAAACGGTTCGCCTTACTGACTTTTGTTTTTAATTTCCTGGGAGATTCGAGTATGTCCAAAACAGCCGCCGACGTTCTGAAGCAGATCAAAGAACAAGGCATCAAATTCGTCGACCTTCGTTTCACAGATACACGCGGTAAAGAGCAGCACGTTGGCGTGCCGGTCAGTGCCGTGGACGAGAGCAAGTTCGAAGAAGGTCACGCCTTCGACGGCTCTTCCATCGCCGGCTGGAAAGGCATTCAAGCCTCCGACATGCTGCTGATGCTGGATCCGGATTCCGCTTACGTTGACCCGTTCTTCGACGAGCCGACCATGATCATCACTTGTGACGTGGTTGAGCCGACTGACGGCAAGGGCTATGACCGCGACCCGCGTTCCATCGCCAAGCGCGCTGAAGCATATTTGAAGTCCACCGGTATCGGCGACACTGCTTATTTCGGTCCAGAGCCAGAATTCTTCGTGTTCGACTCCGTTGAGTGGAAAGTCGACATGTCCGGCTGCTTCCTGAAAGTCAATTCCGAAGAAGCTGCCTGGGCTTCCGGCGAAAAAGTTGAAGGCGGTAACACCGGCCACCGTCCTAGCGTGAAGGGTGGTTACTTCCCCGTTCCTCCGGTGGACAGCCTGAACGACGTCCGCGCACAAATGTGTCTGTTGCTGGAAGAGATCGGCATCCCCGTTGAAGTGCATCACCACGAAGTGGCAACTGCCGGACAGTGCGAAATCGGCACCAAGTTCGCAACGCTGGTGAAGCGCGCTGACTGGACACAGACTCTGAAGTACATCGTGCACAACGTTGCGCACCAGTACGGCAAGACTGCTACTTTCATGCCCAAGCCTATCGTTGGCGACAACGGTTCCGGTATGCACGTGCACCAGTCGATCTGGAAAGATGGCAAGAACACTTTCGCAGGCAACGGCTATGCCGGTCTGTCTGAAACAGCTATCTACTACATTGGCGGTATCATCAAGCACGCCAAGGCACTGAACGCGATCTGCAACCCGTCGACCAACTCTTACAAGCGTCTGGTTCCTCACTACGAAGCTCCGGTGAAGATGGCTTACTCCGCCAAGAACCGTTCCGCTTCCATCCGCATCCCGCACGTTGCCAGCGACAAGGCTCGCCGCATTGAGACCCGCTTCCCGGATCCGACAGCGAACCCGTACCTGTGCTTCTCCGCACTGCTGATGGCTGGTCTGGACGGTATCCAGAACAAGATCCATCCTGGAGATCCTGCTGACAAGAACCTGTACGACCTGCCACCAGAAGAAGATGCAAAGATCCCGACCGTTGCTGTTGGTCTGGACGAGGCATTGGCTGCTCTGGATAAGGACCGTGAGTTCCTGACACGCGGTGGTGTGTTCTCCAGCGACTTCATCGACGCATTCATCGCGTTGAAGATGGAAGAAGTGAACAAGATCCGTATGACGACTCACCCTGTCGAATTCGACATGTACTACAGCATCTAAGTCGTTCTTCGACTTGCTGCAAACAACGGAGCCCTCGCGGCTCCGTTTGTTTTTGGCAGGCAGTTTGTCTCACCCGAATCCTTACCCTATACTCCGGCAATCAAATTTCGAGGTCACACTATGAAGCCAACCCGCATGCTGTTGTTGTGCGTCGTCTTCACTGCCAGCACCAGCGCTTACGCCGAGATATACAAACGCGTGGACAAGGATGGTCATGTCACCTACTCCAGCAAACCGATCAAGGGCGCGCAAAAGCTGTTGCTGGATCCTTTGCCGACCGTGCCGCCGCCCAAACCCGTCGCAAAGAAGCGCAATAGCGATGAGGCCGAATTCCCGCGCGTAGACAACGCAACGCAACAACGTCGTGACGACAAGCGCCTGCGCATCCTGGAGGACGAGATGGCCTCCGAGCAGAAGGCGCTTGAAGATGCCCGTGCACAGTTGAAAGTGGCTGAAGATACACCGCAGGTCTATCGCGCTGCGAATGGCCAGACCTATCGCAACATGGCGAAATATGAAGAGGCGGTTCAAGCCGCACAGGAGAACGTCCGGATGCACGAGAATAACGTCCGGGCATTGCAGACTGAGATAAACAATCTCAAGTGAACTGACGCTGGCATGTTTTCTGCTCTAAGTATGACATGACCAGCGCTCCGCTCCCCACCCTGGATTATCTTTCGACAGCCGTGATGCTGCTCGACGACCAGTCGCGCATCGCCTATCTGAATCCGGCGGCGGAACATCTGTTCGCGGTGAGCCACAGCAACCTTGTCGGACATCCGCTGCAATTCGCTTTCACCCATACCGAGCAATTGTTCAGCGCGATCCAAACTGCGCTGGCCAACCGTTCCTCGCACATCGAACACGATCTGCTGCTTGGCACCCACAGCCACAGTCAGAAGCTGCATCTGAGCTGCACCGTCAATGCCCTGCAACTGCCGCAATACGCCCTGATGCTGGAATTCCATCCCATCGAGCGTCCGCTCAAATTGGCACGCGAGGAGCAGATGCTCGACCAGACGCAGGCCAACCGTCTGCTGCTGCGCAATCTTGCGCACGAGATCAAGAATCCTTTGGGCGGCATCCGCGGTGCGGCGCAATTGCTGGAGCAGGAACTGGAGAAACCCGCACTGCGCGAATACACGCAGGTCGTGATCCAGGAGGCGGATCGTTTGCGCTCGCTGATGGAGAATCTGCTCACACCGCAGCACACGCCCCATTTTAGTGCGCTGAATATCCATGAGGTGCTGGAGCGTGTGCGCAGTGTGGTGATGGCCGAGCTGCCCGACAGCCTGCACATCCAGCGCGACTACGACTTGAGCCTGCCCGACCTGAATGGTGACAAAGCGCTTTTGATACAAGTGATCCTGAACATCGTGCGCAATGCTGCACAGGCGATGCAGGGCAAAGGCACGATCATCCTGCGCACCCGTATCTCGCGTCAGGTCACGGTGATGAAGAAACGCCATCGGCTGGCCATCTGCCTGCAGATCATCGACGACGGCCCGGGCATCCCGCAGCACCTGCAGGACAAGATCTTCTATCCGCTCGTCTCGGGACGGGCTGACGGCCACGGCCTTGGGCTGACGCTGGCGCAGGACTTCGTCAACCAGCATCAAGGCAGTATCGAATTCGACAGCGAACCGGGGCGGACCTGCTTCACGGTCATGCTGCCCATCACTTCCATGGACACACAATAATGAGCAAACCTGTCTGGATCATCGACGACGACCGTTCCATCCGCTGGGTGCTGGAAAAAGCACTCGCGCGCGAGGAGATCGAATATAAGAGTGTCGCCTCGGCCGACGAGGCACTGGCCGAGCTACCGCACAGCCTGCCGCAGATGGTGATCAGCGACATCCGCATGCCGGGCAGTTCCGGCCTCGACCTGTTGCAGACCTTGCGCAACGAATATCCCGCCCTGCCGGTGATCATCATGACCGCGTACTCCGATCTGGAGAGCGCGGTGTCTTCGTTCCAGGGCGGCGCTTTCGAATATCTGCCCAAACCCTTCGATGTGAACCATGCCGTGGAATTGATCCGCCGCGCGCTGGCACAGAGTCTGCGCAAACAAAGCAACGGCGTTGAAACCACCGAAGCGCCTGACATCCTCGGCCATGCGCCGGCCATGCAGGAGGTGTTCCGCGCCATCGGACGCCTCGCGCAATCCAATGCCACTGTGTTGATCACCGGCGAATCAGGTACCGGCAAGGAATTGGTCGCACATGCATTGCACCGCCACAGCCTGCGCGCCGACAAGCCTTTCGTCGCGATCAATACCGCCGCCATCCCCAAGGACCTGCTGGAGTCGGAACTGTTCGGTCATGAGAAGGGTGCGTTCACCGGCGCCAACACCACCCGCCACGGTCGCTTCGAGCAGGCCGAAGGCGGCACGCTGTTCCTCGACGAGATCGGCGACATGCCGGCCGAGTTGCAGACGCGTTTGCTGCGCGTGCTTTCGGATGGCAACTACTACCGCGTGGGCGGCCATCAGCCGATCAAGGCTAACGTTCGCATCATCGCAGCGACTCACCAGAATCTGAACGAGCGCGTGAAGCAGGGCCTGTTCCGCGAAGACTTGTTCCACCGTTTGAATGTGATCCGCCTGCGTCTGCCGCCATTGCGCGAGCGTCGCGAAGACATTCCGCTACTGGCGAAATACTTCCTGCAAAAGAGTGCAAAAGAGCTGGGGGGAGAGCAGAAGACGCTGAGCGAAGCAGCGCTGACCTTCCTCTCTGCGCAAGATATCCCCGGCAACGTGCGCCAACTGGAGAACCTGTGTCACTGGCTGACGGTGATGACGCCGACCCAGCAAGTCGAGATCGCCGACCTGCCGGCAGAATGGCGTGAAGGCACATCCTCCACACCTGTCGGTGGAGATTGGCACACCTTGCTGGCACAACAAGCCGCGCAGATGCTGCAACGCGGCGAACCCAACATCCTCGATACGCTCACCAAGGAATTCGAGCGCACGCTGATCACCCAGGCACTGCAGCACACCGGCGGCCGACGCATCGAAGCCTCCACCCTGCTGGGCATGGGGCGCAACACACTGACGCGCAAGATCCAGGAATTGGGGTTGGACGGGGACGGCGAGAAGGACTAACGGGCACTTCTATAAATCCAAATTTAGTTGCGACATAACCTGAAGGTCAGTCTTCACTGAAACTTCGTTTGCGTCGCAATACTGCGTTGCTCACGAAAAATCTCTCCTTACATATCAGGCATATGCTGCGTCGCGATTTTTCGTTCGCGCCTTGTCTTGCATAGAACTTTGAATTTATAGAAGCACCCTAACGCCAGACCTTGCCGATCGACTCGGCGCGGGCGCTTTCGTTGATGCCGGGCAAGCCGTGCATCTGCAGGATAGTACGCAACACGTTGTAGTGGTCTATGCGTTGCGCATACTGCCCCGGCTTGACCATGGGGCCGACGAACAGCGTGACGACGCGATTGCCTTCTGCACCGTTGTCCTCGTCGAAGGTGACGATGAGCAGGCTGTTGTTGTCCATCGCCCACTCCGCATAGCTTTCGATGTTCCGCTTCAACCATGCATCGCCCTGCGCGATGCTGCCGTCGTGCATGTCGTTGCGCTGATCGGGAATCACCCAGGATACGGTTGGCAACTTGGAAAGATCCTGTGGCCAGGCAGTCAGCGGTTGATTCACTGACTTCAGTTCCTCCCAGTTCGCAGCGGGGTTGTGCTTGCGCATGTATGAGCCGTAGCGACATCCTTCATAACCTGCGCGTGGCATCGATTCGGAATAGCTGATGAAACTCAGTCCGCTCGCAAGCAAGACACTGGCAAGATTCTCGCCGGACAGATCGAGCGGGCAGGTGTTGCTGCTGATGCCGCGCGTGGTGCCGTTGAACAAGGCCAAGTAGTTGGGCTGACTGGGATGGGTGACGCCATGTGCGTTGGTGAACAGCGCACCGCGTTGCGCGAGCGCATTGATGTAGGGCGCATCTGGATTGCCGATGATCTGCGAGAATGATTTGTTCTCTTCGATCACGACGAGGATGTGATCGGGACGGGGCAGATCGGCTGCCGGTGCCTGCAATGCAGTACAACACAACAACAGGCCCGCAACGAGCTGCTTCATTCCTTGTTTTCCGGTGAAGGCGCAGGCGTTTCGTCCTGCACTTTCTTGCGTGTGCGGTTCTTGCTCGGATCGGCGAAACGGAAACGCCCCGCCAGCACGCAACCTTTCATACCGATTTCGCATGGCTTGTTAAGCACCTTCTGGCACTTGCCATCGACCTCGTGCGGACAACCCCAGCCGCTCATGGAAGTGCCTCGTCAGGCCTTCTTCACGAACTCGGTCTTCAACTGCATCGCGCCGATGCCGTCGATCTTGCAATCGATATCGTGATCGCCATCCACCAGACGAATGTTCTTCACCTTGGTGCCGACCTTCACCACCGAGGACGAACCTTTGATCTTCAGGTCTTTGATCACGGTGATGGTGTCACCGTCATTCAACACCGTACCGAAAGCATCCTTGAACACCTTCACTTCTTCGACTGCCTCGGCCGCGACCTTCGGCCATTCGTGCGCGCACTCGGGACAGACGAAGTTGTCGCCGTCTTCGTAGGTGTATTCGGAATTACATTTCGGACATTTCGGGAAATCTGACATTAAGGTTCCAATCTAGATCAATGAAAAACAACTGCTGTTACAACTTGTAGCCGCGGTGCACAGCCACCACACCGCCGGTCATGTTGAAGTACTCGACGCGTTCCAGACCGGCATCGATCATCATCTGTTTCAGTTCTTCCTGACCCGGATGCATGCGGATGGATTCGGCCAGGTAGCGGTAGCTGTCGGCGTCGTTGGCGATGAGCTCACCCATCTTGGGCAATAGCTTGAAGGAGTACAGGTCGTACATCTTCTCCAGCGGTTTGGCGACCTTGGAGAATTCCAGCACGATGACGCGGCCGCCCGGTTTGAGCACACGCTTCATCTCGCGCAGCGCGGCTTCCTTGTGGGTGACGTTGCGCAGGCCAAAGGCGATGCTGACGCAGTCGAAATAGTTGTCGGGGAACGGCAGCTTCTCGGCGTCGCATTGCGCGGTAGGCGTCGGCGTGCCGTTGTCTATCATACGGTCGCGACCGACGCGCAGCATAGCGTTGTTGATGTCGGTGAGCACGACCTGGCCGCTGCGACCGACCTTCTTCAGGAACAGCTTGGTCAGGTCGCCGGAGCCGCCTGCCACATCCAGCACGCGCTGGCCTTCATGCACATTGGCCAGACCGACCGCGAACGGCTTCCACACGCGGTGCAGGCCGACCGACATGAGGTCGTTCATGATGTCGTACTTGCTGGCGACGGAGGTGAACACACCGGCGACTTTCTTCGCCTTCTCGTTCTCGTCGACGGTCTCAAAACCGAAATGTGTCTTTGCCATTTTCCGTCTCCTATTTCGGATCGCGCGATGCGCCCGCTTCTTGCAACTTGTCCAGATACGCCTGCCACAACCCTTGCTGATTCTTCCCCAGCGAATAGAGCAGATCCCAGTCGAACAGGCCGCTGTCGTGGCCGTCGTCGAATTCCAGTTTCAGCGCATAGCTGCCGGCCGGTTCCAGCCCCTTGAGCACGACATCGCGCTTGCCGACCTGCAGGACCTCTTGCCCTTCTCCGTGTCCGCGCACTTCAGCCGAAGGAGAATGGACACGCAGGAACTCGGCGGGCAGATTGAAGCGTGCGCCGTCTGAAAAGGCGATCTCCAATGAATTGGACTTCTGGTGCAGGACGATCTCGGTGGGGATGGCGGTCATAGTGAGCGTATCTTCTTGAGCAATGCGGTGGTTGAACGTTCATGCAGGAAGGGGATGCTATGCACACTGCCGCCCCAGCCCTGTACTTCTTTCGCGCCGACGATGTTCTCCGGCTTCCAGTCGCCGCCTTTGACCAGCTTGTCCGGCTTGCAGGCGAGGATGAGGTTGAGCGGCGTGTCTTCTTCAAACAGCATCGTCAGGCTGACCGATTCCAGTGCGGCCAGTACCGCCATGCGGTCGGCCTCGTTGTTGATCGGACGGTCGTCACCCTTACCCAATCGCTTCACCGAAGCGTCGCTGTTGACGCCGACGATGAGCGAGGCGCCCAATGCGCGCGCCTGTGCCAGATAGGTGACATGGCCACGATGCAGCACATCGAAGCAGCCGTTGGTGAACACGAGCGGGCGCGGCAAGGCGGCGATCTTGGCGGCCAGATCATCGGCTGTGCATAACTTGGCTTCGAAGCTGGGAGCGGGATACATCAGTTCATGTACTCGAACACACGCACTACTTTTTTGACACCGCGCGTGGTGGCCGCGATCTCGGAAGCTGCATCGGCTTCCGCGCGGGTGACGATGCCCATCAGATAGACCACGCCTTCTTCGGTGTAGACCTTGATGTGCTCGCGGTTGAAAGATTTGTCTTCGAGGAAGCGGGTGCGCACATCGCCGGAGACGCCCGAGTCGCTGCGTCGCACGCCGGTATCGTTGGCGCGCCCGACATGCAATTCGTTGGCGATGCCCTTGATCGGCGCAATGCCGCCCACGATGCGCTCGATGCCTTGCTTGGTTGAATCATTCGGCACTTGTCCGGTGATCAGCGCAAAACGGTTGAAACAGGTCACGTTCACCTGGATGTCGCTGCGGTATTTGTCGGCGATACGCTGGCGCGCGGTGTACTCGATATTGCGGTCGTCCTGCACGGCGGCTGTGCTGCGCCGTTCTATCTTTGGATCGTTGATGCCGGGCGTGGCACAACCCTGCAACAGTGCAAGCACGAACAGCAGCGCTACCAACCAACTGCTGCGCATCACTCGCCTCCCAGCAGGACGTGATCGATCACGTCGCACAGACAGTGCAGCATGAGCAGATGCACTTCCTGTATGCGCGCTGTTCTGTCTGTCGGTACACACAGGTGGAAATCGCTTTCCTGCAGCATCGCGCCCATCTGTCCGCCGTCGCGGCCGGTGAAGGCGACCACGACCATGCCGCGTTCGTGCGCGGCTTCGATGGCTTCCACCACGTTGGGCGAGCTGCCGCTGGTAGAGATGGCCAGCAGCACATCGCCTTCCATGCCGAGCGCGCGCACTTGTTTGGAGAATATCTGTTTGTAGTCGTAATCGTTGGCGATAGAGGTGAGCACCGAGCTGTCGGTGGTGAGTGCGATGGCCGGCAGACCGGGGCGCTCGACTTCGAAGCGGTTGATCAGCTCGGCGGCGAAGTGCTGTGCATCGGCAGCGGAACCGCCATTGCCGCAGGCGAGGATCTTGCCATCATGCATCAGGCAATTGACCATGGCCTGTGCGGCATCGGCGATGGGCTTGGCCAGTGCCTGTTTGCTTTGGAGTTTGATCTCGGCGCTGTCGTCGAAATGTTTGCTGACGCGTTTAACGAGTGTCATGTATTGGTTTTTTCGTTGGTGAATGGGCTGGATTTTACCCTAAAGCTGGATCGCATTCTTGAGCCACTCGATGCCTTCTCCGCCTTCAGCCGAGCTGAGCAGGACGGCATCGAAGCGGCAGGGCGGTGTCGGTGTGACGCTCGAAAGGTAGTGTTGTGCGGCGAGGATGAGTTTGTGCTGTTTGCGCGCGTCTATGCTGGCCGCCGCACCGCCAAAATCAGACCGGCTGCGCAAGCGCACTTCGACGAACACCAATGAATCGCGGTCTTTCAGGATCAGGTCTATCTCGCCGAAACGGCAGCGATAGTTTGTTTGCAGCAAACGCAGGCCCTGTCGCTGCAGGTACTGTGCAGCTGTCCGCTCGGCCTGCGCGCCGACCTTCATCGGCTCACTCGTCTTCCGGTACCGATGTCGGCTCGACGGGCTGCGGGCCTTTCAGCGCATTTTCCATCGTCATGCCCTGCCCGTTACGCATGATCGACTTCACACCCTCGCGCTTGACCTGATTCCCTTCCAGCGTCAACTTTCCGGTCACACCGTCCAGCGGCAATGCATTGACCATGTTGTGGTGATACAACACCTGCAACATACGATAGGCGTCGATGCCCAGCGCATACAGGCGCTCCATATCCACAGTGTACGGTGGTTCAACGCGCGGATAGACCATCACGGCAGGGTGGTCTGGTTGCATCACCCATGGCATGTCATAGAAATGCACCTCGCCCAGATCGTAGTTGATCAGGTTGTTGCCGTTGCCGGTGAATATCTGCGAAGTGGCATACACCGGGATATCCGAAAAGATATAGGGGCGCATCAGGCGCGCCTTGTCCGGTTCTGCAGCCAGGAACACCATGCTGCCCGCTTCGCCACCCAGCAAGCGGATCTCGCTCGGATCGTCTTCGTAGACGATATCGGGCCAGAGCACGCCGCCAGTGCGCTGCCACTCTTCCGCGAAAGCTTGTGCCAGACGATTGGACAGTGCGCTATCGGTACGTACCACGGTAGCGGTGAGTAGGCCGTTACTCGCGGCCCACTGGGCAGCCTGACGTGCTTCGATCTCGGGTGGCAGGCCGAAGAAATACAGCTGGTCGCTACGCTCTGTCTCCAGCACGTTCATGGCGAGAGTCGGTACCGGCAGCGCCTGATTCTCGGCCAGTGCCGCGACACCACCGCGGGTCAGCGGGCCGGCCACTGCCAGTGCACCCTGCTCCAGCGCCAAACGGTACAGCGCGTCCACTTCGAACTTCTCCTCGTTGGATGAATAGATGCGCACCGGCAACTCGTTCGGCTGCTGTTCCGCCGCAGTCATGAAACCCAGTTGCACCGCCTCAGCGGCACGCCCGAACACCGGCGAACGCAAAGGCAGGATCAAAGCGATATGGTGTTCCGCACCTTCTGCCAGACGGGGCAGGATAGGCGCGACGACCGGCTGTTCGATATCGACTATGCCGGTCTCGACGACAGGCGCTTCCTCGGCAGGCTGCTGCCCAGCAGCGGCCGGCTCGGCAGCTGGCACCGGAGTTTGGGGTGGAGTGGCGCAGCCAAACACGCTCACGTATAGTGCGGCGATCAACAGACCGCGCAACCATTTCAACCCGGGGATACTCGTTTGCATAGCAAGACCAATCAAAAAATCGAACACGCATTATATGTAGTCGCCACCCCGATTGGAAATCTGAGTGACATTTCGCTGCGTGCACTGGACATCCTGAACGGCGTAAACGTCGTCGCAGCCGAAGATACACGCAATACGCGCCATCTTTTGCAGCATCACGGCATCGGCGATGCCAAGCTGCTCGCCGTGCACCAGCACAACGAGCGCGGTTCCGCCGACAAAGTCATCTCCCTGCTGCAGGAAGGGCAAAGCATCGCGCTGGTGACCGATGCCGGCACTCCGGCCGTGAGCGACCCCGGTGCCGTGTTGGTAGAAGCCGTGATCACGGCTGGATTCCGCGTCATCCCCATCCCCGGCGCGTCGGCGGTGGTCACCGCCTTGTCCGCCTCGGGTCTGGTCAATCCGCATTTCATGTTCTACGGCTTCCTGCCCAACAAGCCAGCTGCCCGCCGCACTGCACTGCAAGCGCTCGCCAACCAGACCTGCACGCTGGCGTTCTACGAAGCGCCACACCGCATCCTGGAATGCACGGCCGACCTGCAAACCGTGTTCGGCGACGAGCGTGAGATCGTGTTCGCGCGCGAGATCACCAAGCTGTTCGAAAGCATCCATCGCTGCAAGCTGGGCGTCGCGCTGGACTGGCTGAACAGCGATGCCAACAACCAGCGCGGCGAATTCGTGCTGCTGGTATCGGGCGCACCCGAGCGCACCGGGGAGCTGGATGCCGAAGCAGAGCGGGTACTCACATTGTTGCTGGCCGAGCTGCCGCTGAAACAGGCGGTGCAACTTGCCGTACAAATCTCCGGGCAAAACAAGAAAGCGCTTTACCAACGCGCGCTGGAACTTAAGGGCGCTTAAATAGATTCAGAGTTCTAAGCAAGACAAGGCGCGAGCAAAAAATGGCGACGCGGCATATGTTTGATATGTGAGGAGCCATTTTTTGGGAGCAACGCAGTATTGCGACGAAATCTGGATATATTGAAGTGCCCTCAAATCCGACTAAGTCACTCAAGGTTGTTATTCGTCACGGGTTTGCTAAACTCACCGCCCCGCACCACGATCCGAACTTTCGAGGACGTAATGAACCCCGCATCCAGATATCTTCCTGTTCTGCTGGCGCTGTCTCTGGCCGCCTGCGGCGGAGGTGACAAAAAAGCTGCCGCACCCGCTGCCGGCGCCATGCCCCCGCCGCCCGAGGTCGAAGTCGTCATCATCGCCCCCGGCAACGCCACTTATACCCGCGACCTGCCGGGACGCGTGCAAGCCTTCCGCACCGCCCAGGTACGCGCCCGTGTGGACGGCGTGGTCGAGCAACGCCTGTTCAAGGAAGGCAGCGACGTAACCGAAGGCACGCAGTTGTTCCGTATCGATTCGCGCAACTATCGCGCCACTGCTGAAGCAGCCAATGCTGATGCCGCGCTGGCCTACCAGAATCTCGACCGTGCCAAGCGCCTGCTCGAGATCAAGGCCATCAGCAAACAGGAATACGACATGACACTGGCCAAGGCCGCACAGGCACGTGCCGCACTGGTACGTGCCAACGAGGATGTCACCAATGCCGGCGTGCCCGCCCCCATCAGCGGCCACATTGGCCGCACCGAAGTGACCGAAGGCGCGCTGGTCAGCAAGAGCGCCGCAACATTGCTGGCGACCGTCGAACAACTCGACCCGGTGTATGTGAACTTCTCGCAATCCGCGACCGACCTGCTGCGTCTGCGTCAGGCCGTGGCGACCGGCGTGCTGAAGCGCGCCGATTCGACCGACGTCGAACTGATGCTGGAAGACGGCAGCATCTATCCCAAGACGGGACGCATCTTCTTCACCGATCTGGCGGTCGATGCCAACACCGGCTCGGTCTCCCTGCGTGCGCAATTCCCCAATCCGAAACGTGAGCTGCTGCCCGGCATGTTCGTGCGCCTGCGCTTCCCAGAAGCCATGGCCGAGAACGCGATCCGCGTTCCGCAGCGTGCGGTGCAATCGAACCCTCAAGGTCAGTTTGTGATGGTAGTCGGCACTGACGGCAAGGTCGCACCGCGGCCGGTCACCACCAGCGGCATGTCGGGTTCGGACTTCATCATCGCTACCGGACTGAAGCCGGGTGACCAGGTCATCGTCAACGGCCTGCAGAAAGCACGCCTCGGCACAGTGGTGAAACCGGTTCCGCTCGCCACCACCATGAAGTTGGAAAACCAGCTTTCCGCCGCGAAGTAAGCCGACATGCTCGCCCGCTTCTTCATCGACCGCCCCATCTTCGCCTGGGTCATCGCGCTGGTCATCCTGCTGGCCGGTGTGCTGGCCCTGCGCGGTCTGCCGGTTGCGCAATATCCGGCCGTCGCGCCGCCCGCGCTGGCCATCACCGTCACCTATCCCGGCGCCTCGGCGCAGGTGATCGAGGAGACCGTGGTCGCCCTGCTCGAGCAGGAGATGAACGGTATCGAGAACCTGCTGTACATGGAATCCGCCGCGGAACTGGGTCGCGGCAGCATCACCCTGACCTTCCAGACCGGGACCAATCTGGACTTCGCCTCGGTGGAGACGCAGAACCGCGTCAAGCGCGCCGAGATCCGCCTGCCTGAAGAAGTGCGTCGACTGGGTATCCGCGTGGCGAAATCGGCGCGCAACTACGTGATGATCGTGGCCATGATCTCGCCCGACAAGAGCTACGACAACGTGGCGCTGGGCAGCTTCGCCGCGGCCAATGTGCTGGACAGCATCCAGCGTGTGCCCGGCGTGGGCGAGGCACTGCTGTTCGGTACCGAATATTCGATGCGCCTGTGGCTGAAGCCGGAGTAGCTGCAAGCCTATGGCATTTCGCCGGCCGACGTATCGAAGGCGGTACGCGCGCAGAACTCCGAACTGGCCGTAGGTGAACTGGGCCAGCTGCCTTCCGCGGCCGGACAGGAATTGAATGCGGTGATCGTCACCCGCAGCAGCCTGTCCACGACCGAGGAGTTCGGCAACATCGTGGTGCGCACCAACCCGGACGGCTCGGCGCTGCGCGTGAAGGACATCGCGCGTGTCGAACTGGGCGCACAGGACTATTCCACCGCTGCACGCATCGACGGCCAGCCGGCAGCCGGCATCGCCATCCGCCTGACGCCGGACGCCAACGCGCTGGACACCGTGCGTGCGGTGAAGGCGCGCATGACCGAACTGTCCCAGTTCTTCCCGCAGGGGGTCGACTGGCTGGTGCCTTACGACACTTCGCAATTCATCGACATCTCCATCAAGGAAGTGGTGAAGAGCCTGGCCGAAGCGCTGTTGCTGGTGGTGCTGGTGATGTTCGTGTTCCTGGGCAACATTCGCGCCACGCTGATCCCCACCATCGTGATCCCGGTGGCACTGGTCGGCGCGCTGGTCGGTCTGTACCTGCTCGGTTATTCGATCAACGTGCTGACGCTGTTCGCCATGGTGCTGGCCATCGGTATCGTGGTGGACGACGCCATCGTGGTGGTGGAGAACGTCGAACGCATCATGAGCACCGAGAACCTGCCGCCGCGCGAAGCGACGCGCAAGGCGATGGACCAGATCATCGGCGCCATCATCGCCATCACGCTGGTGCTGTCCGCCGTGTTCATTCCCATGGCGCTGTTCCCAGGATCGACCGGGGCGATCTACCGACAGTTCGCGGTGACGCTGGTGCTGACCATGGGCTTCTCGGCGCTGATGGCGCTGACCCTGACGCCCGCGTTGTGCGCCACCCTGCTCAAGCACACGCCGGGTAAAGATGACCTGGTGCCCGCCACCGGTCCGTTGCACTGGTTCCATGACGCCTTCGCCAGATTGAGCGAACGCTATGTCGGCGTGGTCGGCAAGATCGTGAACAAGGCTGCGCGCTACCTGCTGATATATGCCGCCATCCTGGTGGCCGTGGGCTGGATGTTCAGCAAGCTGCCGGGCAGCTTCCTGCCTTCCGAAGACCAGGGCTACTTCGTCAGCGTGATCCAGTTGCCGGCCGGTGCGACCCGTGAACGCACACTGGATGTGCTGACCCAGGTCGAGCAGTACTACCTCGGCCTGAAGGAAGTGGAGCACGTGATCGGCGTGGCAGGCTTCTCCTTCTTCGGTCGCGGCCAGAACGCCGCCATCGCCTTCGTGCGCCTGAAGAACTGGGATGAACGGCCCGGCAAAGAGAGCGGCGCAACGGCGCTGACGCAAAAGGCAAACATGATGCTGTTCCGCATCAAGCAGGCGATGATCTTCGCCATCAACCCGCCGCCCATCCCCGAACTGGCTGCCGCCGGCGGTTTCGATTTCCGCCTGCAGGACCGCGGCGGACAGGGGCGCGACAAACTGCTGGAAGCACGCAACATGGCGCTCGGCATGGCCATGCAGAATCCGGTGCTGGCCGGCATACGTCCGGAAGGTCAGGAAGCCGGACCGCAACTGTTCCTCGACGTGGATCGCATCAAGGCCGAGGCACTGGGCGTATCCATCAGCGACCTGAACGAGACCCTGCAATCGCTGCTGGGCACGGTGTACATCAACGACTTCGTGCGTCAGGGCCGCGTGCTGCGCGTACAAATGCAGGCCGAAGCCGACACCCGCCGCACGCCCGAAGACATCCTTAACATCTCCATCCGCAACAAGCAGGGCGGCATGGTGCCGCTGTCCACCATCGCCAAGGCCAGCTGGATCAGCGGCTCGCCCAAGCTGGACCGCTACAACGGCCTGCCCGCGATGAAGATCGCCGGCGGCCCGGCACCCGGACGCAGCTCCGGCGAAGCCATGCAGGCGATGGAACAGATCGCCGCCAAGCTGCCGCCCGGTTTCGGTTTCGAGTGGTCGGGTACCGCGCGCGAAGAAGTACAGTCCGGCGCGCAATCCTCGCTGCTGTTCGCCGTCTCCATCGTGGTAGTGTTCCTGTGTCTGGCCGCCTTGTATGAAAGCTGGTCCATCCCGTTCGCGGTGATGCTGGCCGTGCCGCTGGGCATATTCGGTGCGCTGCTGGCCGTGACCCTGCGCGACCTGCCGAACGACGTGTACTTCAAGGTCGGTTTGATCGCCATCATCGGCCTGTCGGCCAAGAACGCGATCCTGATCATCGAATTCGCGCGCAAGCTGCAGGATGACGGCATGAGCCTGATCGACGCCACGCTGGAAGCCTGTCGTTTAAGATTCCGCCCCATCCTGATGACCTCGTTCGCCTTCATGGCCGGCGTGTTGCCGCTCGCCGTCTCCACCGGCGCGGGCGCGCAAAGCCGCCATGCCATAGGCACCGGCGTGATCGGCGGCATGTTCACCGCCACCCTGTTCGCGGTGTTCCTGGTGCCGGTGTTCTTCGTCATCGTGCGCCATTTCTTCCCGGGACATTCGCGCAAACACGTCGACTAAGTCTCACCTCAGGCGTGCACCTCGCGCGCCTGAGAGCGCATTCATCCGCTCCGTGACTTGACTGACTGTCCTCCACTGCGTTTTACTCGCCCCCTTTTGCCATCAATGAGTCTGGCCCCGATGCGGGGATCAGGCCTAAAGAATCTGACAAATGGTCCGAATACAAGGGCCAAGCTAAATAGACATAAAAGTAAACGGGGGGAGAAGAAACATGAACAAGTGGTGGGATGATTTATCGCTGAAAAACAAGCTGCAGATTCCGGTGCAGCTGATCCTGATGCTGATCCTGCTGACCGGCCAGCACTTTGCGTTCGCCTGGTTCGAGGAACGCATGCTGGACGAAGTGAAACAAAAAACAGCTTTGACTGCCGAGGTGGCGTTCCGCGGCATGAATGCACTAATGCTCAACGGCGAGATCGCCGACCCCGAACGACGCAAGCAGGTACTCGAAGGCGTGCTGCGTGACAAGCAACTGAATCTGTCCGAACTGCGCATGATCCGCGGCAAGCCGGTGCAAGACCAGTTCGGCCAAGGTGCTGCAAGCGAGCAAGCACAGGACGACATGGACAAGGCCGCGCTGTCTGGCGCCGGGATACAGGTTGGCGCGCTCAAGCGTGAGGGGGATCAATCGACGCTGCGCATGGTCGTGCCACTCGCAGCCAGCAAGGATCACGGTGGCGTGAACTGCCTGCAGTGCCACGTGGTGCCGGAAGGATCTATCAACGGTGCGATCAGCCTGGTCGCCGATGTGTCCCATGAATATGAATTCATCTCGCGCGCCAATATCGTGCTGTGGATCGCGCAGGTGTTCATCCAGGTCGTTCTGTTCTTCGTCGTCGGCGCTGTGATCAATCGTGTGACCCGCCCGGTCAGGGATCTGCAGCAGGTCATGCTGAAGATCCAGTCCACTGGCGACCTGACACAACGGGCGCCTGTGACAGGCAACGACGAGATCGGGCAGATCTCGCGTGCGTTCGATGCGCTGATGAACAGCATGGCCGAAGCATTGCGCCGGGTACACGCAGGCGCTCAGGACGTGATGCGCACTTCAGCAAAACTGGCTGGAATATCCGGGAAGATCACCGAGGGGTCGATGGCACAGAGCGAAGCAGCGTCCTCGACTGCCGCAGCGATCGAGGAGATGACTGTCAGCATCACATCGGTCGCCGACAGCACCGAGGAAGTACGCAGATTGTCGGGTGAGAGCCTGGCGCGCACCCGCGAAGGCAACGACAGTGCGGCCGAAATGATACGGGAGGTCCGCCAGATCGAAGAGACGGTGCGACAGGTCGCTGAATCGGTCAAAGACTTCGTGCATAGCACCCATGACATCGCGGGCATGACCCAGCAGGTCAGAGATATCGCCGACCAGACCAACCTGCTGGCGCTGAATGCCGCCATCGAGGCTGCGCGCGCCGGCGAACAGGGACGCGGCTTCGCGGTGGTTGCCGACGAAGTGCGCAAGCTGGCCGAGAAATCCTCCAGCTCTGCCGGAGAGATCGACGGCGTAACCTCCGGGTTGAGCAAAAAAGCTGAAAGCGCGGAAGAATCCATCGAGCTGGGTCTGGCTTCGCTGCATGCGACGCTGGAACATATCGACCGCGTCACCATCATGCTGGAGCAGGCCGGCCAGTCGGTCAACGAGACCAGCAGCGGCGTGAACGATATCGCTACCGTCGTACGCGAACAGAGCCAGGTCAGCGGTCAGGTCGCGCAACATGTGGAACGCATCGCACAGATGGCCGAGGCGAACCACAGTGGCATCGAACAGACCGCGGCCGACATCCGCCATCTGGGCGAGTTGGCGAACGAGCTTGAAGCCGCCATCGGCCGCTTCAAGGTGTGACCCCCGCGCAAGCAGCCGGCTGATCCGGAGCGGTCGCTCCCGGCTTCCCAGTCAAAGTGTACAAAGGCCGACAGTCAGTCGGCCTTTGCTACAATCCCGCCATCACTCCACTGAGCCGGGAACCCCCATGCAACAACTCACGATCACCCGCCCCGACGACTGGCATCTGCATCTGCGCGACGACGCACTGATGGCCTCCGTCTTGCCCGACACCGCGCGCCAGTTCGCCCGCGCCATCGTCATGCCCAACCTGCGCCCGCCGGTCACCACCACCGAACAGGCTGTGGCCTATCGCGAGCGCATCCTGAAAGCGCTGCCCGCAGGCATGAAGTTCGATCCGCTGATGACCTTGTACCTGACGGACATCACCTCCGCCGACGAGAGCAAAAACGCAACAGCCCGCGGAGTGCGGCATGCGGTGAAGCTGTATCCGGCAGGCGCAACCACCCACTCCGACGCCGGCGTGACCGACCGGCGCAAGACCTACGCCGCGCTGGAAGCCATGCAGGCTTGCGGCATGCCGCTGCTGGTGCACGGCGAAGTGACCAGCCCCGACATCGACATCTTCGACCGCGAAGCCGTGTTCATCGAACGCGTGATGCAACCGCTACTGAAAGACCTGCCCGGCCTGCGCGTGGTGTTCGAACACATCACCACCAAGGACGCCGCCGAGTTCGTGATGAGCGCCCCGGACACCATCGCCGCCACCCTCACCCCGCAACACCTGCTCTACAACCGCAACGCCATGCTGGTCGGCGGCATCCGCCCGCACTACTACTGCCTGCCGATTTTGAAACGCGAGGCGCACCGCGAAGCCTTGGTAATAGCCGCCACCAGCGGCAGCAAGAAATTCTTCCTAGGCACCGACAGCGCCCCGCACGCGCAGCACACCAAAGAGAATGCATGCGGCTGCGCCGGTTGCTACAGCGCACATTCAGCCATCGAGCTGTATGCCGAAGCGTTCGAGAACGCCGGTGCGCTGGACAAGCTGGAAGGGTTCGCCAGTTTCTATGGCGCGGACTATTACGGGTTGCCTCGTAATACGGACAAGGTCACTTTGCGCAAAGAGGAGTGGCAATTGCCTGCGTCAGTTGGATTTGGTGAGCATCAGCTTGTGCCGCTACGGGCTGGGGAAAAAATGAAATGGAAGTTGATATAACTAAATTAAGAATATTTTAGGAGTACAAATGTACAAGCTGCACAATATAGCGCTGGTATTTCTGATTTTTTTCAACCCCCTGCTGAGCAGAGCTGAATCGGCTGCCAGTATTCCCCCTCTTAAAACTGCATCACAAAAAGTAGCGGATAAAACTGCATCACGCGCATGGGAAGCCCTGCGCGCAGGGCGAGTTGAAGATGCGCGTTATCAATTCAATCAGGCTTTCATGTTCGATTAATCCAATGGACTTTCTCTATGGGGAATGGCACTAATTCATGCCATGAATGGCAAATACAACGAGTCATTAATATATTTTGAGAAAGCCGAACCGCAATTTATCGATGATGTAAATTTTATTTCTGACTATGCAAGAACTCTCGGTCATGCTGGCGTTGCTTCAAGGAGCGAGGAATTGGTTGTAAAAGCTTTTAAGCGCTTTGAGCAAGTGTTTGAGCATTCTCCGCAGCACATGATGAATTTACAAAATTGGGCGATTATTTTGTTTTATGTAGGTGAATACGCTGAAGCTTGGAAAAAAATGACTCTTGCTGAAGCAACCCCTGAGGGAAAGAATATCGACCGACAGTTCTTATCAGCTCTTGAAAGTAAAATGCCGCGCCCTCGATAGAGCTATCGGCACCATGGCCCAAGTCGATGCACCCTAATCAGCTGTAAGGACTTCCCTACAAAAGGCATTTTCTGCTGGTACCTGAGCGTCAGAGCTTTACAATGTCCGCTCAGTTTCGGGAGGAAATGATGGAACGCAAAGCACGCGCTAAGAAGTCCACCAAAAAGGGCCTGCTGCCCAAAGGCGGTGACGACAGGGATACTGTCATTCTCAATGCCTTGATAGATTCATTGCATACGATCTTCGAGACGATGATGAGCACCAAGGTTGTCATGGGCGTGCCGTTCCCAAAGCCGGAAAATACTGTGCTGAGCGGTGTCTCGGCTTTGATCGGCATGAATGCTGTCGATGCGCGCGGTAGTGTGGCGATCTCTTTGCCCATGCCTGCGCTGAACGAGATATCCCGCAAACTGCTGGGTGAGGAGATCACGGCTATCGACAAGGAAGCGGCCGGCCTGGCGGGTGAGCTTTCCAACATGCTGGCTGGTAGCGCCAAGCGCATCTTGTCCGAAAAAGGCATTGAGTTCGATATGCAGACGCCGCAGATGATGCACGGCGATGGGCACGAGATCGAACATCATCACGACGGGCAGACGTTGATGTTGCCGGTGAGCATGAACGGTCACGAGTTTTTCGTTGAATTGAATTTCGTTTGAGTTGTCAGCAATGCCATTAACCAGCTACCTCAATACCGCGCCCGTCATAGGCGATAAGGTCTACCTGCACCCTTCCTGCCAAGTGATCGGTGACGTGACCATCGGCGATGACAGCTCCATCTGGTGCAACACGGTGTTGCGCGGCGATGTGAACCGCATCGTGGTCGGGCGCGGCTCGAACGTGCAGGACCTGACCATGGGCCATGTGTCGCACAAAACACCCGACAAACCCGAAGGCTCCCCGCTCATCATCGGCGACTATGTGACGGTCGGGCATTCGGTGATCCTGCATGGCTGCACCATCGGCAACGAATGCCTGATCGGCATGGGCTCCATCATCATGGACGATGTGGTGATCCCCGATCATGTGATGGTGGGCGCGGGCAGTTTGATCTCGCCGGGCAAAACACTCGAGGGCGGCATGCTGTACATGGGACGCCCTGCCAAGGCGATACGCGCGCTAACCGAGGATGAGATCAAATATCTGCGATATTCCGCCGAGCATTACATGCGCGTGAAAGACAACTACCTGAAAACCGGGGCTAACTGAAATGTTCGGAGACGATATCGTGTTCAAAGTAGAGCACGAACTGGAGTTGGAGATCGAACGCAAATGCCTCATCTTGCAACTGGACTGCGGCAATGATGTGGCGGTGCAGACCTTCGCACATGATGTGCTGAGTCATCTCGACCGTTATGGCAAAGCAGCCGCCAATGGCGACATGCAGGCACGCATCAAGATCGAGCTGTATGGCATGGCCGTGTTGATGCACAAAAGCAACGCGGCGAATTTTGGTCCTGACTATATGACGCAGTTGGATGCGTTGTCTGCGCGCGAGTCGGCGTGGGTGAAGATCGCACGGGCGATATGGAACGAGCTGGAAAGACGTAATGCGATGAACGATGTAAAGAAAGAACAGGCATGAAGATGGATAACGAGGAAAAACTGCTTCGCGGCCAGATCAACCTTGAGACAGCACAGATCGCATGGCGCGAACTGCAACGTTTCTTCGCCAGTGGTGCGACGGTCTTCGTTGGCCCGGAGCTCGATCTGGTCGAGGTGGCGTACCAGATAGCGAAAGACAATGCGAAGCAGGTCGCCGAGTGGATGGAGAGCGGCCAGATCGCCCGCGTCAGCGACGAGCAGGCAATGGGCTGGTATGAAGCAGATACTGTGGTGTGGGCCGTGGTCGCAAGACCTTACGTTTTGATACAGGAGAACCGTCATGTATTACATAGTTGATAGCGAGAAGTCTTTCGAGCAGGCCGCCACGGATCTGGAAGCATCCGTGAAGAAACACGGCTTCGGTGTGCTGCATGTGCATGACATCGGCAATACACTGCGTGGCAAAGGCGTGGCGTTCGAACCGCAGTGCCGTGTGTTCGAGGTGTGCAATCCGGTGCAGGCTTCCAAGGTGATGGCGGCGGATATGCGCTTGAACATGGCCCTGCCTTGCCGCATCTCGGTCTATACCGAGGGAGGCAAGACACATATCGGCATGATCAAACCAGCCGCCATCCTTGCTTCTCTGTCGCACGACCTTGCGCTCAAAGTCGTGGCGCAAGAGGTTGAGCTGAAGACGATACAGATGATAGACGAGGCGAAGTAAGCCCTACTTCACTTTCTTCAGGGCGGCTTCGATGCGGTCGCACAAAGTCTTCAACACTTTGATGCGTGCGAAGTATTTGTCGTTGGCTTCGACCAGCGTCCACGGTGCGATCTCGGTACTGGTCCTGTCCACCATGTCGCACACCGCATGTTCGTAATCGTCCCATTTATCGCGGTTGCGCCAATCCTCTTCGGTGATCTTGAAGCGTTTGAAGCCGATCTTCTCTCGCTCTTTGAAACGGCGCAGCTGTTCTTCCTTGCTGATCGCCAGCCAGAACTTGACCATCACGATATTGTGCCGCACCAGTTGAGATTCGAAATCATTGATCTCGCTGTAGGCACGCATCCAGTCGGCTTCCGAGCAAAATTTTTCCACGCGCTCCACCAGCACCCGCCCGTACCATGAACGGTCGAAGATGGTGAGTCGGCCGCGTCGCGGCACATGCCGCCAGAAACGCCACAGATAGGGTTGGGCGCGTTCTTCTTCGGTCGGAGCTGCGATTGGGATGATGTTGTACTGGCGCGCATCCAGCGCGCTGGTGATACGTCGCACGGCGCCGCCTTTGCCGGCGGCGTCGTTGCCTTCGAACATGGCGATGACGGTGATCTTTTTGAACTCGGGTGAGCGGGTCATGATGGCGAGCTTGCCCTGATATTTCTCCAGTTCGCTCTGATATTTCTTCTTGTCCAGCTTCTGCTTCAAGTCCAGCGTCTTCAATACGTTCAGCTGATCGATAGACGGCATGGGCGGCGGCGCAGTGACTTCACCCGTCCTCTTTGCGGACTGCTTGATGCGCTTGTTGATTGCATCAAGAATGATCTTGCCGACCGTCAGACTGCGATAGCGCGCGTCATAACCTTCGACGATGGTCCATGGCGCATCGGCCGTACTGGTATGCCGGATGACGCGTTCATTCACCGTGTTGAACTTGTCGTACATGGTGTAGTGTTCCCAATCGCGTTTGGTCACGCGCCAGCGTGTCTTCGGATCCTTTTCCAGCGCCTTGAGTCGCTTGTCCTGCTTTTCTTTTGAAAGGTGTAGCCAGAATTTAAGTACCAGCGCGCCCTCGTCCACCAGCATCTTCTCCAGTTTCTTGGCGCGCTCCAGACTCTGATCGAGTTCTGCGTTCTTGGTCACGCCGCGCACACGATTGAGGATGGGCCAGGTGTACCAGGAACCGAGGAAGATGCCGATGCGCCCCTTGGGCGGCAGCTCGCGCCAGAAGCGCCACATCATCGGGCGGTCCAGCTCTTCGTCAGAAGGCTCGCCCATGCCGTGCGTCTGCAGGAAGCGCGGATCCATCCATTCGTTGAGCAGGTTCACGGTCTCGCCGCGTCCGGCGCCGTCCACACCGCCGATCAGGATCACTACAGGGAACTTGGCTTGCTTGGCCAGCTCCATCTGCGCTTCCAGCAATGCCTCGCGCAGCACAGGCACCTCTGCGTCGTAGGTGGCTTTGTCTATCTTGTGTCCGAGTTCGGCGGATTCAAACATGTTCTTCTCCCTTGATTCACAGGCTTTCCGGGGAAATTACCAGCTTCAGGCTGGTCTGATAATCACCTTCGTTTGTTTTTCGCACCAGCCACCATACCGCACCCTTTTTGACGCTGTAGCCAGCATTCGAATCTGACAGTAGCCGGGCAGCGATCTGTCCCAGCGTCGGCTGGTGCCCTACCACCAGCACCGTGCCTTCTGCATCCGGCCAGTCGACGGCATCCAGCACATTCTGCGGGGTGGCGGAGGTACCCAGTGCGGCATCGGTGATGTAGTGTTTGGTGAGCGCGAGTGCGGTCTGTTGTGTGCGCTTGGCAGGGCTGACCAGGATGCGGGTGTGTTCGGGAAGACGGTCACGCAAGAATGCAGCCATCTTGTCGGCTTGCTTGCGACCTTTGGCGGTCAACTCGCGTTCCAGATCGGGCGATCCATCTTCTGCTTCGGCGTGTCGCCAAAGTATCAGTTCCATGTTGCCTCTCCCGAAATATTACAATCGTGTCAGCAGGATATACCGTCTATACTGTTTTTGCCATCACCCAACCGGAGGCTACAACATGGTTACATCCGCTACAAAAAAAGCAGCTCCCGCTGCGCCCAAGTCAGCAACGACTACTCGCAGAACGACGAATGCAGCACGCAAAAAGACTGCAGCCAAACCAGACAGCACCACACAGAAAACGACAGCGGCTACAGCAAAACCGGTAACCAAACCAGCGACCAAAGCTTTGAAGAAAGTCGCCGCGCCCAAGAAGGTCAAGGTTGTGCGCGACAGCTTCAGTATGCCGCAGGAAGATTTCGACCTGATCCCAAAATTGAAAGCAAAGGCGCTAGCCAGTGGTCTGCAGGTGAAGAAGAGCGCGCTGCTGCGTGCAGGTCTGCAAATGTTGGACAAGAGTAGTGCATTGCAGTTTAAGCGCGTGCTCTCCGGCCTGACACCGATAAAGACCGGCCGACCGAAGAAACACTAAGCGCTTTCTTCTTCCTTGGGCGTCGGCATCTGGCCCAACAGGGCAGCCAGTTCGACTTGCGCGTTGACTGGTTTGCTGCGATTCGGTTTCTTGCGATGCCAGAAGCCGTTGCAATCCATCTCCCAAGCCTGTCGGTTGTCTTTCAGGTAGATGTTCAGTCCCTCATCCAGCACACGCTTCTTCAGCTTCTTGTCGAGGATGGGGAAGCAGGCCTCGATACGGCGGAAGAAGTTGCGGTCCATCCAGTCGGCACTCGCCAAGTAGATGTCTTCCTTGCCACCGTTGCGGAAGTAGAAGATACGGGTATGTTCCAGAAAACGTCCGATGATGGAACGTACGCGGATGTTCTCCGACAGACCTGTCACCCCGGGCCGCAAGGCACACACGCCGCGCACGATGAGGTCAACCTTCACGCCCGCCTGGGAAGCTTCGTATAGCGTGTTGATGGTTTCCGGTTCCAGCAGCGCATTCATCTTGGCAATCACATGCGCAGGCTTGCCTGTTTTCGCTATGGCGATCTCGTTGCGGATGGATTCCAGTACATTGCTGTGCAAAGTGAACGGCGATTGCCACAGATGTTTGAGTTTGCTCGCCTTACCCAATCCTGTGAGCTGAACGAAGATCTCGTTCACGTCGCTGCACACTTCCTCGTTACAGGTGAATAATCCAAAATCGGTGTACAGGCGCGCCGTGCGCGGGTGGTAATTGCCGGTGCCCAAATGTACATAGCGACGCAAGCCGCCGGCTTCGCGGCGCACCACCATCAGCAGTTTGGCATGCGTTTTGTGGCCGACCACGCCGTACACGACATGCGCACCGACCTGTTCCAGTCGTGATGCCCAATTGATGTTGGCTTCCTCGTCGAAGCGCGCCAGCAGCTCGACCACGACCGTCACTTCCTTGCCGCGTTTGGCCGCCGATATCAAAGCTTCCATCAGTTCCGAATCGGTACCGGTGCGATACACCGTCTGTTTGATCGCCACCACATCGGGGTCCGAAGAGGCCTGCCTGATGAAGTCGATCACCGGTCTGAACGACTGGTAGGGATGGTGCAGCAGCACATCGCCCTTGTGGATCACCTTGAACATGTCGGCACCCTTCTTTTTCAGCAAGGGTGGCAAGCCGGGCACGAAGGCCGGGAATTTCAAATCATCGCGGTCCACTTGGTCGGGTATGCCCATCAGGCGCACCAGATTCACCGGGCCATGAACGCGGTACAGATCGTCGGCCTTCAGTTCGAACTGTTGCAACAGGAAATCTGCCAGCTCGGGTGTGCAGTTGTCCGCCACTTCCAGGCGCACTGCATCACCGAAATGACGCTGCGGCAATTCGCCCTGCAGGCTGATGCGCAGGTTCTTCACTTCCTCCTCATCCACGAACAGGTCGCTGTTGCGGGTGACGCGGAACTGAAAGCAGCCCTTCACTTCCATACCGGAGAACAACTCACCAACATGGGCGTGCAGGATGGACGACAGGAACACGAATCCGTGCGGACAACCGGCGATCTCGGGCGGCATGAGGATGGCGCGCGGCAACACGCGCGGGGCCTGCACGATGGCTTTGGCGGAATTGCGGCCGAAAGCATCCTTGCCCTGCAACTCGACGGCGAAATTCAGGCTCTTGTTGAGTACGCGCGGGAAAGGATGCGCCGGATCGAGTCCGATCGGTGTCAGCACCGGCATCACTTCGCGCAGGAAAAAATCTTTCACCCAAGCTTTCTGGGCGGTATTCCAATGCGTGCGGCGTAAAAATTTTATGCCTTGCGCAGCCAGCGCGGGCACCAGCTCTTCATTGAACAGCTGGTATTGACGTGCGATCAATTGATGCGTGGGACCGAACAGCCGCTTGAGTACCTGAGATGCCTCCAGACCATCGGCACCGGAAGCGATGCCGCCTAGCCGGACTTGTTCCTTCAGACCGGCGACGCGTATCTCGAAGAACTCATCCAGATTGCTGCTGACGATACACAGGTATCGGAGTCGCTCCAGCAACGGCACACTTGCATCTTCCGCTTGCGCCAATACCCGCCGGTTGAACTCGAGCAGGCCGAGTTCACGGTTTAAGAAGTTCTGTGCTGTATAGGTTTTGGCCAATCTCAGTTTTTTGGCGGCACGAAGCCCTGTGGCATCTGTGCCTCCCCACCGAAGAAGTAGTTCTCCATCTGCTGCGCCAGATACTGGCGTGCCTTGATGTCCGCCAGATTCAGGCGGTTCTCGTTCACCAGCATGGTCTGGAACTTGATCCATCCCTGCCAGGCTTCTTTTGACACGTTGTCGAATATGCGTTGGCCCAGCGGTCCCGGATAGGTCGGGCGCTCCAGCCCTTCCGCTTCGCGGCCCAGTTTTACGCATTGCACCATTCTCGTCATTGTTGTTCTCCATAGCCGATTGATAATAGGCGCGCAATGTTACACGCCGATGAAACAAAGCTTCTCATTTCAGATTCTTTACGAACACCTTTGAGCGGCGCTGGTAGTTGTATAAAGCTTTTTTCTCTTTGGGCAGCTGATTGACATCCGCTTCCTTGAAGCCGCGTTCGATGAACCAGTGCGCAGTGCGCGTGGTCAGCACGAACAGCTTCTTCATACCCTGACTCTTGGCCAGCGCCCCCATGTGGTTTAGGACTGCCTCGCCGTAGCCTTGGTCACGGTACTGGCTATCCACGGCCATACATGCCAGCTCGGCAGACGCTTCATTGGGGAAGGGATACAGCGCGGCGCAGCCGATGATGCGATGGTCGTGCTCCAGCACCTCGAAGCGGGAGATCTCGCGCTCCAGCAACTCGCGCGAACGCCGCACCAGAATGCCTTCCTCTTCAAGCGGACGCAGCAACTGCAGAATGCCGCCCACATCTTCGATGGTCGCAGCCCGCAAAGTATTGAGTGTGGATTCGACCACCATGGTGCCGATGCCGTCGTCACTGAACAGTTCTTGCAACACTGCCCCGTCCACATGACGGCTGACCAGGTGAGTACGTGCCACGCCCGCCTCGCAGGCGCGGACGGCACATGGCAAGAACAGGCTGATGTCATCAGGCAGCTTGCGCTTGCCGGACAAGATGGCTTGCGCCTGACTGATGGTGAGCTCCTTCAGCAGCCCGCCCTTCTTGTCTTGCACACCGTCGGTGTCCATCAGGAACACCAGCTTGTCGGCATCCAGCGCGATGGCGGTTGCCGTGGCAACGTCTTCCAATGTGAGATTGAACACCTCGCCGGTGGGCGAGTAGCCCAACGGAGAGAGCAACACCACCTCGCCGAATTCCATGCGGTCGTTCAATGCCGCCACGTCGACCTTGCGCACGCTGCCGGTGTGCATCAGGTCGACGCCGTTGATCACCCCCAGCGGCTGCGCGGTGATGAAGTTGCCGCCGGCCACGCGGATATCGGCATTCGCCATCGGCGAATTGGCCAGCCCCATCGACAGCAGCGCCTCGATCTCCACCCGCACGCGCCCGACCGCCTCCTTCACGCACATCATAGTCTCGGCATCCGTCATCCGCACCCCGTGATGGTAGGTGTCTTCCAGCTTGTTCTTGGCCAGATGCTGCTCGATCTGCGGACGCGCACCATGCACCAGCACCAGCCGGATGCCCAGTGCCGCCAGCAGATTGAAGTCGTGTGTCAGTTCGACGAATTTGCCGTCCGCCACCACTTCGCCACCGAAGGCGATGACGAAGGTCTTGCCGCGGAAGGCATTGATGTAGGGTGCGACCGAACGGAACCAGTTGACGAACTCGGTGGACTGGAATGGCATGGCTATCGATTCGGGAAAGGTTGGCAACGTTTGTAATTAGACACCCAGAACGAAAAAATTGCCATTTGTAGCTCCGCCTAAAGGGGCTAGAATCGAAGCCACAAACAAGAAGACGACAACCGTCTCAATGCAAAGGATGCAACCATGAACAATCTTCTCAGCCAGGTCTCCTATCCGGTGTTCCTGTATATGACGCTGTTATTCTTCCTGATCGTCAGTGTGTTTTCCTTCTTCGTGGGAATCGCTCTGGCACTGCGTAGCCGGCGCGCAATGCGCCTGTTCGACGTGATGAACCGCTGGATATCGGTGCGCAAGATGATCAAGCCGCTCACCATGCCACATGAAGTGGAGCCGACCCTGATGAAACAGCCGCTCTGGCTCGGCGGCTCCATCCTTCTGGGTGCCGTAACCGCGCTGTACCTGTTGCAGGATGTCGATCTGCGCCCGGCGCTGCTGCTGTTCGACGGCAGCCTGACACCGATCGAGATGGGCGGCGTCGCCGACAACCTCAAGACTTTCCTGCTGGTCGGCAACGCACTCTGCCTGCTGGTCGGCATCGCCATACTGTTCTTCCCGCGCACCTTGACCGTGGTCGAGCGTTATACCGATCACTGGTATACGGTACGCAGAAGCACAAGGGCTCTGGATATGATGCACATGGAGGTGGACGGCTGGGTGCTGAAACACCCGACCAGCGTGGGCATCGCCATGTCCCTGCTGTCGGCCAGTCTTGGCATGATGATGTACAGCCTTATGCAGAGCCTGCCGGCCTAGACACGCGGGAACGACCGCGTACACCGTTACGCTTCGTCCAATAGCTTGCCGGCGATAGCCCAATTTTCCTCCGGCAATTCATCGAAAGAGATGTAGGTGTGCGGCTGCGACACGTTACTGGCGTAGCCAGCCGCTTGCGGGAGCAGTCGCCGCTACACCGTTACGCTTCGTCCAATAACTTGCCGGCAATCGCCCAACTTTCCTCAGGCAGTTCATCGAAGGAGATATAGGTGTAGCTCGCTGGTTTGTGCGCGATGCGTTCGAGCGTGTCGGTGATCTCTTCTGCGATCTTCGCTTTCTGTTCGCGACTCAGTGTTCCCGCGATACGGATGTTCACATAGGGCATGCTTGCTTCCTTCTGCTAGTTGAAATCTCCCCACAGGGTCTGGATGGCGGTGATGCCGGCGATGGCTGCCGTTTCGGTGCGAAGTACGCGCGGCCCGAGCAGGATGGGCGCGAAGCCGACCTGCTGCGCGACGTTGGCTTCGTCCGTCGTGAAACCGCCTTCGGGCCCGATCAGCAGGGTCACGCGTCCTTGCGGTTCAGCTTGCGCTTTTAGCGCACAGGCACCACCCGGCATCAGGATGAACTTGCTACCGCTCTGTGCGCGCATGCTTTGCAGCCATTCCGCCATCCCGACGGGGGGAAGTATGCGCGGCAGATCGTTGCGACCGCACTGTTCGCAGGCAGAGACCATGACGTTCTGCCAGTGTTGCGCGCGCTTCTCGGCACGGGCACCGGTCAGTTTGGCCACACTGCGCTGCGCATGGACAGGCACGATCTCGGACGCGCCCAGTTCGGTGGCTTTCTGTATCACCCAATCCATCTTCTCGCTGCTGCACAGCGATTGCGCCAGCACGATCTGCAGGTCTGGGGCCTGCTGCTGCACCATGCAGGTCTGCAGATTGCCCAGATACACGTGCTTGCCGCTGATGTTGTTGATGGTGGCATCCAGCGCGTTGCCCTCGCCGTCGAAGATCTGCACCGCATCGCCTACGCGCAAGCGCAACACGCGGCTGGCGTGGTGTGCGGCTTCGGGCGGCAATTCGCAGTGGTTGTTTTGCGGGAGAGGCGGCGGACAATAGAATCTGGGGGCTGACATGGCGAACCGAAGGCGTGTGAATGGGCGTGATAATATAACGCCGCAAAAAATCACGCTGTTCATCAGGAGGAGATTTAATGGTCAGTCTGCAACCCCCGCTATGCGACTTCGGCTGGAAGGCGCTGCCTTTTGACTTGCCGGGAATCGATGGCAAACGCTATACACTGGAAAATGCACGCGGCCCGAACGGCCTGCTGGTGATGTTCATCTGCAACCACTGCCCCTACGTCAAATCCATCCGCGACCGCATCATCCGCGACGTGCGCGAGTTGCAGCAGCACGGCATCAACAGTATCGCCATCATGTCGAACGACCCTGCCGACTATGAAGAGGATTCCTTCGACAACATGAAGAAGGTGGCGCAGGAGTTCGACTACCCCTTCCCTTACGTGTGGGATGAAACGCAGCAGATCGCCAAGGATTACGGCGCGGTATGCACACCGGACTTCTTCGGTTTCAACGCGGATCTGGAACTGCAGTACCGCGGCCGTCTGGATGCTTCGCGCAAGGAAGCGGCGCCGGATGCCAAGCGCGACCTGTTCGAAGCGATGCTGCAAGTGGCACAGACCGGCCAGGGCCCGCGCGAGCAGATCGCCAGCATGGGCTGTTCCATCAAGTGGAAAGGCGAGGCAGCGTGAGGATCCTCATTCTTGGCGCGGGACAGGTCGGCTCTACCGTTGCCGAAAGTCTGGTCGGTGAAGCGAACGACATCACTATCATCGATTCCGATGCCGAAAAGCTGCGCATACTGCAGGACCGGCTGGATCTACGCACTGTGGTCGGCAATGCCGCCCATCCTTCCACGCTGGAACAGGCAGGTATCGCCGATGCCGACATGCTGCTGGCGGTGACGCAAAGCGACGAAGTGAATCTGGTTGCATGCAAACTGGCCGCCAGCCTGTACAACACACCGACCCGCATCGCACGTATCCGAGCCACGGACTATTTGAACCGGCCCGAGATCTTCGAGAAAGATATTCTGAGTGTCGACTTCTCCATCTGCCCCGAGCAGATACTGACCGAATACATCGTAAAGTTGATCGAATTTCCGGAAGCGCTGCAAGTGCAGAAGTTCTCGCAAGGCAAAGCCTCGCTGGCCGCTGTGCGCGCGTTCAGGGGTGGGCCGCTGGTGGGCCAGCCACTGTCGTTCCTGCGTACTGACATGCCGCAGGTCGAGACACGCGTGGCCGCCATCTTCCGGCATGATCGACCTATCACTCCCGAGGGGACGACCGTGGTCGAAGAGGGCGATGAAGTGTTCTTCATCGCCGCCACAGAGAACATCCGCAGCGTATTGTATGAGTTGCGTCGCATGGACAAGCCGGTGAAGCGCGTCGCCATCGTCGGCGGGGGCAACATCGGTTTCCGTCTGGCCAAGGCGATCGAGAACGATTACCAGGTGAAGCTCATCGAGCACAACAAGAAGGCGTGCACCCGTCTGGCCAGTGAGCTCAGCCATACGCTGGTACTGAACGGAGATGGCACCGACGAGAAACTGATGCAACAAGAGCATATCGGCGATGTGGATGTGTTCTGTGCGCTGACCAACGATGACGAGAACAACATCATGTCCGCCCTGCTGGCGAAGCAGGCCGGTGCGCGCAAAGTGATCGCCCTGATC
>JBDRPZ010000110.1:0-5845 GCA_043826585.1 Pseudomonadota bacterium
AACGACTACAGTTACCTTGGCGGAGAAGGAGGGATTCGAACCCTCGATCCAGGTTTTGCCCGGATGCACCCTTAGCAGGGGTGTGCCTTCGACCACTCGGCCACTTCTCCGAAGGGCGCGAATACTAATGTAATCGCCCCACTTCGTCAAACAATCATGCGCTTTCTTGATCCAAATCGAATGCCTTGTGCAGAACACGCACAGCAAGCTCAAGATACTTCTCATCTATGACCACAGAAATCTTGATTTCCGAGGTGGAGATCATCTGAATATTGATACCCTCTTCAGCCAAAGTACGGAACATCTTGCTGGCGATGCCCACATGCGAACGCATGCCGACACCGACCACGGAGACCTTGGCGGTCTTGTTGTCGCCGACGACATCGCGTGCGCCGATGTGCGGCTGGACCTTAGTCTTCAAGAGATCCATCGCCTTGTTGAATTCGTTGCGATGCACCGTAAATGAAAAGTCGGTGGAACCGTCCACGCCGACGTTCTGAATGATCATGTCCACGTCGATGTTCGCATCACTGACCGGGCCCAGTACTTGATAGGCGATGCCCGGCTTGTCGGGTACACCAAGTACGGTGATCTTGGCTTCGTCACGGTTGAATGCGATACCTGAGATGATGGCCTGTTCCATTTTGTCATTTTCCTCGAATGTGATCAGCGTACCCTCACCTTCCTCCTGGAAGCTGGAAAGTACACGCAGTTTGACTTTGTATTTGCCGGCGAACTCGACCGAGCGGATCTGCAACACCTTGGATCCTAGGCTCGCCATCTCCAGCATCTCTTCGAAAGTGATGCTCTTCAGACGGCGTGCTTCGGGTACCAGACGCGGGTCGGTGGTGTAGACACCATCAACATCCGTATAGATCTGGCATTCGTCCGCCCCCAAGGCGGCAGCAATGGCGACACCCGTGGTATCCGAGCCGCCACGGCCCAATGTGGTGATATTGCCGTTCTCATCCATGCCTTGGAAGCCCGCCACGACGACGACATTGCCATCATCCAGATCGTTACGGATGTTCTCTTCGTCGATACTGACGATGCGGGCTTTGGTGAAAGCGCTGTTGGTGAGGATCTTGACCTGGGCACCGGTGTAGCTCTTGGCCTTCAGCCCGGCGTCGATCAGTGCCATAGAGAGCAAGCCGATGGAAACTTGTTCCCCGGTGGAGATCACCACGTCCAGTTCACGCGGATCGGGATGTTTCTGAATCTCGTGCGCCAGTCCGATCAAACGATTGGTCTCGCCGCTCATTGCCGAGACAACCACTACAACTTGATGACCTTGCGCCTTGAATTTAGCTACACGCTGCGCGACGCTCTTGATGCGCTCCGGACTACCCATCGAAGTGCCGCCGTATTTCTGAACTATCAGTGCCACAATTTTGCTCGCATTGGAATTTTGAGTGGCGCGCATTCTACCCGAGTTACAGGGAAAATACGATGTCCGCTCTGCTACACTGCCGGCAAAAGAAGCCCAAAATATGACCAGAATAGACCCTCGAACCTACCCCGAATCAACTGCCCATCGGCTTGCTGAATCCGGCCTTTCATCTTTGCTGGCACGCATCTATGCCGCACGCGGCATAGAGCATGCGGAGCAACTTGAGATCGACCTGAAGAAACTGCTGCCATTCACGCTACTGAAGCAGGCCGAGACCATGGCGGGCGCATTGGCGGATGCGATTGCCGCCGGCAAAAAGCTGTTGATCGTGGCCGACTACGATGCCGATGGTGCGACCGCCTGCGCCGTGGGCATGCGCGGTCTGACGGCACTGGGTGCCAAAGTAGACTTCATCGTGCCTAACCGTTTCGAGTACGGCTACGGGCTGACACCGGAGATCGTCCGTCTGGCTGCCTCAATGTCGCCTGACATCCTGCTGACCGTGGATAACGGCATTGCCAGTGTCGATGGTGTGGCTGAAGCGCACAAACTTGGCATGCAAGTATTGGTGACCGACCACCACCTGCCCGGCGACACTTTGCCGGACGCGGAATGCATCGTGAATCCCAGCCAGCCCGGCTGCCCTTTCCCCAGCAAGAATCTGGCGGGCGTGGGGGTGATGTTCTATGTGTTGATGGCACTGCGTGCAGAGCTGCGTACACGAGGGACTTTCGCCGATAAACCCGAACCCAATCTGGGTAATCTGCTCGACCTCGTCGCGCTGGGCACGGTCGCCGACGTGGTCAAGCTGTATGACAATACCCGCATCCTGGTGCATCAGGGTTTGCAGCGCATCCGCGCCGGACGCGCCTGCCCCGGCATCATGGCTTTATTGCGCATCGCCCGCCGACCGGCGGCACAAGCATCTTCCTATGAACTGGGCTTCATCGTCGGCCCGCGCCTGAATGCGGCTGGCAGACTGGAAGACATGGGGCTTGGCATTCGTTGCCTGTTGACCGATGACGCCAATGAAGCCAACGAGATCGCTGCCAAACTGGATGCGCTCAACCAAGAGCGACGCAGCATCGAAGCCGACATGCAGGATACGGCGCTGGCAACGCTGGACACTTTCAACCCGGCGGAAAGCTATTCGCTGGCGTTATTCGATGAAGACTGGCATCAGGGTGTGATCGGCATCCTTGCCTCGCGCCTGAAAGACAAATTCCATCGTCCCGTGATCGCCTTCGCCCGCGCACAAACCGGCGAACTTAAAGGTTCGGGACGCAGCATCCCTGGACTGCATCTGCGCGATGCGCTCGATCTGGTTTCCAAACGGCAACCGAATCTGATCCTCAAGTTCGGCGGTCATGCCATGGCGGCGGGGCTGAGCATCCCGGAAGATGCGCTGGATGCATTCCGCATCTCGTTCGAAACCGTCGTGCAGGAGATGCTCGATAGCGAGGCACTGGTGCGCAGTATCGCCACTGATGGAGAGCTGGAAGCACAAGAGTTTTCACTGGGCATGGCGCGCGAACTGCAAGCACAAGTTTGGGGACAAGGCTTTCCTGAACCGTTGTTCGAAGGCGAATTCCGCGTGCAGATGCAGCGTATCGTCGGCGAGAAACACCTGAAGTTGAAACTCGCCTCCGCTGCGGGTAGTTTCGATGCCATCCGCTTCTTCCATGCCGATCCCGCCCCGGATACCGTGCATGCCGTGTACAGCCTGAGCATCAATGAATACAATGGTTCCGAGACGCTGCAACTGATCGTGCGCCACTGGTAAGGAGAAGGAGTGATGGAATTCACTTTGCTGCAAAACAATGACATCGAGTTGTTACCGAAATTCCTCACCAGCATCGCCATTGGCCTGTTGATCGGGCTGGAACGTGAACGCAATCCCTCTGCTAAAGCCGGTCTGCGCACATTCGCACTGGTTTCCTTGTTCGGCACTTTGATGGGCATGCTGGGCGAGCATCTGGATATGTCATGGCTGGTGGTCGCCGGCATAGTCACTGTTGCGTTGACCATCATCGCCGCCTACCTCGGCGATGAACCCGCCAAGCCGGATGATGACCCGGGCACAACGACGGTTATCGCCCTGTTACTTTGTTATGCACTGGGTGTGATGATCTGGCTCGACATGTCAACACTGGCGGTGATGCTGGCCATCGGCATCACCGCCCTGCTCTATTTCAAACCCGAGCTACGTGGATTTACTCAGCGCCTGACAAGGCGCGACCTGGTTGCCGTACTGCAATTCTCGGTACTCACATTCATCGTACTACCCATCCTGCCCGACCAGAACTATGGCCCCTATGGCGCCTTCAATCCGCATCAAGCATGGCTGATGGTGGTACTCATCTCGGGCTTGAGTCTGGCGGGTTATACCGCATTGCATCTGGTCGGCACACGCTATGGTGCACCCTTACTGGGTTTCTTTGGGGGTTTGGTATCTAGCACCGCCACCACCCTGATCTACTCCAAACATGGCAAAGCGAGTCCGGCCCTCTCCAATCTGGCTGCGATGGTGATCGTGATCGCCAGCATGGTGGTGCTGCTACGTTTGCTGGTTGTGAGCTCCATTCTGGCTTTCGGCGCTTTGCCCGGGCTCGCGCCTGTTTATGCGGGCGGTTTGATCGCCGGACTCATCGCTTCCGTCTACGCTTGGCAACAAACAAGTAAAGGTCAGAAGTTGCTGGTTCCCGAAACTTCGAATCCGGCTGAACTGCATACC
Organism: Pseudomonadota bacterium; assembly: GCA_043826585.1. Lineage (GTDB taxonomy): Bacteria > Pseudomonadota > Gammaproteobacteria > Burkholderiales > Gallionellaceae > Sideroxyarcus. The sequence continues at coordinate 4,125 of JBDRPZ010000110.1, forward strand.
GCTGTCGGTTTCGGATTGCTCTATGTGGTCGTTCTTGTCGTTTCGGCCTGGATGGCTGACTTGGCTGGCAGCCAAGGTCTGTATGCCGTTGCACTGGTATCGGGATTGACCGATGTGGATGCCATTGCCTTATCCAGTTTGCGGCTCTTCAACCTGGGGCAACTCAGCGAACAACAGACAGTGATAGCCATCGCCATCGCTTTCCTTTCCAACATGGCATTCAAACTTGGCATGGTGGCTTTCATCGCGGGTCGTGCTTTGACACGTCAGGTCGCAATCGGCTTTGGCGCCATCGCCTGCGGCGTCCTGTTGGGACTGTTTGCGCTATAATCTCGCCCCTTTAAAGCAGCGACAGACGGAACTGATCATGGAAGCAGAACAACTCAACGCCCTCACCGCAAAACTGCAAGATTTGCGCGCCCGCAACCTCGAACTCCGGAGGTATCTTTGACTTCGATGGCAAGCAAGAACGCCTAGCCGAAGTCGCCGAATTGGCCGAAGACCCTGCCATCTGGCAGGATGCCAAACGCGCCCAGGATCTGGGCAAAGAGCGCAAGATGCTGGAAGGCATCGTGCTCAATCTGCAAAAGATCAGCCAGTCGGTTGAAGACAACACCGAACTGATGGAGATGGCACTGGCCGAAAATGATGACGAGAGCCTGATGAGCATCGTCAGCGATGTCGAGCAGATCGAAAAGCTGGTCGCCGACCTCGAATTCCGCCGCATGTTCTCCGGCGAGATGGATGCCAACAATTGCTTCCTCGACATTCAGGCCGGCTCAGGCGGTACCGAGGCGCAGGACTGGGGTTCCATGCTGTTGCGCATGTATATCCGTTATGCCGAACGAAAAGGTTTCACCGTTGAAGTGTTGGAACAGTCCGACGGTGAAGTCGCGGGTATCAAAGGCGCTTCACTCAAGATCAGTGGTGAATATGCATATGGCCACCTGCGCACCGAGACCGGAGTGCATCGTCTGGTCCGCAAATCGCCGTTCGATTCCGGCAATCGTCGCCACACTTCATTCTCCAGCGTGTTCGTCTATCCCGAAGTGGATGACTCCATTGAGGTCGACATCAACCCGGCCGACCTGCGCGTCGACACCTATCGCGCATCCGGTGCGGGCGGTCAGCACATCAACAAGACCGACTCGGCGGTGCGACTCACCCACATTCCGACCGGCATCGTGGTGCAGTGTCAGAACGACCGGTCGCAACACAAGAACCGCGCGGAAGCCATGTCCATGCTGAAATCGCGCATGTACGAAGAAGAACTGCGCAAGCGCAACGCAGAGAAACAGGCGCTGGAAGACACCAAGTCCGACATCGGCTGGGGCCACCAGATCCGCTCTTACGTGCTCGACCAGTCGCGCATCAAGGACTTGCGCACCAATTACGAAGTGGGCAACACACAGGCCGTGCTCGACGGCGACCTCGACGATTTCATCGCCGCCAGTTTGAAGCAAGGCGTTTAACCAGGAACACATCATGACTACCGAACAGAACACTCCTCCCGTAGACGAGAACCAGATCATCGCCGAGCGCCGCAGCAAGCTGAAGGCGATCCGTGAAAAAGGCGTCGCCTTTCCCAACGACTTCGAACGCAAACACCTCGCTGCCGATCTGCATACGACTTACGGCGAGAAGACTCACGACGAACTGGAAGCCGAGCAGGTCCAGGTAGCCGTTGCTGGCCGCATGATGCTGAAGCGCGTGATGGGCAA
>JBDRPZ010000111.1:0-49816 GCA_043826585.1 Pseudomonadota bacterium
AGACATTATAATAACTCAAAATATATCCATTTGGATGCAACCAATTTTGATACCGTAAGCGATATAGTGTTTTTTTGTTGTCCACATTTCCTGTGGATAACAATGTGGACAACCACCCTTGAAGTGAGCTAACTGCAAACAGTGTATACAGTTTTTTTTCGCCGCACATTTTCGAAGCAGTTTATTACCCCGTTAACTTTCAATAACTTACCTCGCCAATGCAAAAGGCCACGGATGTTGCCACCCATGGCCTTTCTTTTTTGGACGCCTGTTCATAAAGCGGCGTCTGTCAAGCGTTTTCTAGTGATATTTCTTGCTGAGCTCGTGCACGGCCTGCACCAGCGCGGCAGCGTTCTCCGGATCGGTATGCTGCGAGATTCCGTGGCCCAGATTGAACACATGGCCGCTGCCGAAGCCAAAGCTGGACAACACCTTCTCCACCTCGTTGCGGATCACTTCCGGCGTGGCGAACAACACGGTCGGATCGAGGTTGCCTTGCAGGGCGACCTTGTGGCCGACCTTCTGCCGTGCCACACCGATGTCCATGGTCCAGTCCAGACCGACGGCATCGCAACCGATGTCGGCGATGCTTTCGATCCACAGGCCGCCACCCTTGGTGAACACGATGGACGGGATGCGCACGCCGTCTTTTTCTTTGATCAGACCGTCCACGATACGCTGGGTATAGGCCAGCGAGAATTCGTGGAATGCGGAATGCGACAACGCACCACCCCATGAATCGAAGATCATCACGGCTTGTGCGCCCGCTTCGATCTGCGCGTTCAGGTAAGCGGTCACTGCCTGTGCGGTCACGTTCAGGATGTGGTGCATCAGCTTGGGCTCTTTGTACATCAAGGTCTTCACCTTGGCGTAATCACTGCTGCTGCCGCCTTCCACCATATAGCAGCCCAGCGTCCATGGACTACCGGAGAAGCCGATCAGCGGCACGCGGCCATCCAGGGACTTGCGGATCTGCGACACGGCGTCGGTCACATACTTCAGGTCCTTGCCGATATCCGGCACTTGCAGCGCCATGATGTCTGCTTCGGTTTCCAGCGGGCGCTCGAACTTCGGACCTTCGCCTTCCGAGAAATACAGACCCAGACCCATCGCATCAGGGACGGTCAGGATGTCTGAGAACAGGATGGCGGCATCCAGCGGGAAACGATCCAGCGGCTGCAGGGTCACTTCAGTTGCGAAGTCCGGGTTCTTGCACAGCCCCATAAAGCTGCCCGCAGTGCGGCGTGTCGCGCGATATTCAGGCAGGTATCGACCGGCTTGGCGCATCATCCACAGCGGCGTGTATTCGGTCGGCTGGCGCAGCAGGGCGCGCAGGAAGGTGTCGTTCTTTACTTTGAAGTTCATTTTGCTCTTTTCTTATCGTGGCAGCTGACTGCTGCCCATGAGGAACTCATCGACCGCGCGTGCAGCCTGACGGCCTTCGCGGATCGCCCATACCACCAGCGACTGGCCGCGACGCATGTCGCCCGCTGCGAATACTTTCTTCACGCTGGTTTGGTAGCACTTGTCACCTTCGGTCGTCGCCAACACATTGCCGCGACCATCCTTCTTCACGCCGAATGCATCGAGCACCTGCGCCAGCGGATTGCTGAAGCCCATGGCGAGGAATCCGTAGTCGGCCTTCAGTTCGAACGCGCTACCTGCGACCTCGACCATCTTGCCTTCCTTGAACTCGACGCGTACGCACTTGATAGCTTTCAGCACGCCGTTCTCGCCGATGAATTCCTTGGTCGAGATGGCCCAGTCGCGCTCGCAACCTTCTTCGTGCGAGCTGGAAGTGCGCAGCTTGAGCGGCCAGTTCGGCCAAGTCAGCGGCTTGTTCTCTTGCTCCGGCGCGCGCGGCATGACTTCGATCTGCGTGATCGATGCGGCGCCGTGACGATTCGAGGTACCCACACAGTCGGAACCGGTGTCGCCGCCGCCGATGACAACCACATGCTTGCCCGCGACATTGATCGGGTTCTTGCCGTCGCCCGCGACTTCCTTGTTCTGCGGGATCAGGAATTCCAGCGCGTAGTGCACGCCGGCCAGTTCACGGCCCGGCACGGGGAGGTCGCGCGGCTGCTCGGAACCGCCGGCCAGGATCACCGCATCGAAGTCTTTCTTCAAGGCAGCGGGGCTGACGACTTTCTTCGCATCGTTGACGATGCCCTTGCCCGGCAATTCCTTGCCGATGAAGGTGCTGGTCTGGAACTTCACACCTTCGGCGGCAAGTTGCGCCATACGCCAGTCGATCAGGCGCTTGTCCAGTTTGAAGTCGGGGATGCCGTAGCGCATCAGGCCGCCGATGCGGCTGTTCTTCTCGAAAACGGTCACAGCGTGACCGGCACGCGCCAGTTGCTGGGCGGCTGCCAGTCCGGCTGGGCCGGAACCGACCACGGCGATCTTCTTGCCGGTGCGTTTCTTGGCGCGCTGCGGTACGACCCAACCGTTCTCGCCGGCCTTGTCGATGATGGCGTGCTCGATGGACTTGATGCCGACTGCATCGTGACCGATGTTCAGCGTACAGGCCGCTTCGCACGGTGCCGGACAGATGCGTCCGGTCACTTCCGGGAAGTTGTTGGTGGAATGCAGCACTTCGATGGCCTGCTTCCAGTCGCCGCGATACACCAGATCGTTCCAGTCCGGAATGATGTTGTTGACCGGGCAGCCGTTGTTGCAGAACGGGATGCCGCAGTCCATGCAGCGTGCGCCCTGCTGGGTCGCTTCCGCGTCGGACAGATGTGCAACGAATTCCTGATAGTGCTTCAGGCGCTGCTCTACCGGCGCGTAACCTTCGCTGACGCGCTCAAACTCTTTGAATCCGGTTGGCTTGCCCATTATGCGGCCTCCTTCTGCTGCTGCGCCGCGATCTCTAGCAACGCACGACGATATTCGGTCGGCATGACCTTCACGAACTTGGGCAGGTAGTCCGCCCAGTTATCCAGGATCTGCTTGGCACGCGCACTGCCGGTATAGCGCAGATGCTTCTCGATCTTGCCGCGCAGGGCGGCTTCATCCGCCTTGTTCAGGTGGTTGAAGTGCACACGACCATGCGCTTCCACTTCGCCGGTCTCGCTCAGTGCCGCTTCTTCCGGTACTGCTTCCAGCTGCACCATGGACATGTTGCAGCGCTGCGAGAAGTTGCCTTCTTCATCCAGCACGTAGGCGACACCACCCGACATACCTGCAGCGAAATTGCGGCCGGTATTGCCCAGCACAACGACCATGCCGCCGGTCATGTATTCGCAGCAGTGGTCACCCACGCCCTCGACCACGGCAACCGCGCCAGAGTTACGCACCGCGAAACGTTCACCCGCCACGCCGCGGAAGAACACTTCACCGGCTGTCGCGCCGTACAGCACGGTGTTGCCGACGATGATGTTATCTTCAGCGACCAGTTTGCTGTCGTCGGACGGTTTGACGATGATGCGGCCGCCGCACAGACCCTTGCCCACGTAGTCGTTGCCTTCGCCTTCCAGCTGGAAGGTCACGCCATGTGCGAGGAAAGCGCCGAAGCTCTGGCCTGCGGTACCCAGCAGTCTCACGCGGATGGTGTCATCCGGCAGACCTGCGTTGCCGTGGCGCTTGGCCACTTCGTGCGACAGCATGGTGCCGACGCTGCGGTTGACGTTGCAGATCTTGGTCTCGATGGTGACCACACGCTTCGCATCCAAGGCTTCTTTGGCTTGGGCGATGAGGTCGTTGTCGAGCGCCTTTTCCAGTTCGTGGTCCTGCACTTCAGCCTGGCGGCGTGCCACATTTGCCGCGACCTTGGGCTGGTGGAACACCTTGCTGAAATCCAGACCCTTGGCTTTCCAGTGCTTGATGCCTTTGCGCTTGTCGAGCAGGTCGCTGCGGCCGATCAGATCGTCGAACTTGCGACTACCCATCTGCGCCATCAACTCACGCACTTCTTCGGCAACGAAGAAGAAGTAGTTCACCACGTGTTCCGGCTGGCCGGTGAATTTCTTGCGCAGCTCGGGATCCTGTGTGGCAACACCGACCGGGCAGGTGTTGAGGTGACACTTGCGCATCATGATGCAACCCTCGACCACCAGTGGTGCGGTAGCAAAACCGAATTCGTCGGCACCCAGCAGCGCGCCGATCAGCACGTCACGACCGGTCTTCATCTGACCGTCGACTTGCAAGCCTATGCGGCCGCGCAGATTGTTCAAGACTAGTGTTTGCTGTGCTTCAGCCAAACCCAGTTCCCACGAGGTTCCTGCGTGCTTAACGGAAGACAGTGGCGATGCACCGGTACCGCCGTCGAAGCCGGAGATCACAATGTGGTCTGCCTTGGCTTTGGAGACGCCCGCGGCAACTGTACCCACGCCGACTTCGGACACCAGTTTCACCGACACGGAAGCGCTCGGATTCGAGTTCTTCAGGTCATGGATGAGCTGCGCCAAGTCTTCGATGGAATAGATGTCGTGGTGCGGCGGCGGCGAGATCAGACCGACGCCGGGCACCGAGTGACGAAGCTTGCCGATGTATTCGGAAACCTTGCCACCAGGCAACTGACCGCCTTCACCCGGCTTGGCGCCCTGCGCCATCTTGATCTGGATCTGGTCGGCGCTGGACAGATATTCCGCTGTCACACCAAAACGTCCGGATGCGACCTGCTTGATGCGCGAACGCAGCGAGTCGCCCTCCTTCATGGTTTGGTCGGCTTCGATGCGGCCTTTGCCGATGATCTCGGATAGCTTCTCGCCGCCATACAAAGTTTTGAAACGGTTCGGATCTTCGCCGCCTTCACCGGTATTGGACTTGCCGCCGATACGGTTCATCGCGATCGCCAAAGTGGTATGCGCCTCGGTTGAGATTGAGCCCAGCGACATCGCGCCGGTGGCGAAACGTTTGACGATCTCTTTGGCCGACTCGACTTCGTCCAGCGGTACTGGTTTACCCGCTGGCTTGATCTCGAACAGGCCGCGCAGCGTCATCTGGCGCTGGGTCTGGTCGTTGATCAGCTTGGCGTATTCCTTGTAAGTCTCGTAATTGTTGGAACGAGTGGAATGCTGCAGCTTGGCGATGGAATCCGGTGTCCATGTGTGTTCTTCGCCGCGTGCGCGGTAAGCGAATTCGCCACCGACATCGAGCATGTTTTGCAGCAGCGGATCGTTGCCGAACGCGTCGATGTGGGTGCGCACTGCTTCTTCCGCCACTTCGTTGAGGCCGATACCTTCGATCTGTGTCGCGGTGCCGGGGAAATAGCTCTCAATGAAGTCGCTGTTCAAGCCGATGGCTTCGAAGATCTGCGAACCGCAATAGGACTGATAGGTCGAGATGCCCATCTTGGACATGACCTTGAGCAGACCTTTGTTGATCGCCTTGATGAAGCGCTTGTGCGCCTCTTTCTCCGTCACACCGGACGGCAGGTCGAGTGACGACAGCGTATCGAATGCCAGCCACGGATAGACTGCCTCGGCACCGTAACCCGCCAGCAATGCAAAGTGATGCACTTCGCGTGCGGAGCCGGTCTCGACGACCAGACCCGTGCTGGTGCGCAGACCTTCGCGCACGAGGTGGTGGTGGACTGCAGCGGTCGCGAGCAGGGCCGGAATCGCCACTCGCTTATTGGACATACCGCGATCAGACAGGATCAGCACATTGAAGCCAGCTGCGACAGCTTTGTCTGCCTGCTTGTACAAGGTCTGGATCGCTGCTTCGCAACCTGCCGCCCCCTTGTTGACCGGATAAGTGATATCCAGTGTCGTGGACTTGTACTTGCCCTTGGTGAGCTTGTCGATGTTGTGCAGCTTGGCCGCATCTTCGTGCGACAGCACGGGCTGATGCACTTCCAGACGCGGTGCCGGTTTGGTCTCGTCCACGCCCAACAGGTTCGGCTTGGAACCGATGAACGAGGTCAGCGACATCACGATCTCTTCGCGGATCGGGTCGATAGGCGGATTGGTCACTTGCGCGAACAATTGCTGGAAGTAGTTGTACAGCACCTTGCTGCGGCCGGACAGAACGGGCAGGGCAGCATCGCTACCCATGGAGCCTGTCGGCTCTTCTCCCGCCATCGCCATCGGCTGCAGGATGAACTTGACGTCCTCCTGTGTATAACCGAATGCCTGCTGTGCATCCAGCAGACTGACACTGCTCACCTGCTTGTTGGCGACGGTGGGCAGATCATCCAGGAAGTACCGCGATTCCTTGATCCACTTGCGATAAGGCTTGGCAGTGGCGATCTGCTTCTTCAGCTCACTGTCATCAACGATGCGGCCCGCTTCCATGTCGATGAGGAACATCTTGCCGGGCTGCAGACGCCACTTCTTGACGACATTCTTCTCGGCGATCGGCAGCACGCCCATCTCGGATGCCATCAACACCACATCTTCGTCTGTGATCAGATAGCGTGCTGGACGCAGGCCGTTGCGGTCCAAAGTCGCGCCGATCATGCGGCCATCGGTAAAGGCAACAGCTGCAGGGCCGTCCCACGGCTCCATCAAGGCGGCGTGATATTCGTAGAACGCACGGCGCTCTTCATCCATCAACGGATTGCCTGCCCATGCTTCCGGGATCAGCAGCATCATTGCGTGCGGCAGTGAATAGCCGCCTGCCACCAGTAGTTCCAAGGCATTGTCGAAGCATGCCGAGTCGGATTGACCTTCGACGATCAGCGGCCACAACTTTTCCAGGTCACTACCAAGGAAGCTTGACGACATCGCCGCATGGCGCGCAGCCATCCAGTTCACGTTGCCGCGCATGGTATTGATCTCGCCGTTATGGGCGATCATGCGGAACGGATGGGCCAGATCCCAGGTTGGGAAGGTATTGGTAGAGAAACGCTGGTGCACCAGCGCGAATGCGCTCACACAGCTTTCATCTTGCAGATCGAGGAAGTACTCGCCAACTTGGGTCGCCAGCAACATGCCCTTATAGACAATGGTGCGCGATGACATGGAGGGGATATAGAAACCCTCACCTTGCCCCTTTGGCAATTTGCGCACTGCATGCTCGACAGTCTTGCGAATGACGAACAGTTTGCGCTCGAATGCATCCTGGTCTGCCGTCTTCTTGCCGCGACCGATGAATACCTGACGAACCAGTGGCTCGACAGCCTTCACACTTTCGCCCAAGCCGGAACTATCAACAGGCACATCGCGCCAGCCCAGAAGAATCTGTCCTTCGGCCTTGATTTTGGCTTCGACGATCTTTTCGCAGGCTGCGCGCGCGGCTTTGTTGCGCGACAGGAACAGCATACCGACACCGTATTCACCGGCATCCGGCAGCTTGATCTTATTCTTGGCAGTTGCTGTACTCAGAAAAGCATGCGGAATCTGGATCATGATGCCGGCACCATCGCCCGCCAGAGGATCTGCCCCGACCGCGCCGCGGTGCGTCAGATTTTCCAGAATGTTCAGACCTTCACTTACTCGGTCGTGACTGGCTATACCTTTAATATGTGCGACGAAACCGACACCACATGCATAATGTTCATTGCGCGGGTCATACAGAGCTTGCCGCGCGGGCAACGAAGAATTATTCACCTTGTTCCTCACCTCATTCATCCGACAACACAGCGACAAACGCCGCTTTTTCGGGAAATTTATCCAAAAGGGCGGGAATGCTACCTTAAACCGTAGGTGGTGGGCAACCGAGAACCGGTTAAATCTCTTCTATGGCGTAAATTCGCCTATGTTCGCGGATGGCGTAGCGGTCAGTCATGCCTGCGATGTAGTCTGCCACGGTGCGCGGCAGGTCCTCTGCCAGCTGACTATTTGATTGCGGCGGCAACAAGCGAGGGTCTTCCATGAATGCTTTGAATAGCTCTCGAATTACCCTGCGAGCCTTTGCGCTCATGCGCATGACCCGATAATGGCGATACAACTCGGTCCGCAGAAAAGCTTTCAGCTCATTGTTCAATTCGCGCATGCGCGGGCTGAACGCGGCTAATGCTGGAGCACAACGCACATCTTCAAGCGACTTGGGCGCGCTTTCTGCGATATTGCTTTGAGTTTGGGAAATCATGTCTGTGACCAGTGTATTGATCATTCGACGTACTGTTTCGTGAACGAGGCGACGTTCCGCCAATTGCGGCCATGCTTGCCGCACCTCATTCAGATGGCTTGCGAATAATTCGACTTCCGCGAGTTGCTCTAGTGTCAGCAAGCCTGATCGCAAACCATCGTCTACATCGTGATTGTTGTATGCGATCTCATCGGCCAGATTGGCTACCTGAGCTTCCAGGCTTGGTCTGCGCCCCAATAAGAACCTCTGCCCCACGTCTCCCATCTGCTCCGCATTTGTTCGCGAGCAATGTTTCAGTATTCCCTCGCGCGTCTCAAAGCACAGGTTCAGACCGTCAAAGGCTGCATATTTTTCTTCCAATACATCCACTACGCGCAGGGATTGCAGGTTGTGCTCAAATCCGCCGTATTCAGCCATGCACTCATTGAGTTCATCTTGTCCCGCATGGCCGAATGGTGTGTGCCCAAGGTCATGGGCAAGGGAGATGGCTTCAACCAGATCCTCGTTCAGACTCAGGCGACGCGCAATTGACCGCCCTATTTGGGCTACTTCAATACTATGTGTGAGCCGCGTTCTGAATAAATCGCCTTCGTGATTTACGAACACCTGAGTTTTGTATTCGAGCCTGCGGAACGCGCTAGAGTGGATGATGCGATCTCGGTCACGCTGGAATTCACTTCTTCCAGGTGGATTCGGTTCCGAAATTTGCCGACCGACTAAACTTTCGATTACCGCATAAGGTGCCAATATCTGCTCACTCACAGCAAGCCTCAATCGTTTCCTTCAAGCTGGCTTCTGGCACTTCACCGGTTATCACCGACTGGCCTAACGCTTCCAGCAGAACAAATCTGAGTTTCCCGGAGACCACCTTCTTATCAAGTCCCATCAACTCCAGATATTTGTCTGCAGACATCCGGGGTGCACTCACCGGCAGCTTTGCTCGCTGGAACAGATCACGTATGCGTCCAACATCGGCTTCTGTCAGCCAGCCCATTCTGCGTGAAAGATCTGCCGCCATGATGGTGCCCGCTGCGACGGCTTCTCCATGCAGCCATACGCCATACCCCATGCCGTTCTCGATTGCATGTCCAAACGTATGCCCCAAGTTCAGCAATGCACGCTCGCCGCTTTCGCGCTCGTCGTTTCCCACCACTTCCGCTTTATTCTGACAGCTTCGAGCAATGGCGTATTGCAGCGCTTCGGTATCTCGCGCAAGCAATCTTTCCACGTTCAACTCAAGCCATTCGAAAAAGGGCAAATCACGTATCAGCCCATACTTAATTACTTCCGAAATTCCCGCACTCAATTCTCTGTCCGGAAGCGTATCCAGCGTTCGCGTATCGGCCAGCACCACTTTTGGCTGGTAAAAAGCCCCGATCATGTTTTTGCCCAAGGGATGATTGATACCCGTCTTGCCTCCTACGGATGAGTCCACTTGCGACAGTAACGTCGTGGGAATCTGAATAAATGGGACGCCTCGTAAATATGTCGCTGCCGCGAAGCCCACCATGTCACCGATCACCCCGCCGCCCAAAGCAATGAGTGTGGTACTCCGCTCACAATGCGATCTCAACAAAGCGTCATAGATCGCTTCCATGGATGTTGAATTCTTGAACTCTTCCCCGTCCGGCAGGATGACACTGCCGCAACGTACGCCGCTTTTTTCCAAGCTAGCCCGAAGGTTCTCCAAATACAACGGGGAAACGGTCGTGTTGCTAATGATCACTGCACGCCCCGCTTGTAGATATGGCATGAGCAATCCGCAATCCGCCAGTAATCCGCTACCAATATATATTGGGTAACTTCTCTCGCCGAGGCCAACGTTCAAGGTTTGCATTACTGGATACCCTTTGATGCTGGTTTATCGTTTGCACGATACTCTGCAAGCCTGTCCTGCAATTTTGACAAGAGTATCTGCACGTTTTGTTTGCCTGTATGTATTACGATGTCAGCTATGCTGTTGTACAGTGGATCACGTGCTTCATATAAAGCCTGCAGCGTCGCTCGTGGATCCGCAGTTTGCAGCAAGGGACGGTTATGATCATGCCGAGTTCTATGCCACAGATCATGCACATTGCTCTTCAGATACACGACGATCCCGCTTCCCTTCAGTAACTCTCGATTTATTTGGCTCAAAGGCGCCCCGCCTCCGGTAGCAAGAACGATATTGCTTCTCAGGACAAGCTCCTCCAAGGCTGCAGTTTCACGCTGCCGGAAACCTTCTTCTCCCTCGACATCAAAGATGTGAGGGATGGTTACCCCGGTGCGGCGCTGTATTTCTTCGTCACAATCGACAAAGGATTTGTCCAGCTGCTTGGCCAGCAGCTTTCCAACTGTTGTTTTACCTGAGCCCATCAGTCCGATCAGAATGATATTACCGGAACTCAGTTTGTAGACTTCATTTGATCCCATATTTTGGATTGTAGCGGAATTCATGTTCTTATCCTTTTAAAACAAAAGCCCGGCTATGCCGGGCTTTTGTTTTAAAAGGAATCCGTATCCTTAATTTGGACCAAGGGTGTCTTTCAATATTTTGGGGGTAATGAACACCAGCAGTTCTTTCTTGCTCTTCACCACAGTATTAGTCTTGAACAGCCAACCCAGAACGGGGATGTCTGCCAGACCTGGTACCGAGGAAGTGGAATCGGAATCGTCTTGTGTGTACACACCACCGATAACCACGGTACCGCCATTATCAACCAGAACTTGGGTATCAACTTTCTTGGTATTGATGCTTGGCACCCCGGAGTAGATATTGCCCACGGAATCCTGGCTTACGCTGATTTTCATGGTCACACTGTCATCCGGTGTGATCTGCGGCGTCACCGTCAGGCCCAAAACTGCTTTTTTGAAGGCTACATTAGTTGCTCCACTACTGCTGGCTTGCAAATAAGGTACCTCTACACCTGATTCAATGGTGGCCGCTGTCTTATCTCCAGTAACAACACGGGGACTAGCAATATTTTTGGTTGTACCGTCAATTGCAGACGCATTCAATTCCAACGTGAGCGTTTTTGTAGCAGCGGCGTTAAACAGGGTCATGGTCAAGCCGCCCAATCCCGTCGCAGCTCCCGGAAGATTCAAGCTACCCCCGGATACGCTACCCCTGCCTGCATTTCCGACGGCGAATCCGCCCCCTTGCGCCTGCGTTGGCCCGGTATATCCCAGACGGCCTCCCAATGTATGATTGAATGATTCACTTGCCTCAACGAACCGAGCTTCAATCAGCACCTGGCGGACAGGTACGTCGACCAGCTTGATCAACTTTCGCACCTCCTCCAAGCTGGAAGGAACATCCTTGACAAACAGCAGGTTGGTGCGCAAATCAAAGTTGGCACTGCCTCGGGCAGATAAAATCTTTTGTTTGTCGTTCGAGATCAAGGCAACTATGTCGGCAGCTTTTGCATATGCCAGTTCGAAATTCTCAGTACGCAAGGGCTCCAATTCCGAAATTTCTTGCCGGGCTGAAAATTCAATCTTTTCCTTAGCGGCAATCTCCTCACGTGGCGCAACTTGAATGACATTGCCGTTCTTGCGCATATCCAAACCTCTGCTTTGCAAGATGATCTCAAATGCCTGATCCCAAGGCACGTCTTTCAAACGAAGCGTCAAACTACCAGAGACAGTGTCGCTGATGACCATATTCAGCCCTGTGAAGTCAGCGATGACACTCAAGGCTTCACGTGTTGAAATATTTTGGAAATTGAGCGTTAGCTTTTCTCCGGAATATCCAGGAGCATTGCCTTTCACCAATTTATTTGGATCCTCAGCCACAGCCTTCACTTCAATGATGAACTTATTATCCGTTTGGTATGCCGAATATTCCCACAGGCCTTTCGGCTCTATTGAGAGGCGCGCATTTCCCCCTTGTACGAATGCATCAATCATTTGCACGGGTGTGGCGAAATCCGATACATCCAGCTTCCGCTGCAGATTGCGTGGAAGCACAGCCCGCTGGAAATCTACTACCAGTGCGCGCCCCTGCTGTTTGATATCAATGCCGATGTCGGCATCTGACAAGTCAATCTGAATTCTGCTTTCTCCGTTCTTACCCCTGCGGAAGTCGATATCGCGCAAACTATGCAATTGAGCACTGGATGAAGCGTCAGCGAAATGTGCGGCAGGAACAGGCTCCGCACTGCCACCCACTCCTCGCGGCTGCAGGGTAATCAATACATCGTTACCATCAACTCTTGTATCGTAACCAACCATTTGAGCAAGATTTATTACCAAGCGTGTTCGGTTTCCCGCCTGCACGATGTTCGCACTGCGCAGCTCTCCTTCACCGAAGGTCTGCATCGATGTTCCCAGGCCATTTTCTGTATTTGGAAAGTCAAAGGCGATACGCGGTGGCGTATTGATTGTGAAGGCAGCAGGCTGACCTTTAGGTGGCGACTTCAATCCCACCTTCACCACGAGCTTTCCACTCTCACTAGTAGCACTGATAGACTCAATGCTGTTCGTTAACTCAGCACTTTCCAGAGCAAGTGCACTGAAGGAGCACAGAGCAACCGCAATCGCCATCACTCGGGATATTTTTTTTGCCGTCATATCAAGCAATTTCATTTTACTCTCCTAATCCTTCAATCAATTGCAGGCTACTTTCGCGCTCCGTCCAGTCGCCAGCGCTATCCTGAACCATTTCTTTGACCTTGACCTCGGTTTCCGAGATCGACGTGATTTGACCGAAATTCAGACCAATATAATTTCCAACTTTGACCTGATGAATTTTTCCTTGCGACGAGCGAAGCACTGCATGCTCCACTCCCTTTTGGGACAAGAATCCAACCATCGCCAAACTCTCGAGCGGATAGTCTTCCAACTCTTCTTTGGGACGATCGAAATCAGGCTGATTGATGCCCCCGCGCCCAGACCCGCCCATTTTCGTCTTGCGTGGCTTGAAGGGATCCTGCAAAGAGGTCGCATTGTCATAAGCAAATGGCTCATAAGGCTTTATGTCGGGAGGCGGATCGACTTTGCCGCGCATATCGGCACCGGCGTTATTAACGAAATCTCTCAGATCTTGAAATTCTTCTCCGCCGCAACCGGTTAGCAGCACGGCTACTAGCAGAACAAATAATCGCGCCCTCATCATCTCTTCCTCTTGGCTGCCTGAGCCGCTCTTTTCTGGGCCGCCAACTCGGCTTCGTCCAGGTAGCGATATGTTTTGGCTGTCGACTCCATACTCAACATCCCGCTAGGGATCGGTGAAATCTTTATATCGTTTAAAGTAACAATCCGTGGCAATTGAGAGATATCGCTCGCAAAGTTCCCTAAGTCGTCATAACTCCCAGTCACTTTCAGTGCAATGGGCTGCTCTGTGAATACGCCCGTCGCCACCTCGCCCCCGGGCCGGAATAGCTCAAACTGCAATCCGCGCCCTAGTCCTGCTTGATTGATGTCGGTAAGCAAGGCATCCATCTCAGATTTGCTTGGCAACTGCTTTAACAGTGCACCGAAGGACTGTTGTGTATCTATCAATTGTTTTTTAATGATATCCAGATTGATGGCTTCTCGCTTCTTCGTAAGAAAGGCTTCTTTCAAACTGGATTCTTCACTCTTGATTCGCTTCAAATTCTCATACTGATCTTGCCAATCAAAGAAGCCTCCTGCAGCCACAACCAGCAAGAACATGGACAGGAAAGCTGCCAGCTTTATCAGCCAAGGCCAGTTCCCCGGTTTCTGCGGATCAATATTTTTGAGCTCATCTAAAAAGTTCATGGCCACCCCTACCTGCTTTTACCCGAACCGGCATCCGCCAGCTTGGTCAGATTAAAGTTCAGGGAAAATTCGTTTAGACGCGATCCACTGACATTTGCTGCATGAATCTCCACCAATGCGGGCGAATTCAGCCACGGCGAGTCTTCTATTGATCGCATAAGGGTGGATACACGCGCATTCGATTGTGCATAGCCAACGATGCTGATTCTTTGGCCCGACTGCTGAAGTGATTTCAGATGTACTCCTTCAGGCAGAATTCGCAGCATTTGATCTAATAGATGTACCACGTCAGAGCGAGTGGACTGCAGGTTTTCCACCACGTTTTTCCGAGCCAACAATGATTGTGTCTGTTGCCGGAGTTTTTTGATCTCAGCGATCTGCCTGTCCAGCACGGCAGTTTCTTGTTTCAAGTATTCGTTTCTTCTCTCCTGATAGGAGATCTGGGTACCGATCGCTACATGAACGAGCCCAACCAGAAATGCGCCTAGCATGATTGATATCACACTCAGCACAATGAATTGAAGTTGTTTAGCGCGGCGTTTCTCTGCGCGATGCGGTAATAGATTAATTCTTATCATGATGGATCGAACCTCCGCATCGCCAAACCGCAGGCGATCATCAATGCCGGTGCGTCTGTCTGCAGTTGTCGCGGCTTGATTCGTGATGACAGAGTCATCAGCTCAAAGGGGTTTGCCACCAGTGTACTGACTTGGGTGCGTGTTGCCACCGCCTCATCCAAACCAAGCAAGGCGGCACAACCGCCCGACAGCACTACATAACTCACCTCGTTGTATTGCGTCGAAGTAAAGAAGAATTGCAGCGCACGAGCCACTTCCATAGCCACGTTTTCACGGAATGGAGCCAGTACATCACTCTCGTAGTTTTCCGGCAGGCCGCCATTCCTTTTGGCGGCTTCCGCTTCCTCGGCCGTCAGGCCAAATGCAGCTTGTATCTGCTGTGTAAGTTGACTGCCGCCCACCTGCTGGTCGCGTGTATAGACCGACTGCCCATTTCGCAGTACGTTCACGTTCATTACACTGGCGCCAATATCGACTACAGCAATACACTGATCCTCGGCACCCCCTGGTAGCTGAGAGCTGATTTGATCGAAAGCAGCCTCAGCAGCATAGGGTTCCACATCAACAACCACCGCCCTTAATCCCGCTGTCTGGGCTGCAGCCACCCTATCCTCGACATTCGCTTTGCGCGAAGCTGCCAGCAACACTTCAATTTCTTCAGGATTGTTCGGCGAAGGGCCGATGACTTGAAAATCCAGATTCACCTCGTCCAGCGCAAACGGAATATATTGGTTGGCCTCGGACTCTACCTGATACTCAAGATCGTCCTCGCGCAAACCTGCTGGCAACATGATTTTTTTGCTAATGACGGCCGCAGCCGGCAATGCAAGACTTACATTCCTGATGCGGGTCCCCATGCGCTTCCACGCTCGCTGCAGTGCCTCTGACACCGCATCAAGATTATTGATATTGCCATCGCTCACAGCATCTGACGGCAGCGGTTCAATTGCGTATCTTTCCACTACATAACCGTTTTTCTTTGGCGCCTCACTCAGCTCAAGCATCTTTACCGATGATGAACTGATGTCCACACCAATCATCGGCGGCGTGGAGGTCTGCAGAAAATCCAACGGGATGTCAAAATTTCCTTTAATCATAGGATAGTTAGCGAACTTCCGTATAAACTGGTTTAAATCCTAGCAATAACTCCCGCGAGTGTAAAGTTTTTTCTATTGCCCTCCTTGAACGATATAATTAGCTACTAACTTTACAAGAATTGATAGTCATGACTTCACGCTGGTGGTTTTATCCTGCGCTAGGCATTTTGATGCTTCCGCTCCTGCCCTTCCTGCTTCTTTTGTTTGCAGCGATTCTGACCTATCCCTCTCTCCCTTCTCTCGAGGCCCTTACCGACTACCGCCCCAAAATGCCTTTGCGCATCTACAGCGCAGAGGGCGTACTTATTGGTGAATTCGGCGAAGAACGCCGTGAACTCGTAAAGATAGAGGAAGTTCCTGAGCGCATGAAGCTCGCTATTCTCGCGGCTGAGGATGATCGATTCTATGAGCACGGCGGGGTTGACTACATAGGCGTCTTGCGCGCGGCGTATTCCAACTTTGCTTCTGGCGGTGTCAGACAAGGCGCCAGTACGATCACCATGCAAGTAGCTCGCAACTTTTTCCTCTCAAAGGAGAAAACGCTTAACCGCAAATTCAACGAAATGCTGCTCGCCTTCAAGATTGAGCACAATCTCACTAAAGACGAGATCCTTGAGCTTTATATAAACCACATATATCTCGGACAACGCGCATACGGCTTCGGGGCCGCTGCACAGGCTTATTATTCCAAGCCCATTAGCCAATTGAATACTGCTGAAATGGCCATGCTCGCCGGCTTGCCTAAAGCGCCTGGCGCCTACAATCCCGTCGTCAACCCCTCCCGTGCCAAAGTCCGGCAAGAATACATTCTTCGCCGCATGCGTGACCTTGGCTACATCACCGAGGATGAATATAGCATCGCACTTAACGAACCGATTCAAACCAAGCAGTCCACCTATCACCAAGAATTTTCTGTGAATGCGAGCTTTGTTTCCGAGTTGGTTCGACAGGAAATGTATGATCGCTTCCAGGAAGACGTTTACACCCAAGGCTACAATGTCTACACCACTATTCGCGCAAAAGATCAAAGTGTCGCTTACGCTTCATTAAGAAAAGGCGTCATGGATTACGACCACAGGCACGACTATCGCGGTCCCGAAGGCTTTGTCGATCTACAAAAGAATGACACCGATGCGCTACTTGATAAGGCCTTGCAAGATGTATCAAACAGTGACGAACTTATCCCTGCAGTTGTCTTGACAGTCAGTAAAAAAGGTATCACTGCGCGAGCCAAAGGTGGTCAAACTGTTGAAGTTCCAAGAGACGGGCTTCGTTTTGCGCGACAACTGGTTGATGACCATTGGGTAATGCACCCTCGCATAAAAAAGGGCGCCTTGATACGTATTGTCAAGACACCTGCCGACACTTGGGAGATTACGCAACTTCCCGAAGCAGAAGCTGCATTTGTTTCTGCAAATCCCCGCACCGGCGCCATCAACGCCTTGGTTGGTGGCTTTGACTTTAACCGTAAACAATTCAACCATGTCACACAAGCATGGCGACAGCCCGGCTCCAGTTTCAAGCCTTTCATCTATTCAGCTGCACTTGAAAAGGGATTCACACCCGCCTCCATCGTCAACGACGCACCGCTAGTAGTCAACTTGTCCGATACCGGTGGCGAACTGTGGGAACCGAAGAATTATGAAGGCAGTTTCGAAGGTCCGATGCGTTTGCGTCAGGGATTGATCAAATCCAAGAACCTTGTGTCGATTCGAGTGCTTCAATCCATCGGCCTTGAATATGCTCAGGACTACGTTACCAAATTCGGCTTTGATCGCGACAAGGTCGGGCCATATTTAACTATGGCCCTGGGAGCAGTTTCTGCAACACCCTGGCAGTTGTTGGGTGGCTACTCGGTATTTGCCAATGGCGGCTATCGTGTCACACCTTATCTGATCCAGCGCATCGAAGATGGACAAGGCAATATCATCAGCCAGACTGTTCCGGTTGAGGCAGGTAAGGATGCCGAACAGATTCTTGATATTCGCAACACCTTCACCATGGTTAACATGATGCAAGATGTTGTTAAACACGGGACGGCAAGACGCGCCATGCAACTCGGTCGGCAGGATCTTGCAGGCAAAACTGGCACCACAAGCGAATCGATGGATGCTTGGTTCTGTGGATTCCATCCAACGCTGGTTGCTGTCACATGGCTGGGTTATGACAACCCCCATAGTCTTGGCGAAAGAGAAACAGGAGGCGGTGCCGCCTTGCCCATCTGGATGGATTATATGGGGGAGATGCTGAAGGATACGCCGGAGATCGAGTACACCGTGCCGCCCCATATGGTGACCGCACGCATCAATGATGAAGGCCTTCGCGACCCGGACGGCGAGCATGTCGAATATTTCTATGAGGAGAACGTGCCTGCCGAGCGAAGCTCCAGTCTGCTGGAGATATTCAAGCCTACAGAATCCGGCACCGATCAGCTGTTCTGATGCGCAAGCCCCTTGTACCGCATCGCGACCTGATGCGCGCTCAACTTGCGCATCAGGCTGCCAAGCTGATGGCCGACGGCAGCATCACCGATCACGCCTTTGCCAAGCGCAAAGCCGCACGTCAGCTCGGTGCCGACGACACGCATCATCTGCCCAGCAATGAAGAGATCGATCTGGCGTTGCAGCAGTATCGCGCGTTGTACCAGCCTGCTGAACATCCCGCCATCCTGCACAGACTGCGACAGGAAGCCCTGAACAATATGCTGCAACTGTCTCAGTTCCAACCCTACCTGACCGGATCGGTACTGAGCGGTTCAGCTGGCATCAATTCAGACATCAATCTGATGCTCTTTTCTGACGATGCCAAAGCCGTGTTGCTGTTTTTGCTCAAGAACAAGATTGAATTCGATAGTGGCGAATGGCGGTTACGTATCAGTGGGCGTGAAGAAACAGTACCCAGCTACACATTAACTGCCGACTCCGGAATCCAGACTCACATCGTAGTACTTCCGGAAAGCGCACGTTTCAGTGGCAGTCGCCACCCCAAAACGCATGCCGACGTCGCGGCAGTCGAAGCGTTGCTAGCTGCCTGACTTCAGCCAGCGTGCCGCATCCAGCGCAAAGTACGTCAGGATACCGTCCGCCCCCGCACGCTTGAACGCCAGCAATGCTTCCAGCACACACGCCTCCTCATTGAGCCAGCCGTTCTGGGCCGCTGCCTTCAGCATCGCGTATTCGCCGCTCACCTGATAGACAAAGGTCGGCGCTTTGAACTCATCCTTCACGCGCCGAACGATATCCAGATAAGGCATGCCGGGTTTGACCATCACCATGTCCGCACCTTCCTGCAGATCAAGGCCGACTTCCCACAGCGCCTCGTCAGAATTGGCCGGATCCATCTGGTAAGTGTATTTGTTGCTCTTGCCCAGATTGCCGCTGGAACCCACTGCATCGCGGAAGGGGCCATAGAAGCTGGAGGCATATTTTGCCGAATAGGCCATGATGCGCGTGTAGATGTGCTTATGTACATCCAGCGCACCGCGTATCGCACCGATCCGGCCATCCATCATGTCTGATGGTGCGACGATGTCCGCACCTGCCGCCGCGTGTGTCTGCGCTTGGCGCATCAACACCGCGATTGTCTCATCGTTCAACACATAGCCGCTGTCGTCTATAAGGCCATCCTGTCCATGACTGGTATAGGGATCGAGCGCGATATCGGTCATCACACCCAACTCGGGGAAGTTCCTCTTCAATTCCGCGACCACGCAAGGCACCAAACCATCTGGGTTGTAGGCTTCTTCTGCGCCCAAACTTTTCTTTGACGCGTCGATCACCGGAAAGAGTGCCATCACCGGCACGCCCAGTTTCATACATTGCTCGGCATCCTTGAGGAGCAAATCTAACGTCTTGCGTTGCACCCCTGGCATGGACTTCACGTCCTCGGTTTTATTGCTGCCTTCCAGCACGAAAACCGGATAGATGAAATCTGCCGGTGTGAGTACATGCTCGCGCATCATATCCCGTGTAAATTGATCTCTGCGCATGCGGCGCATTCTAGATTGAGGGTACTGTCCGAGTATTTGCATGGCTATTCCCAATATTTTTGTAAAGTAATGGAACTATTTCTATATTGCTCCGTCTGAGCGAACAAGTAGCGAGAGCTGCTTCCCGTTTCTCCTCCCTGAGCGGGCGTCTTTACCCTGTAAAGACCTTCTGCCCCTGAATCTTTCCCCTTTGGTTCAGGGGCATTTTTTTGCCTGTCAGTCTTGAAACCAACCGGCAATCACCCCTTCTGCCTCGTCGGTACCGGTCTTCTTCAGGCTGGAAAACAACTGCGCCGAACATTGCGGAAAGTGCTCGGCCAGAAAATCCTTCACTTCTCGTAGCGTCTTGGTCGCCTGCTGTCGGCTCAGCTTATCGGATTTGGTCAACAGGATATGGATCGGCTTGCCGGTCGGCGCGAACCAGTCCAGCATCCCTTGGTCTCGCTCGGTCAGCGGATGTCGTGAATCCATGATCACTACCAGTCCGGCCAGTTCTTCGCGCGTTTGCAAGTACTGACCCAGCAAATGCTCCCAATGCGCCTGGATATCCGAGGGCACTTTGGCATAGCCGTATCCGGGCAGGTCGACCAGAAAGCGGTTATCGCCGAGATCGAAATAGTTCAGATGCTGCGTGCGACCCGGCGTCTTACTGGTATAGGCAAGACGCACATGGTTCGCCAGTGTGTTGATCGCGCTCGACTTGCCCGCGTTGGAACGTCCAACGAAAGCGACTTCCTTGCCGCCATGCAGCGGCAGGTCTTTCATGTGGTTGACGGTGGTGAAGAATACCGCCCGGGAAAAGAGTCCCATTATTTCCAGGCCGCGAAGACTTTGTCTGCCGCCGCGATGGTCGCCGCGATATCGGCATCGCTATGCGCTGCCGACACAAAACCCGCTTCGAACGCAGAAGGAGCCAGATACACGCCCTCGGCCAACATCGCGTGGAAAAAGCGATTGAATGCTTCCTTGTCACTCGACATCACCTCTGCGTAGCTGGTCGGTGCCTTTTCGCTGAAATACAGACCGAACATGCTGCCGATGGACTGCGCACTGAACGGGATGCCGTGTTTCTTGGCACTGGCGGTGATGCCTTCGGTCATATCCTTGGCGAGCTTGGTCAGTCTTTCGTAGAACCCTGCTGCCTGCACCAGCTTCAACGTAGTCAGACCTGCCGCCACCGCGACCGGATTACCGGATAGCGTTCCGGCCTGATATACCGCTCCCAGCGGCGCGAGACACTGCATGATGTCGCGGCGACCGCCGAAAGCTGCTGCCGGCAGGCCACCACCCATTACCTTGCCCAGCGTAATCAGGTCCGGCTTGATACCGAAGTGGCCATGCGCACCTTGCAAGCCGACACGGAAGCCGGACATCACCTCATCCAGGATCAGCACAGTGCCGTGCTTGGTGCACAGGCTACGCATCGCATCGAGGAACTCCCGCTTGGGCAGGATCAGGTTCATATTACCGGCGACCGGCTCGACGATCACTGCAGCGATCTCGTCACCGTATTCGGCAAAAGCCTTTTCCAGTCCAGCGGCATCGTTGTAATCGAGCACCGTCGTCAGGGCGGCGATTTCGGCCGGCACGCCGGAAGAACTCGGCTGGCCGAAGGTCAACGCACCGGAACCGGCTTTGACCAGCAGACCGTCGGAGTGGCCGTGGTAGCAACCTTCGAATTTGATGATGCGGGAGCGGCCTGTAAAACCGCGCGCCAGACGGATCGCCGTCATGGTCGCCTCGGTGCCGGAACTGACCAGACGCACCATCTCCAGCGACGGCAGGATCTTGCACAGCGTTTCGGCGATCTCCAGTTCGCTCGCCGTCGGCGCTCCAAAACCCAAGCCTTCCGCCGCCGCGTCTTGCACTGCCTTGACCACTTCCGGATGACAATGGCCAACGATCATCGGTCCCCATGAATTCACATAATCGATGTATTGCTTGTCATCGGCGTCCCAGACATAAGCCCCCTTGCCGCGTTTGAAGAACAGTGGCGTGCCGCCGACCGATTTGAATGCGCGCACCGGCGAATTCACACCACCGGGAATGATCTTCTGGGATTCGTCGAACAGCTCTTGATTATGCGAAGTCATGCTGGGTTACCTTGCTCAATTAATTGTGAAAAATCTTTTGCTGCTTGTTCTATGTCTGGTGCTTGCCACAGTGCCGAGATCACAGCCAGTGCATCCGCGCCTGCTGTGACCAGTTGCCTGCCGTTTTCAACCGTGATGCCGCCGATTGCAACGATGGGCACCGTCAGTTCGCGCCGCGCGTTTTCCAACAGGTGAACTTCAGCAGCTACCGCTCCCGGTTTTACGCCAGACGGAAAGAAGGCACCGAACGCCACATAGTCTGCACCTTGCCGCACTACTTCCGTCGCCAGCAGTGCACGATTATAGCAAGAGGCACCGACCAACTTGTCGCGCCCCAATGCTTTCCGCGCCGCAGAGACATCCCCATCATCTGCCCCCAGGTGCACGCCATCGGCAGAAACCTGAAGTGCCAACCGCACATCGTCATTAACGATAAAGACCGCACTGAACTGACGCGTCATATCGCGCAAAGCGGATGCCTGCTTCAGCTGCAAGCTCGCATCGGCAAGCTTGTTTCGATATTGCAGAATACCTGCCCCCCCCCGCAAAGCCTGTTCCACCTGTTGCAGCAGCTTTGCCGTATCCAACTCATCCGGCGTGATGGCATACAAGCCTTTAATGACGTGTCTCCTCGCCTGCTTCTGCTTCGTCGCGCGCCCAGAACAAACGATCCGGGATGTGCTGCCCCATACCTGGGCGGAAGCCGTACTTCAGGGCTTCCCATGTGTATTCCTGCGCCTCGCGCACGGCATCTTCCATGCTCAAGCCATTGGCGAGCAAAGCGGCGATGGCCGAAGCCAGCGTGCAGCCGGAGCCGTGATAGATACCCGGCAGGCGTGGCCAATCATCACTGCGTATCTGCCCGCGCTCACCGTACAAGGTATTCACCACTTTGGGCGTGTGTTCGTGCGTACCGGTTATCAACACATACTCGCAGCCCATCCCGAGGATACGCTTTGCGCATTCGGACAACGAAGGGTCATCTTCCTCGTTGTCGTCATCCACCACCAAACGGCGCGCTTCCATACTGTTCGGAGTAAGAATGGTCGACTGCGGCAGCAACAACTCTCGCAATGCATCCAGCATGTCCTCGTTGGCCAGTTCATCACCGCGTCCGGAAGCCAGCACAGGATCAAGCACCAGCGGGATATCCGGGTAATCCGAGACTATTTCGGCAATGGCGGCGATGTTGTCGACACTGCCCAACAAGCCTACCTTGAACGCGGCGACCGGCATGTCTTCCAGCAGCGTACGCGCCTGATCGATCACCATATCGGCATCCACTGCCTGAATATCCTCCACACCACTGGTATCCTGCACGGTGATACCAGTGATCACCGACAAAGGATGACAGCCCATGCTGGCGATGGTCAGGATATCGGCCTGCATCCCGGCGCCGCCGCTGGGATCACTGGCCGCGAAGGTCAAAACGATAGGAGGGATGTCGGACATGAAGAAGTGCCGCTGAAGGTGATGAAAGAGGTGTAATTCTACCCGAAAGCCGGGCCTCCAGCGGCTCAAGCGGCAGCTTCGACACGCGCGTGAATGAAATTCGCGATGCGTGTGTATTCCGCCACACCCAAGTTCTCGGCCCGCAACTGCGGGTTGATATCCAACTGGGCAAACTCACTTTCAGTGAGATACCCCTTCAGTGTATTGCGCAAGGTCTTGCGACGCTGACCAAAAGCCGCCGTGACGACCTTGGCGTACATTACCTCATCCTGAACGGTGATCTGTTCAGCTGGCAACGGGATCATGCGCACAATGGCCGAATCCACCTTGGGTGCTGGCCGGAACGATTGCGGCGGTACATCCAGCAGCTTTTCCATGTAAAAGCGGTACTGCAGCATCACCGACAACCTGCCGAATGCGGCAGTGGAGTGCTCAGCCACCATGCGCTCAACCACTTCGTTCTGCAGCATGAAGTGCATGTCAGTGATGCCTTCGGCATATTTTGCGAAATGGAAGAGTAACGGTGAAGAGATGTTGTATGGCAGATTGCCGACGATACGTAACGGCGTACCCAGCGTCGCGAAGTCGAACTTCAGCGCATCACCCTCATGGATGACGATCTTGTCCTGCGGATAGTCGGATTTTAAACGCGCGATGATGTCGCGGTCGATCTCGACTACATGCAGGGTGTTCAGCGTCTTCAGCAGCGGCCGCGTCAGCGCGCCCAAGCCGGGACCGATCTCGACCATGTTGTCCCCTGCCTCCGGACGGATGGCACGCACGATGTCAGCGATGATGTTCTGATCAACGAGAAAGTTTTGTCCAAACGATTTTTTCGCTTTATGCCCGTTCATGCTTCCCCATTTCATTTGCCATCCTGATCGCCTCCAGCAAGCTGCCGACATTGGCCTTGCCTGTGCCGGCCAGCTCCAGCGCCGTGCCGTGGTCGACCGAGGTGCGGATGATGGGCATGCCCAATGTGATGTTCACGCCCTCGCCGAAGCTGGCGTGCTTGAGCACCGGCAGACCCTGATCGTGATACATCGCCAGCACGGCATCACATTCGCGCAGGCGATGCGCGGCGAACAGTGTGTCGGCCGGCAAAGGCTGGCTCACATTCATCCCTTCGCCCCGCAACCTGTCCAACACGGGGATCATCACCTCGATCTCTTCGCGCCCAAGGTGGCCGCCTTCTCCGGCATGCGGATTCAGACCTGCCACCAGGATGCGCGGTTGCGCAATGCCGAACCTGTTTTGCAGATCACGGTGCAGGATGCGCAGGATATCTTCCAGCAGACCGGATGTGATTGCGTCTGCCACTTCGCGCAAAGGCAGATGGGTCGTGGCCAGTGCAACGCGCATGCCGCCGCCGGCGAGCATCATTACCACCAGCGGTGTGTGTGTCTGTTCGGCGAGGAACTCGGTGTGTCCTGTGAAGGAGATGCCGGCATCGTTGATGACGCCCTTGTGTACCGGGGCGGTGACCATGCCTGAGAACTCACCGGATATGCAACCCTTTACCGCGCGACTCAACATGTCCAATACATAAGTGGCATTTGCGTTGTCGAGCCGACCAGCTATAACAGGACGCGCCAGCGGCACATGCAACACACTCAGCTTGCCGTGCGCACAGGGTTGCACAGCTGTGTATTCGTGAAACTCGACGTCGATACCGAGTTGCCCCGCCCGCTGCCGTAGCAAAGTCTTATCTGCGATCACCACCAGCGGCTGTTCTGCCTGCGCTAGTTGCAGACACAGGTCGGGGCCGATCCCTGCCGGTTCGCCGCTGGTGATGACGAGGGGCGCGCCCACCTTATTCGCGATATTCGATGAAGGCGCGGTCGCGCAACTGGCGCAGCCAGTCCTGATAGGCATCGTCCGATTTATACGCGCGGATGGCCTGGCGCGCCTGCTGTTTCTTCTGCTCGGCGCTGATGTCGGTGTTCCTGCGTTCCAAAACCTGGATCAGGTGCCAGCCGAAACCGGATTGCACCAGACCGCTGACTTGCCCCACTTTGAGTGCATCCATCGCTTTTTCGAATTCCGGCACGGTCTCTCCGGGCGAGATCCAGTTCAAATCGCCGCCCTGTGCCGCGCTGCCATCTTCGGAATGCAAACGGGCTTGCTCGGCGAAATCCGCCCCCTTGTCGATACGACGCTTGATCTCCTGCAAGCGTGCTTTGGCTTCGTTCTCGGATACCAGTTCACTGGTCTTGATCAGAATATGACGGGCGTGCGTCTGGGTGATGAATACCGGCGTATCCGAGCTGCGTCGGTCGAGCAGCTTGATGATATGGAAACCCGAGGGGCTGCGTAACAAAGGACTGAACTCGCCCGGCTTCATCTCCGCCAGTGGCTCGCTGAACAATGCCGGCAATTGATTGGTCGGACGCCAACCCAACTCGCCGCCTTGCAACGCATCTCTAGCATCCGAATATCCGGCCGCGATCTGCGAAAAGGGAGCTCCGGCTTTCAACTTGGCCAGCGCATCTTCCGCCTTGCGCTGAAAGTTACGGATGCTGGCGGCGGTCGCCTGCTCGGGCACCACTACTAATATGTGTGCCAGTTTCAGCTCTTCGCCTTTATTGCCTTGCGTCTCTTGTGTCGCCAGGAACGCTTCGATATCGGCTTCGCTGATGACCAGTTTGCTATCCACTTCACGCTCGCGAAGACGGCCGGTGAGCATCTCGCCGCGAATCTCTTCGCGGAACTTGGCAAAATCTATCCCTTCCTTATCCAGCTTGCTACGGAAGGCCGCTAGCGACGGGAATTTGTTCTGCTGGGCTATACGCTGCAAAGCGCCCTCGAGCTGAACGTCATCCACTTGCACCCCTGTCTCTTTGGCAAACTGCATCTGCAGTTTCTCCATGATCATGCGCTCAAGTACCTGTTTCTCGAGAATGGCCCGGTCCGGCAGCCGTGTGCCCTGGCGTTGCAGCTGGCTGATGACTACCCGCATACGTTCATCGAGTTCCAATCGGGTGATCACCTCTTCATTCACGACCACTCGAATGTCATCGATGAGTTTGGGACCCTGTGCTGCTTCCGCCGTCGCGGCAGAACTGGCAAGCAGCAATAGCGTGAGCATGATTCGAATATTCAGCATGTACTTCTTTCGTAAAAGGGGATCAATGCAAGCCTTGCTCAGGCTCGGCGGATGGTAATTCGTTCAACTTAATGTAGCCCGGAACGCTGATTTTTAATGCCTCAAGCGGGTCGGAGCCGATGCGAACCAGATCGCTTAACTCAAGCTGGGTAAAGATTCCGGTCGCACGCTCGTTGGTGGCTGTCGCAAAGCTCTGCACCACCACCCGCACCGACCAGCACGCGGCATTATACTCAAGCCCGCCCAGTGCCTCCAGAACGCGGTTATCGCGCAATGAATAGTTGAATCGTCCTACGCCATGCCAGCGGCCGAACAATGGCCACTGACCGGAAAGATCCATCTGGCGCAATGAATCACGGGTATAGCGATAGCCAAGATTCAGCAGCTTCCCCGCCTCGGGATTGTAGCGGGCCGCAGCACTATAGTTTTGTGTATGGCTCTGGTTCGGGTTGAACTGTAACTGGCTATCAAGATACCAGGCACGCGTCATCGTGCCACCGAGCATCAGCAGGATATCCGAGCGGCTATTGGTGTCGGCAACGGCGCCGAGATTCACTTGCGGCGTCTTGAGCGTAAATCGTTCAGCCACTGCGACACGCAATCGCTCTGTTCCGTCATCCCCGTCGATCACGCGCGAAGTCAGCGCCAACGTCACCATGTCCGCATCCCCGACACGGTCGCTACCGAGAAAGCGATTCTCGGTGAATATCTGGCTGAAACTGAATGGTGCAAGCGCCGAATCAAAATTCGGCAAGAAAGACTGGTCGCGGTAGGGGATGCGCACATAGTAGGCTCGCGGCTCCAGCGTTTGCATATAGGCATTGCCCAGAAATGAGTCATTGCGTTCAAAAATCAATCCGCTGTCCACACTGAACATCGGCACGGTGCGCTGCGTGTTCGGCACGTTGCTCGTGTTATTGGCATCCAGCACATAGCTGGTGTAATGCAGTCCCAGTTTCGGTGTCAGGAAATAGCCCTGCTCGTTCAGCAGCGGATAGCTGATCGAGGGATTGAGCACCAAGCGCTGACCGTTCACCGAAGTCGGATGACGGTAGTCCACATATTCACTCGTGAAATTCAGCGTACTGTCCCCGAACTGACGGTTTGTACTCAGCGTCAGCTGCGGTTGACGCCGATACGGTATCGCCACTCGTGCCGACGGATCCTGCAGGGTCTGATAACGCTGCACGCTGGCTGCTGCACTCCAGCCGTATCCTGCATAGGACACGACACCCTCTCGCAGTAGATGGGCCTGTGACGTGCCACTAATCACACCCGAGAGATCACGGTAATAGGCATCGTCGGACACCACATCTGCATTTACAGATGCTGCAAAACCACCTCCAATATTGTATCGATGGGCGATACCAAAATGAGCTCGATCAAGATTGGTTATTCGATCTCTAGCAAGCACATCGGCATGGATCTCGCCGCTATAACGTGGCTGCAGATAGCGAAACTCGTTGTTGAAATGTGTCCCCCGCTTGCTAATAAAACGTGGGGCGATTGTTGCATCGAAATTTGGTGCGATATTCCAAAAGTATGGCAGGGTGATCTCACTACCGCCAGAATTGGTGTTGCCAAATATTGGGCCAAGAAAGCCGGATCGCTTGTCATCATTCAGCGCAAAATCCATCCACGGGGTGTAAAGGAAGGGCACGCTCTTGAATTCCACTCTGGCGTTGTATGCCACACCGACCTGCCTGTCGCGATCCAGTTCCAGGGTGCTCATGCGGATCAACCAGTCGTCATTCTCGGCCGGGCAAGTCGTATAGACCGCCGAACGGAAGGTCTGGTGGTTACGCCCTTCCATGTGCATCACAGCCGCAGTACCACGTGCGTTGTTCTCGCCAAAGAAGAATTCCGGCTGTGCCATCTCGCCGACATCAAGGTCCAGGTTCATCTTCAGCTTGGGGCCGTTCATCACGGTCTCGCCCTGCACGATGCTCACATTGCCGTCGGCGTAGACATCCTGTTTCTCCTGCTCATAGAGCAAGTGGTCGGCTTTCACCACCCGCCCTTCCTGGCGCAGCTCCACATTGCCGCTTGCCTCAATCTGGTCACCCTGTCGCGCCTCCAGACGATCCGCACTGATGAACGCCACGCCCGGCTCAGACTGCGGAGGCAAACGTTTGAAGGTGCGATCCAGCTTGAGCGGCAAGGTCTCGGCAACCGCCAGGCATGGCAGGATGAACAACAGGAAAAGTGCGAACGGGCGCGAACGGAAAAGCATGGGCGGGTCGGTCAAATTAAGGTGCTAAAATCGCACAAAACCCTTACAAAGGCAATCAAATGCAGCGCCAACAACAGCTTACCGACTGGCTTTCAAGCCTTTTCCCCGACCGGCCGTTCACACTTGCCCCCGCTTCCGCCGATGCCAGCTTCCGCCGCTACTTCCGCGCCACCTTCGCTGATGGCTCGACCAGAGTGGTGATGGACGCCCCGCCACAGCATGAAAACTGCGAACCGTTCCTGCACATCGGCAAGCTGTTCGAACAGGCCGGTACCCATGTGCCGCATGTGTACGCACAGGACTTGGCACAAGGTTTCCTGTTGTTGTCCGACCTCGGCAACACCACCTATCTGCAAGCCTTGCAGACTGAAAGCCCCAAGCAGCTGTACGCGGCGGCGACCGATGCACTGATCAAGATCCAGCTCGCCTCCAAGCCTGCCGAACTGCCGCCCTATGACGAAGCGCTGCTGCGCCGCGAGCTAGAGCTGTTCCCCGAGTGGTACATAGGCAAGCATCTGGGCGTGACACTCAGCGACAAGCAGAAGGCCAAACTGGAGGAAGTGTTCCAGCGCATCCTCGCCAACAACCTCGCGCAGCCTTGCGTGTATGTGCATCGCGACTACCATTCGCGCAATCTGATGTTCGTGCCGGACAACAATCCTGGCATCCTAGATTTCCAGGACGCCGTGTACGGCCCCATCACCTACGACCTCGCCTCGCTGTTCAAGGATGCTTATATCCAGTGGGAAGAGGCAGAGGTCATGGACTGGCTGATCCCGTACTGGGAGAAGGCGCGCAAGGCCGGCCTGCCGGTACGCGAAGACTTCGGCGAGTTCTATCGAGACTACGAGATGATGGGCGTGCAACGCCACATCAAGGTGCTGGGCATCTTCGCCCGTCTGTATCACCGCGACGGCAAGGACGGCTACCTGAAGGACATGCCGCTGGTGATGGAGTACCTGCACAAAGCCTGCGAACGTTATATCGACCTCAAACCGCTGCTGAACATCCTGCTCGAACTCAATATGCAGATGGAAAAGGCCTGAGTCATGCGCGCCATGATACTGGCCGCCGGTCGCGGCGAGCGCATGCGCCCTTTGACCGACCGCACCCCCAAGCCGCTTTTGCAGGCGGGCGGCAAACCGCTCATCGTGTGGCACATTGAACGACTGGTACACGCAGGCATCGCCGACCTCGTCATCAACCACGCTCACCTCGGCAAGCAGATCGAACAGGCGCTGGGCGACGGATCACGCTACGGCGCACACATCGAATATTCGGATGAAGGCACGGCTCTGGAGACGGCGGGCGGTATCGCCTTCGCGCAGCACTTGTTGGGCGATGCACCCTTCGTGGTGGTGAATGGCGATGTGTATTGCGATTACGATTTCAGCCACCTGCCGCAACGCGCCGCAGCGCTGGCCAACAGTGGCGACATGGCGCATCTGGTTCTGGTCGACAACCCCGAACACAACCTCAAGGGCGACTTCTGTCTCGCTGGCGACCGTATCGTAGCCACGCCCCGAATCCCAGATCCCAAATTCCAAATCCTGACCTTCTCCGGTATCGGTCTGTACAAGTCCGCCCTGTTCGCCAACATCACGCGCGGCAGCAAAGCCCCGCTGGCACCCTTGCTGCGTGAACAGATCGCGCTGAACAGGATAAGCGGCGAGCATCATCGCGGTCTGTGGATGGACATCGGTACCCCGCAAAGACTGGTTGAACTCGACAAGCAATTGCATGCGTCGCAGAATGCAGGCCATGTCTGATCTCGCCCATTTCCACCAGCGTCGTCTCAGCCTTTTCGAGAAGATGGGGCAGGGCATCGCCGTCATCCCCACCGCGCCCGAAGTCGCACGCAATGCCGATACGCATTATGACTACCGCCACGACAGTCACTTCTATTACCTCAGCGGCTTCGCCGAACCGGAAGCGGTACTGGTATTGATCGCCGGAGAGGCGATGCAATCCATACTGTTCTGCCGTGAGAAGAACCCCGAGCGCGAGATATGGGATGGCTTCCGCTACGGCCCGGATGCTGCCGCCCAACACTTCGGCTTCGATGCCGCCTACCCCATCGCGCAACTGGATGAGAAGCTGGCCGAGCTGATGGCCGATCAGCCGATCCTGTATTACCCGATGGGTGCCAGCACAGCGTGGGATGCACGCCTGCTCAAAGTGCGTGAAGATGTCAAAGCAAAAGCTCGCAGTGGCATTCAGGCCCCCTCCCATCTGCGCGACGTGCATGAGTTGTTGAACGAGATGCGCCTGATCAAGGATTTCCACGAACAAGACATCATGCGCCGCGCCGCCGCCATCTCCTGCGAGGCCCACCGCCGCGCCATGCGCTTCACCCGCCCCGGCCAGTATGAATATGAAGTGGAAGCCGAACTGCTGCATGAATTCTGCCGCCACGGTGCGCGCCATCCGGCCTACACCAGCATCGTCGCCGGCGGTGCCAATGCCTGCACGCTACACTATGTGGGCAACTATGCGCCGCTGCATGACGGCGATCTGTTGCTGATCGACGCCGGTTGCGAGTTGAACGGATACGCCTCCGACATCACGCGCACCTTCCCGGTCAACGGAAAGTTCTCCGCCGCGCAAAAAGACGTGTACCAGATCGTGCTCACCTCGCAAGAGGCCGCCATCGCCGCCGCGCGCCCAGGCAATTCCTGGGATGAACCGCATCAAGCCGCCCTGCGCGTACTGGCACAAGGTTTTATCGATCTCAAACTCTGTCAGGGTTCGGTAGAATCAGTGCTCGAAACTGGAAGCTACAAGCAGTTCTACATGCACCGCACCGGCCACTGGCTGGGCATGGATGTGCATGATGTCGGCGAATACAAACTCGACGGGCACTGGCGTCCGTTGCAAAGCGGCATGACGCTGACGGTCGAGCCAGGCTGCTACATTCGCCCCGCCGACAACGTGCCGCAGGAATTGTGGAACATCGGCATCCGCATCGAGGACGATGTGCTGATCACCTCGCAGGGCAACGAGGTACTGACCCGGCAGGCACCCAAGACAGTCGAACAGATCGAAGAGGAGATGCGCCATGAATGAGCACTATGATGTCGCCATCATCGGCGGCGGCCCGGTCGGCATCGCTTTGGCGTTGGCCTTGCGCGACAACGACCTGAAAGTGGCCTTGCTGGAAGCACGCGAATCTGCGATCAACACCACCGACCCGCGCGCGCTCGCGCTCTCCTACGGCTCTCGTTTATTGCTACAAAGATTGGGGGCCTGGCAGACGCTACAGAACGTCAGCGGCATCAAGGTGATCGAGGTCACACAGAAAGACAGCGCCGGTCACACCACTTTACGCGCCGATGATCTGGACGTGCCTGACATGGGTTATGTGCTGCCCTACACAGCGCTGCATGCCGCCTTGCAGCAGGCATTGCATCAGTCCGATGTCGATTGCCTGTACGGCGCTGCCGTCAGCGACCTGTCCGCTAGCCACGAACAGTCGACCATCGACTATCAGCAACACGGCGTGCAACATACCCTTACCGCAAAACTCGCCGTGGTCGCCGACGGCGGCCAGTTACTTGAGGCAAAACATCCTCCGCAGATCACCGACTATGGCCAGAGCGGCATCATCGCCCACGTCAACGCGGACAGACCAGACAGCGGCGGCGCCTTCGAGCGTTTCACCAGTCAGGGGCCGATGGCGCTGCTGCCCTATATGGATGGCTATGAACTGGTGCTGACCGCCGCGCACGAACAGGTACAGACCATGCTGGGCTGGGATGACGAGACCTTCCTGCGCTTTCTGCAAGGCCACTTCGGCGACCGCGTCGGCAACTTCACCGCCATCGGCAAACGCAACAGCTACCCCTTGCGCCTAAAGCGCGCGGCTGACATCACCTTTCCGCACACCGTGCTGATCGGCAATGCAGCGCAGACCCTGCATCCGGTGGCGGGCCAGGGCTTCAACATGGGCATCCGCGACGCTTGGGAACTGGCACAGACCATCCTCGACCATGCGCCCGACGGCATCGGCTCCGCCGCCATGTGCAAAACCTACCGCGATTCACGCCGCATCGACCGCAATGCGGGTATCCGCTTCACTGACGGGCTGGTGCGCCTGTTCTCCAACGACCTGCCGCTGCTGGGCCCGCTACGCTCCGCCGCGCTCAACCTGCTCGACCACATCCCGCCCGCCAAGAAGTTCGTGGCCAGGCGCATGATGTTCGGCGCCAACGGCTGATGGAACGCGCGCAACAGAATCTCGCCATTCTGTTCGCCGACATCAGCGGCAGCACCGCCCTGTACGACAAACTGGGTAACGAGATCGCATTGCACATGGTCACCCGCACGCTGTCCATCCTCACCCGGGTAGCACTCGAACACCATGGCAAACTGATCAAGACCATAGGCGACGAAGTCATGTGCTCCTTCCCGGACGCCGTGAGCGCCATCAATGCCGCCCGCGCCATGCAGCTGGAAGTCGAACACCAGCGCCCCGGCGGCGATCATCCGATCTATATCCGCATCGGCTTGCACTACGGCGATGTTCTGCTGGACCGCAACGATGCTTTCGGCGACACCGTGAATCTGGCAGCACGCATCACCGCCATCACGCGCGCGCGGCAGATCCTCACTTCGCAGGCCGTGATCGGCGAGCTGCCGGACAAACTGCTCAAATACACGCGCCCCCTGCATCGCACGGCATTCCGCGGCAAGCAGGAATCGTTCGAAGTGTTCCAGGTGTTCTGGGAACAGGAAGACACGACCAGCACACGCATCGGCACGCAGTCGTTCCGCAAACCCGCACTGTCCCGCAACGAACTGATGCTGCGTTACGAGACCCATGTGTGCACGCTCGGCGAACAGCGGCGGAGTGTCCTGCTCGGTCGCGCGGAGGATTCGGATCTGGTGATACTCGACAACCTCGCCTCGCGTCAGCACGCCCGCATCGAGTTCAATTTCGGCAAGTTCCTGCTCACCGATCACAGCGTGAACGGCACCTTCGTACGTTTCAGCGACGGTCAGGTGATCGAGCTAAACCACCAGCAGATCGTCCTGCACGGTGCCGGCGCCATCAGTCTGGGGCGGAATTTCGAAGAAGCAGGCGGGGATGTGATCGAGTATCTGGTGCAGTAGGCGGTCAGCCCTGCAGCCGAAGCAACAGTTTTTCGTGGATCCCGCCGAAACCGCCGTTGCTCATCACCAGTATCTGGTCGCCTGATTGGGCGACGGCAGTGATAGCCTCAACCAGGTCATCGAGATCGTCTTTCACCAGCGCTTTGTCGCCCATTGGTGCCAATGCACCGCGCGCATCCCAACCCAGATTTCCGGCATAGCAGAAAGTCAGGTCGGCATCTTTCAGACTGGCCGGTAATGCATCTTTCATTACACCCAGCTTCATGGTGTTGGAGCGTGGTTCCAACACGGCGAGGATGCGCGCCGCCCCGACCTTGCGGCGCAGACCGGCAACCGTGGTATCGATGGCGGTGGGGTGGTGCGCGAAGTCGTCGTACACGGTGATGCCGTTCACGGTGCCGCGCACTTCCATGCGGCGCTTCACATTCTTGAATTCGGCCAAGGCTGCCAAACCTTGTGCCACCGGCACCCCCGCATGACGCGCTGCGGCCAATGCAGCCAGCGCGTTCATGCGGTTGTGTTCGCCGAACAACTCCCATTGCAACGTACCTTGCGGCTTGCCATCGAGTGTCACCAGTTCCTGGTCGTCGATGTTCCAGCCATCGTCGCTGCCGAACTTCTCTACCGGCGTCCAGCAGCCGCGCTCGATCACACGCTGCAATGTTTCTTCTCGTCCATTGCTCACCACCAAGCCATTGCCCGGCACCGTGCGTACCAGATGATGGAACTGCGTCTCAATGGCGCTCAAGTCAGCAAAGATGTCAGCGTGGTCGAATTCCAGATTGTTCAGGATTGCGGTGCGCGGATGGTAGTGCACGAACTTGGAACGCTTGTCGAAGAAGGCGGTATCGTACTCATCGGCCTCGATCACGAAGAACGGCGACTCGGTGATGCGCGCCGAGATGCCGAAGTTCTGCGGCACGCCGCCGATCAGGAAGCCGGGGTTCAAGCCTGCGTATTCCAGTATCCAGGCCAGCATCGAAGTGGTGGTGGTCTTGCCGTGCGTACCCGCCACGCCCAGCACCCACTTGTCGCGCAGCAGTGTGTCCGCCAGCCATTGCGGACCGGAGACGTACGGCAGACCACGATTCAGTATCTCTTCCATCAACGGGTTGCCGCGCGACACCACGTTGCCGATCACGAACACATCCGGCTTCAGGTCGAGCTGTTCAGTCCCGAACCCTTCGATCAGCTCGATGCCCTGCGCTTCAAGCTGCGTACTCATCGGCGGATAGACGTTGGCATCGCAACCGGTGACGCGATAACCCGCCTGTTTGGCGATGGCGGCGATGCCGCCCATGAAAGTGCCGCAGATGCCGAGGATATGGATGTGTTTACTCATGGAGGATGTTCAGGAAATGCGAACCACGCGCGCGAGCGCGTGGTTCATTGTTGAATGAATTAGATGTCTTCCGGCACCATCTTGATCGAACCGCACGGACACTCCGCCACGCACAGACCGCAACCCTTGCAGTAATCGTACTTGAATTCGAAACCCTTGCCGGGGCCGAGCTTGATCACCGCATTGTCCGGACATACACCGTAACAGTTGTCGCACTCGAAGCAGTTACCGCAGGACAGACAGCGGCGCGCTTCGAACAGCGCATTGCTCTCATCCAGCCCGCCCTGCACCTCGTCGAAGCTGGTCTGGCGACGGATGATGTCCAGCATCGGGCGCACCGTCTTGTCGGCGTCGGAGTAGTACCACGGGTTGAGCTTGTCGAAGGTGGCGATCTCCGGTTTCGGTTGCGGTGCATAGGTGATGCCGCGCAACCAGGCGTCGATGTTGCGAGCCGCCTTCTTGCCGTGTCCCACGCCCACGGTGACCGTACGCTCAGAAGGCACCATGTCACCGCCGGCGAAGATGCCGGGATGACCGGTCATCATGTTGGGCGCGACCTGCACCGTACCGTCCTTGATCTCCAGGCCGGACACACCGTTGAGCAGCGACAGGTCGACGTCCTGCCCCAGCGCCAGCACCACCGAATCGGCTTCCAGTTTCTCGAATTCGCCGGTCGGCTGCGGGAAGCCTTTCTCGTCCAGCTCCATCTTCTCCACGGTGATCTCGCCCACGCCGGCCTGCTTGATGGTGGACAACCACTTGATCATCACGCCTTCCTGCAGCGCCTCTTCGATCTCGAAGTCGTGCGCCGGCGCCTTATCGCGCGTGCGGCGGTAGACGATGATGGGCTCGGCGCCCATGCGCTTCACAGTGCGCGCCACGTCGATGGCAGTGTTGCCACCGCCGTACACCACCACCTTGCGTCCCAGCATCGGCTTGTCCTCGCCCTCCATCGAGCGCAGCACCGACACCGCGTCCACGATGTGCGAGGCATCGCCCGCGGGGATCATGGCGCGCTTGCCGATGTGCGCACCGACCGCAAGGAAAGCGGCATCGAAACCGCCCTGCTGCATGCTCTGTTCGATGTGCTCGACCTTGGTGTTCAACTTGAGCGTCACGCCCAGATCGAGGATGCGCTGCACCTCGGCGTCCAGCACGTCGCGCGGCAGCCGGTACTTGGGGATGCCGAATCGCATCATGCCGCCCGCCAGCGGGCCGGCTTCATGGATCTCCACCTGATGGCCCATGCACGCCAGATGATAGGCGGCGGACAGACCAGACGGGCCGGCGCCCACCACAAGCACTTTCTTGCCGGTCGAAGCGGAGGGTGCTTCGAACTTCCAGCCGCGCTTGATCGCCTCGTCGCCGAGGAAGCGTTCCACCGAATTGATACCGACGGCCTCGTCCAGCTGGCCGCGGTTGCACGCCGTCTCGCACGGGTGGTAGCACACACGCCCCATCACGGCAGGCAACGGGTTGTCGCGCACCAGCACGCGCCAAGCCTGCTCGTAATCGCCGGACTCGGCATGGAACAGCCAGCCCTGGATGTTCTCGCCCGCCGGACAGGCGTTGTTGCACGGCGGCAGGCGATTGAGATATACCGGCCGCGCCGAGCGCCAGGAGCCGGTCAGGTTGGCCAGCGACGTGCCCGGTTTAAGAGTGATGGCAAAAGGTTTATTAGCCATGGAGTTTGACCTCCTCCAGTAAGCCGTATTTACGGATGTTACGGTCGGCGATGGCTTGCAGATGCGCCACCATCTCGGGGTGCGCATGCTTGCCGAACAGGTGCGCGAAGCGCTTCTGCGGCTTGAGATATTCCTCGATGGGCTGTTTGTTGCGGATCTTCAGCACGCCGGTCACCTCGCCGTGCTCGGCTTCGAACACCGGGAACATGCCGGTCTCCTTCGCCAGTCGCGCCAGCTTGATGGTGTCGTGCGAAGCAGCGCCCCAGCCCAGCGGGCAGGGCACGAAGATCTGGATGTAACGCGCGCCGCGCATCTTCATCGCCTTGCGCACCTTGTATTCCAGATCGCGCAGGTCGGCCACGGTCGCCGTCGCTACGTAGGGGATGCCGTGCGCCATGGCGATCTCCGGCACGTTCTTGCCCTGACCGAACACGTTGCCCGGCTCCGGCCCCACCGGCATGGTGGTCGCGGTGCGTGCGGTCGGCGGCGTCGCCGAGGAGCGCTGTACACCGGTGTTCATGTAAGCCTCGTTGTCGTAGCAGATGTACAGCACATCGTCATTGCGCTCGAACATGCCGGACAGGCAGCCGAAGCCGATATCGGTAGTGCCGCCGTCGCCGCCCTGCGCCACCACGCGCACATCGTTGCGGCCCTTCACCTTCATCGCAGCGGCCACGCCGGTCGCCACTGCCGGTGCATTGCCGAACAGCGAATGTATCCAGGGCACCTGCCAGGACGATTCGGGATAAGGCGTGGAGAACACTTCCAGACAGCCGGTCGCGTTCACCGCGATCAGCTGGTTGTTGCTCTCGGCCATCGCGGCGTCGATGGCATAACGTGCACCGAGCGCCTCGCCACAACCCTGACAGGCGCGGTGGCCGGAGTTGATGGAGTTGCTGCGCAGTTCACCGGCCTGCACGCTGCGCTCATCCGGCGCGAGCAGGCGGTTGCCCACGGTGTAGGTGCCGGTCTGGTAGAACTTGACGGTCTGATATCCCATTGCGCTCTCCTCAACCGAACTTCGCAGACGAAGACATGCCCTTGTCGTACAGGATGTTCTCGGCGATAGGGCCGGAGTGGCGGTTCTGCTTCTCGCGCTCCAGCTGTTTGTTGACCACGTCCCAGTCCAGATCGACGAAGGTGATGGATTCCAGACTGTCGGCTTCCGCTTTCAGGAACAGGTCTTGCAGCGACGACTTGGGGATGGAGCGACCACCCAATCCGGCGATCGCGGTATAGCCGGTGAGCTTCAGACCGGCCACGGCCATGCGCAGTGTCGTGGTGAGCACGCCGCCCAGTCCCACAGCCAGATGCTTCTCCACTACCACGAAGCGTTTGCAATTCTTCAGGGCTTCGCGTGCCTGCTCCATGGGGAAGGGGCGGAAGCTGATGATGCCCAGCACGCCGATCTTGTGGCCCTGCTCGCGCAGGTCGTCCACCACATCCTTGATGGTGCCCAGCACCGAACCCAGCGCCACCACGATGGTCTCGGCATCCTCGGTGCGATATGTCCGCACCAGCCCGCCGCTGTCGCGCCCGAACTTCTCCTTGAACTCGGCGGCGTATTGCGGGATCAGTTCCAGTGCTTGCAGTTGCTTGGCATGCGCCAGGTATTTCACTTCCATGAACGCTTCCGGCCCGACCATCGCGCCGATGGAGATGGGCTCCTTGGGATCGAGCGACTGGCGCGGTTCATACGGCGGCAGGAAGTCATCCACCTGTTCCTGCGTCGGGATGTCCACGCGCTCGAAGGCGTGGGTGAGGATGAAGCCGTCCATGCACACCATCACCGGCATGGAGAGTTCCTCCGCCAGCTTGAACGCCTGGATGTGCAGATCGACCGCTTCCTGGTTGGTCTCGGCGAACAGCTGCATCCAGCCGGAATCGCGTTGCGAGAGGGAATCGGAATGGTCGTTCCAGATGTTGATCGGCGCGCCGATGGCGCGGTTGGCGACGGTCATCACGATGGGCAAGCCAAGGCCGGACGCGTTGTAGACCGCCTCCACCATGAACAGCAGGCCTTGCGACGCCGTGGCGGTATAGGAGCGTGCACCTGCTGCCGAGGAACCGATGGCCACCGACATCGCAGCGAACTCGCTCTCCACGTTGATGAACTCGCACGGTTGCAGCTCGCCGGATTTCACCATCTCGCCCAGCGCCTCGACGATGTGCGTCTGCGGCGAGATCGGGTAGGCACAGATCACTTCCGGGCGGCACAGCGCGATCGCCTCGGCGACGGCTTTGGAGCCTTCCATCTGCTTAAGCATGTGTTGCCTCCTTCATCTGTTGCTTCACCAGTTCGTAAGCCTCGGTCGCGGCCGCAATGTTGCCTTCGGCTACCTTGCCGGAAAATTTCTCGTTGATCGCTTTCACTACCGATTCCAGCTTGAACATGCCGGACAGCGCCGCGAAACCGGCGATCAGGGGAACGTTGGGAATGGGGCGGCCGATATGTTTGAGGCCGAGTTCGGTAGCGGGCAGGGCGGCGAGGCGGGAATGTCCCATGCGCTGCACCAGCTCGCCGAGACCGAGATGCTCGAAACTGTGCGCCGAATTCAGCAGCACGTAACCGTCCGCCTTGAGCCCTGCGAACACATCGATCTGATGCAGCAGGGTAGGGTCCTGGATGATGAGCGCATCCGGTTCCATGATGGGCTCGCGCAGGCGGATCTCCTTGTCGTCGAGGCGGCAGAACGCCACCACCGGCGCGCCCGTGCGCTCAGAACCGAAACTGGGGAAAGCCTGCGCATGGCGGCCTTCCTCGAATGCCGCCACCGACAACATCTCCGTAGCAGTCACCACCCCCTGACCGCCACGCCCGTGAACCCGAATCTGGAACATTAGCCACTCCTTGGTTGCATATTGTCACTGCGGAATGTTACGCCAGTTTGGCCGGCGTGTTTATTTGACTGCGAGCAACTCCACGTCGAACACCAGCGTCGCATTGGGCGGGATCACACCGCCCGCACCACGGGCGCCATAGCCGAACGCAGGCGGGATGACCAAAGTACGCTGGCCGCCCACTTTCATGCCCTGCACGCCTTCGTCCCAGCCCTTGATGACTTGACCCGCACCGAGCGGAAAATCGAACGGACGGTTGCGGTCACGGGAGCTGTCGAACTTCCTGCCTTTGTGTGCCGGCGCGGCTTCGTCATACAACCAACCGGTGTAATGCACCGAAACCATTTGCCCGGCATTGGCGACTGCACCTGCCCCCGGTTTGACTTCGATCTGCATCAGTTC
This sequence comes from Pseudomonadota bacterium, assembly GCA_043826585.1. Lineage (GTDB taxonomy): Bacteria > Pseudomonadota > Gammaproteobacteria > Burkholderiales > Gallionellaceae > Sideroxyarcus. The sequence continues at coordinate 39,631 of JBDRPZ010000111.1, forward strand.
TTTCACGTTGCTCGGCTTGGCTGCTGGCAACTCTGCTTGTGAGCACGCACTGAACAACAGGCTGCTCGCGCCAATCAGCACGGCGAACGGAATGAAGCTAAGTCGCTTCATTTAGTTCACGCCCAGCAGTTCGACTTCGAACACCAGCGTCGCATTGCCGTGGATCACGCCGCCTGCACCGCGCGGGCCATAACCCATCTCCGGCGGAATGATCAGTGTACGTTGTCCGCCCACTTTCATGCCCTGCACGCCTTCGTCCCAGCCCTGGATCACATGACCCATGCCCAGCGGGAATTCAAAAGGTTCGTTGCGGTCGAGCGAGCTGTCGAACTTGGCTCCCTTGTTGCCTTCCGCGTTCTTGTCGAACAACCAGCCGGTGTATTGCACGCTCACGTTCTGTCCGGACTGCGCCTCTTCACCTTCGCCGTCCTTGGTGTCGATCATGTCGGTCTTGATGACCTTCAACAGCTTCACATCGAACACCAGCGTCGCGTTCGGCGGAATCACGCCACCTGCACCGCGCGGGCCATAGCCCATCTCGGGAGGAATCACCAAGGTGCGCTGACCGCCTTCCTTCATACCCGCCACGCCCTCGTCCCAACCCTTGATGACGCGGCCGCCACCCAGCGGGAAAGAGAATGGATCATTGCGGTCGAGCGAGCTATCGAACTTCGTGCCCTTGTTGCCTTCCGCGCTTTCGTCAAACAGCCAGCCGGTGTAATGCACGATGACGGTCTGTCCGGCTTGCGCTTCTGCGCCTTCGCCTAGGTTGATGTCAGTTTTGATGAGGTCGGTCATGGAAAATCCCCTTATTTGTTTGCTAAGAAATTGTGTCTATCAACTGCAACTCTCCAGAGCAGAGTTGCATCCTTATTTGAAACCTTATGTTTGTTGAGTGAAACTGAAATGTCTTTCATTTTCAAAGTGCTCTTATAGTTATAGCGAGAACTAAGGAAATGTTTAATCCTCGCTTCGGTAGTCTTGTGACGAATCGTTCTGAATGGATGCGTCTCAACAAGGCAGCCATAGTGAAACGCCATCTTGACCATATCGTCGTCGTCCATCTTAGAGCAAATAAATTGATTAATTTCTTTTGCGATTTCGTAAACAACCGCGCCAAAAAAAATTGCATGTACTGGCGCAATACACAGCATTTCGCCTTTTGTGAAAACTGGCAGGAGTGGTGGTGCGGATTTGGTATAGCCCTTCGCAAAACTTGTGAAGGCGCTGCTTGTTTCGTTGCTCTTTGAGTATTCCTCAAGGTCTGAGCCAATAATTCCATCACTATGAACAATTCTGTTTCTTATCCTTCTTGCAAGATGAAAAAGAGGAATTATCGACTCAAGTTTTTGTGACGGTTTCCAATGAGTGTATTGTTGAAGCTGATTGAGCCGTTCCTTTAGATCTCCAAGTTTGTCTGTTACTTCATTGCAACATGGAGATACGTGCCAATTGTTCTGTATGGATTTTGCTGCATATGCATGTTCATGCTTTAGGTTAGGACAATTATTGCTAGCCCATTTTGAAAACCTAGAGAAGTCTGAAATGCAATTTCTACTAAACAAATCAAAAGCAGAAATTTGTTGAACTAGTACATGCCTACACAGCATTTCACTAATTTCTTGGGTTTTATTTATTGGATTTGGAAAACGCTTCCCTTCTCCCCAATGTGGCATATCGCATGCATCAACAAACTGCCCTAGTAAAGCGGCCCCGTTCGTTACTGATATATTTGTCTTTAGCAATTGAATAGCCGCAGCCCCAATTTGCATATATTCCGCCAAAGACTCTTTAGCAGAATGGTATCTAGCAAATGCTTCCGTATTTACTTTCACAATCCATTCCCTAGTAACTCAACACCGGCGCCAACCACCGCTCCGCTTCTTCCACTGTCCAGCCCTTGCGCTTGGCATAGTCCGCCACCTGCTCCTTGTCCACTTTGCCGGTAGCGAAATACTTCGCCTCGGGGTGTGAGAAGTAGAAGCCGCTCACTGCCGCAGTGGGCAGCATCGCAAAACTTTCGGTGAGCGTGATGCCTGCGTTCTTGGGTGCTTGCAGCAACTCGAACAGTGGGCCCTTCTCGCTATGCTCAGGGCAGGCGGGATAGCCGGGGGCGGGGCGGATGCCGCGATATTTCTCGGCGATGATGTCTTCGTTGCTCAAGGCTTCATCTTCCGCATAGCCCCAGAACTCGCGGCGCACGCGCATGTGCAGGTGTTCAGCGAAGGCTTCGGCCAGACGGTCGGCTAGCGCTTGCATCATGATGGCGCTGTAGTCGTCGTTGGCTTTCTCGAACTCCTTCATTTTCTTCTCGATGCCGATACCTGCAGTCACCGCGAAGCCGCCGATGTAGTCCTTGACCTTGCTGTCTTTGGGCGCGATGTAATCGGCCAGGCAGTAGTTGGGGATGTCGGCGGGCTTCTTGGTCTGCTGGCGCAGGTTGTGCCAGGTCATCGCCACGTTCTTGCGCTTGTCGTCGCTGTAGATCTCGATGTCGTCCGCATTCACTGTATTCGCCGGGAACAGACCGAATACGGCGTTGGCAGTGAGCCATTTTTCCTTGACCAGCTTCTTCAGCATGGCCTGCGCATCCGCAAACAGCTTGGTGGCTTCTTCGCCAACCACTTCGTCATGCAATATCTTCGGATAACGACCCGCCAGCTCCCATGCCTGGAAGAACGGCGTCCAGTCGATGAATTCCACCAGCGCATCCAGCGGGTAGTTCTCCAGCTTCTGCACGCCGAGCAGCTTGGGCTTGGGCGGTGTGTAGTTCTTCCAGTCGGTCTTCAGGCCGTGCTTGCGCGCTTCGTCCAGCGTGACATAGCTGGCCTTGCCCTGCTTGCCTTCGTGCTGTTCGCGCGCGGCCTGGTAGTCGGCCTTGAGTTCCGCGACGTAATCGTCACGCAAAGTGGATGAAAGCAAGTTGCTGCACACACCCACGGCGCGCGAGGCATCGGTGACGTACACCACGGTGCCGCTCGGGTAGTTCGGTTCGATCTTCACGGCGGTATGCACGCGCGAGGTGGTAGCGCCGCCGATCAGCAGCGGGATAGTGAAGCCCTGTCGCTCCATCTCTTTCGCCACATGCGCCATCTCTTCCAGCGAGGGCGTGATCAGACCGGACAGGCCGATGATGTCCACGTTGTGCTCGCGCGCGGTGTCGAGGATCTGCTGACACGGCACCATCACGCCCATGTTGATGACCTCGAAGTTGTTGCATTGAAGTACTACTGTCACGATGTTCTTGCCGATGTCGTGCACGTCGCCCTTGACAGTCGCCATCAGTATCTTGCCCTTGGGCTTGGTGTCGCCGGAACGCAGTTTCTCCGCTTCGATGTAGGGAATCAGATGCGCCACGGCTTGCTTCATCACGCGCGCCGATTTCACCACCTGCGGCAGGAACATCTTGCCTGCGCCGAACAGGTCGCCGACCACGTTCATGCCGGTCATCAGCGGGCCTTCGATCACGTCCACCGGTTGCGTTGCTTGCAGCCTCGCCTCTTCGGTGTCTTCGACGATGAAGGTGGTGATGCCGCGCACCAGTGCGTGGGTCAGACGTTCCTGCACCGTGCCTTTGCGCCATTCCAAGTCTTCGACCTGTGCCTTGCCGCCGCCTTTGAAGTTCTCGGCCAGCGTGACCAGCTTCTCACCCGCATCTGGGCTGCGGTTCAGCACCACGTCCTCGACCGCTTCGCGCAGATCCTTCGGCAGTTCTTCGTACACGCCGAGCTGTCCGGCATTGACGATGCCCATGTTCATGCCCGCCTTGACCGCGTGGTACAGGAACACGGTGTGGATGGCTTCGCGCACCGGCTCGTTGCCGCGGAAGGAGAACGACACGTTGGACACGCCGCCGCTGATCTTGGCGTAGGGCAGGTTGTTATGTATCCACGCGGTTGCTTCGATGAAGTCCACGGCGTAGTTGTCATGCTCTTCGATACCGGTCGCGATCGCGAAGATGTTCGGGTCGAAGATGATATCTTCAGGCGGGAAGCCGACCTGGTTCACCAGAATGTCGTAGCTGCGCTTGCAGATCTCGGTCTTGCGCGCATAGGTGTCGGCCTGGCCCGCTTCGTCGAAAGCCATCACCACCGCGGCCGCGCCGTATTTCTTCACCAGCGTCGCGTACTTGATGAAGTTCTCTTCGCCTTCCTTGAGCGAGATGGAATTGACGATGGACTTGCCCTGCACGCACTTAAGGCCCGCCTCGATGATCTCCCACTTGGAGGAGTCGATCATCACCGGCACCTTGGAGATGTCCGGCTCGGATGCGATCAGCTTGAGGAACTTCACCATCGCGGCTTGACCGTCCAGCATGGCGTCGTCCATGTTGATGTCGATGACCTGCGCGCCGGTCTCGACCTGCTGCTTGCAGATCTCCAGTGCTTCCTCGTACTGGCCTTCCATGATCAGGCGCTTGAACTTGGCAGAACCCGCCACGTTGCAGCGCTCACCGACGTTGACGAACAGCGACTGGTCGCCGATGTTGAACGGTTCCAGACCGGACAAACGGCACTCGACCGGATTGCTCGGGATCTTGCGCGGCGCGATGTCCTTCACCGTGTCGGCAATAGCTTTGATGAAATCGGGTGAGGTACCGCAGCAGCCGCCGATGATGTTGAGGAAGCCGCTTTCGGCCCATTCCTTGATGTGGCCCGCCATGTTCTCTGGCGTGTCGTCGTAGCCTGTCTCGGCCAATGGATTGGGCAGACCTGCGTTGGGGTGGGCGCTCACATAGCAATTAGCGACGCGCGACAGTTCCTCCACGTACTGGCGCAACTCCTCGGCACCCAGCGCGCAGTTAAGGCCGATGGAGATCGGCTTGGCATGCGCCAGCGAGGTGTAGAAGGCCTCGGTCACCTGACCGGTCAGGGTGCGGCCGGAAGCGTCGGTGATAGTGCCGGAGATCATGATCGGTAGCGAAGTACCGCGCTCTTCGAATACCGACTGCACCGCGAAAATGGCGGCCTTGGCGTTCAGCGTGTCGAAGATGGTTTCGATCAGGATCAGGTCCGCGCCGCCGTCCATCAGGCCGCGCGTGGCGTCGGAGTAATCGCTCACCAATTGGTCAAAACTGATGTTGCGCGCCGCCGGGTCGTTCACGTCAGGCGAGATGGTCGCTGTCTTGTCGGTAGGGCCGAGTACGCCTGCGGCAAAACGCGGCTTGTCCGGCGTGGCAAATTCGTCGCATGCCTCGCGCGCCAATCTGGCACCGGCCACGTTCAACTCATAGTTGAGCGCTTCCATGCCATAGGCTTTGAGCGTGGTGGCGTTGGCGCCGAAGGTGTTGGTTTCAACGATGTCCGCGCCTGCCGCGAGATACTCGCGGTGGATGTTCTTGATGACTTCCGGCTTGGTGATCACCAGCAGGTCATTATTGCCCTTCAGGTCGCTAGGCCAGTCTGCAAAACGCTCGCCGCGATAGTCAGCCTCGGTCAGCTTGTGTCGCTGGATCATGGTGCCCGTAGCGCCGTCGAGGATGAGTATGCGTTGTTGCAGGAGGTTTTCGATGGGATGTGCTGTGTTGTTCATATTTTATGGGCCTTGCGAGAGGCGCGAATTCTAGCATGTACGCTTTTGTCGCTTGCTGATGCCGGGAAATATCACTACTATAAATGTGACTTTTGTCTAATGCACACGGACGAAGTTACGCAATCCGCGGAAATCCTTGGAGATTCAATGGCCAAATTCGTATGGACCGAACAGCTCAACGTCGGCATCGAAGTCATAGACCAACAGCATCGCCGCATCGTCGAGTACATCAACCAACTGGATGACGCCCGCTCGAACGGCATGTCGAACGAAGAGATATCCTGGTTACTCAACGACTTGGTCGATTACACCATCTCGCATTTCGGCTTTGAAGAAAGCTTGCAGGAGGAGGCAAAGTATCCTTTCCTGACATCCCACAAGAAAGTCCACGAACTGTTCACCAAGCGCATCGCTGATTTTCAGAAACGCGCGGAGCAGGGGGAGGATGTGATCAAAGGTCTGAACAGCTTGTTGGTGACCTGGCTGTTCAACCACATCAAACGCGATGACAACGACTATGTTGAATCCGTTAAGGCATACCTTGCGCAGAAGCAGGATTTCGTCGAACGCAAGCGCGGCCTGTTTGCCAGGCTGTTCGGATAGGAAAACATTACTTGCCTAATAGGCTGATATCAGGAGGGGCAACATGAAAAAATTGATCTGGACAGACAACCTGAACACCGGCATCGATGTCATCGACAACCAGCACAAACGTATCGTCGACTACATCAACAAGCTTTACAGCGTGCACAACAGCAACGCCGGGAAAGCGGCAGTGAAGGACGTCATCGACGAGTTGGTCGATTACACCCTGACGCATTTCGCTTTCGAGGAAGGCATGCTGGACGACTACAACTACGGCCAGCTAAGCGAGCATAGAGTAATGCACGAACAGTTCGCCGAACAGGTGCGCGAATTGCGCGACAGTTTCGACAGCAGCGAAAACGCCTCTATCGAATTGAACAATCTGATGGTGACCTGGCTGTTCAATCACATCCTGCACGAGGATGCCAAGTACGTACCTTCAGTACCCAAGTCCAAGCACTAAGTTAGCGCGCCCACTTCCAAGTATTACCAACTGTCTAACCGGTCTTGTCCATCCTACGATACTGCACAGCCTCGGCGAGGTGTGCCGTCTGGATGTCTTTACTCGCTGCCAGATCGGCGATGCTGCGCGCGACTTTGAGGATGCGGTGATAAGCGCGAGCGGACAGGTTCAGTTTGCTGATGGCTTGACGCAATAACGCTTCACCTTGCGAGTCTGGTGCGCAATGCGTATCTATTTCGCTCACTGAAAGTTGCGCATTCGGCTTGCCCTGCCTGACGAGTTGGCGCTGGCGCGCCGCTTCGACACGTAACTGAATAGCAGCGCTGTCTTCACTTTCCGATTGCCTCAGCAAGTCTTCCTGTGGCACCGCCGGCACTTCAATCTGAATGTCGATGCGATCCAGCAAGGGGCCGGATATCTTGCCGCGATAGCGCGCGATCTGGTCCGGCGTGCAGCGGCATTTGCCGTTGAAATGACCCAGAAAGCCGCAGGGGCAGGGGTTCATCGCCGCGACCAGCTGGAACTGCGCTTTGAAGTCGGCGCGCCGCGCCGCACGCGAGATGGTGATGCGCCCACTCTCCAGCGGTTCGCGCAGCACTTCCAGCACACTTCTATCAAATTCAGGCAGCTCATCCAGAAACAACACGCCGTGCATCGCCACCGATATCTCGCCCGGTCGCGGGTTGCTGCCGCCGCCTACCAGCGCGACCGCACTGGCTGTGTGGTGGGGCGCGCGGTAGGGGCGCGTCTTCCAGCGCTCCAACTCAAAAGCGCCGCCCAGCGATTGCATCGCCGCACTTTCCAAAGCTTCTTCCTGTGTCATCGCCGGCAGGATGCCGGGGAAACGCGCGGCCAGCATGCTCTTGCCCGTACCGGGCGGGCCGCTCATCAGCACCGAATGCGACCCTGCGGCTGCGATCTCCAGTGCGCGCTTGGAAGCCGTCTGCCCTTTCACTTCCTTCATATCCGGGTAGTTCGGCGCGGCACTTTCCACTTGTGGGATGAAGCGTTCGATCGCTTCGCGTCCGGCGAGATGCGCGGCAACCTGCAACAAGGAACGTGCGGGATACACCGCCGCATCCTCCACCAGCGCGGCCTCGGCGGCATTCGCTTCAGGCAACACGAAAGCACGACCGCTGTTCGCAGCGCGATAGGTCATCGCCAACGCGCCGCGTATCGGACGCAACTCGCCGGTTAACGCCAGCTCGCCTGCGAATTCATATTCATTCAATTTGTCGGCGGGTATCTGTCCTGAAGCGGCAAGAATACCGAGCGCGATGGGCAGATCGAAACGCCCGCTTTCCTTGGGCAGGTCGGCGGGCGCCAGATTGACGGTGATGCGGCGGGCGGGGAATTCGAATTGGCAATTCTGCAAGGCGGCGCGTACACGATCCTTGCTCTCTTTGACTTCTGCCTCGGGCAAGCCGACGATAGTGAATTGCGGCAGCCCGTTGGCCAGGTGCACTTCGACCGTGACCAGCGCGGCCTCCATGCCCGACAAACCTCTGCTGTAAAGAACAGCAAGGCTCATGGTGATTTACTTGTTGGACTCCAGTGCGGCCAAGCGCGCTTCCAGCTTGTCCACGCGCTGCGCCAGCACCTCATATTCCTCGCGTGTCACCAGATCCAGTTTGGAGAATCCCTGTGCCAGCAAGGCGCGGGCGTTCTTCTCAAAGTCCTTGGCCGGGCTGTTGGCCACGGCTTCGTTCAGTTTGGACGACATATCTTCAAAGAACTTCGCGTTCAGCATGGTGCTTCTCCCTGTTTTTGGTGTGGGCGCAGTGTATCAAAATCTGCCACCTCTACAGCGTACGGCTTGAATCCTCATACTAAAGAAGGCGCGGCAAGGCGGCTCCTCCCGCAATCGGCCGACCTTATCGGTAACGTGTCGGAACCGCCGCACCAACAGTGTGCGCCAACACCGAAATCCGCGCTTACTCGGTGCACCATCCGCGTGCACCGCTTTTCACAAAATCGCCACAAACCCCGCCATTACGGGGTTTTTGCGAGTTGGCACGGTTGCTGCTGTAGGGAAAGCGTGGATACTTTTTATCCCGTTTTAAACTTAACGAAAGGAAATACCATGTTGAAGAAAAACCTGCTTGTTGCTGCTCTGGCTGCTACCTTTGCTGTGCCCGCTATGGCTGAATCTCCTTTCAGCGCAAACGTGAGCATCACATCCAACTACCTGTATCGCGGCATCTCGCAAACTGCTAACAAGCCGGCAATACAAGGCGGTTTCGACTACGCTCACGAGAGCGGCGTCTATGCCGGCATCTGGGGTTCCAGCATCAGCTGGATCAGCGACGGCAACAGTGCTGTGAACAGCGCAGGTACTGAACTCGACACATACCTGGGTTATTCCGGTGAAGCTGCAGACATCGGCTACGACGTGGGCGTGCTGGCATACAACTACCCAGCCGACTACGGCACGGCTCTGACTGCCAATACCACTGAGATCTATGGTTCGGTCAGCTACATGTTCCTCACTGCCAAGTACTCTCGCAGCACCGGCAACCTGTTCGGCGTGGCTAACTCCAGCGGCAGCGGCTACTTCGACCTGAGCGCGAGCTACGATCTGGAAGACGCTGGTATCTCTCTGGGTGCTCACTACGGCAAGCAGACCGTCGCCAACAACTCGTCTTCCGACTACACCGACGTTAACTTCAGCGTCTCCAAAGAGATCGGTGGTTACGGTTTCAGCGCGATGTACAGCAAGGCCAACGTGACTGGCGGTCTGGTTGATGGTCAAGGTAATGATCTGGCCAAAGGCACTCTGGTTCTCGCAATCAGCAAATCCATGTAATTAACCGGGGGCGGTTCGCCGCCCCTCCGCCGGACTCAATAAGAGAACGGCAAACGAATCGGAAATCTCAAGGAGAGTCATGATGAAAATGATTACTGCAATCATCAAGCCGTTCAAGCTGGACGAGGTGCGTGAAGCGCTGTCCGCCATGGACGTGCAAGGCATCACCGTCACCGAAGTAAAAGGTTTCGGTCGCCAGAAGGGCCATACCGAGCTGTATCGCGGCGCGGAATATGTGGTGGATTTCCTGCCCAAGATCAAGCTGGAAGCAGCGATCAAGGCAGACCAGTTGGATCGCGTACTCGAGGCGATCGAGAAAGCAGCCCAGACCGGCAAGATCGGCGACGGCAAGATCTTCGTGCAAGACCTCGAACAAGTGATCCGCATCCGTACCGGCGAAGTCGGTCCGGAAGCCCTTTAAGGAGAATGGAAATGAAGAAACTACTCGCTTCTTTCATGCTGCTGGCCGTGATGTTCGGCGCAGTCAGCCCCTCGTTCGCCGAGGAAGCCATGCCGGTAGCCGAAGCGGCTATGGCAACAACTGAAGCAGCTGCTGCCGCTGCGCCCGTACCCGATAAAGGCGACACCACTTGGATGATGCTGTCCACACTGCTGGTTATCCTGATGATCGTTCCGGGTCTGTCCCTGTTCTACGGTGGCCTGGTGCGCGCCAAGAACATGCTGTCCGTCCTGTCTCAAGTGTTCGGCATCTTCGCGCTGATCTCCATCCTGTGGGTGGTGTACGGTTACTCGCTGGCCTTCGGTGACGGCGGCTCGATGAACTGGGCGATCGGTGACCT